>JAUIHG010000182.1 GCA_030432405.1 Bacteroidia bacterium | reverse complement strand
GCAGCCGCTGGGGCGCACGGCAACCACCTGATAGGTTGTGCTTGCGCTGGGACTGGCCACGGGGTCCGGGCAATCCGTACAGCTCAAGCCAAGGGGCGGCGTCCAGGCAAAGGATACCGCACCTGTCACGTCAAAGGGCGTGGAACCGCCCGGACAGATCGTGGCATCGCCTACGGCGAAGGATTCCAGCGAATCGCCCAGGATGGTGATGTCGTAGGCAAAAGCCGCCGTCGAAGGCAGGGGACAGGCATCGTCCTGCACCGTGACGGTGAAGACGTAGTAGCCGGTGTCGGCCTCCTCCGGATCCCATGCAAACGTGGCCACGATGGGGTTGGTGCCTGTCCAGGTGAACGTGGCACCCGGAATGGTCAGGCCGATGTTGGTCGTTAGGCTGAGGACATCAGCTGCATCGCTGTCGCCAAAGGTGATCTGGAACAACAGGGAATCCCCGGGACAGGTGACGACCGAATTGTCGTCAGGTGCCGATCCGCCCACCAATCCACCGACGCCCGTCAGGTCGTCCGGCGACAGGTTGGTGCAATTGGCCACGATGATCTGGATGTCGCGCATGGTACTGCCGATCCAGGTGCCGTCGCGGTATTCGTCCACCAGGACGGTGACCACACCGGTCTGCTCGGCATCCGGCGTGAAGGACATCTGGCCGGTCTGGCTGTCAAACGGGAAGGTGCCCGTGGTGGTGGTCAGGGGCAGCGCCAGGGAATAGGGTGGGGTAACGTAGGGGATGGGGTCGGCCGCTGCATTGAGGGGCTGAACCAGGGTGTACACCAGCGAGTCCCCGTCGGCATCCACTGCCGAGTGGTTGAAGTTGAAGGGCGTGTTGCGGCAGATGTAAGCCACCGGCAATTGGGTGAACAGGGGCGAGTTGTTGCAGATGGAGCCCACGTTGTTCACTTTGGCTTCCACGTAAAGGTTTTGTCCGCCCGGACCCACCAGATTGTCGATGTCGTTGTTGCGCGCATTGACGGAGAAGCCCACGGTCCATTCCGGACAATCGTAGGGCAGGGTAACCTCGGCGGAGTAGACGTAAACCTCCACACCGGGCAGGCTGCCGCCGTTGCATTCCGAGTCGACCAGGTCGTCCGGACACAGCGGACTGACCTCGAGGCCCGGATACAGGTCCATCACCCCGTTGAAGAGGGTATCGTAATTGGCCGTCACGGTACTGGGCACCAGGCCACAGACATTAGCAAAATAAAAATCGATGGTCGTGGGTGCAGCAATGCCGCCGCAATCCCGGTAAAACGTGGCGTAAAACTTGTACGTGTTTGTGGCCGGATCAATGCAGACATAGTTCATGTCTGCTCCCAAGGCATGGCTGGCTTTCGCCGTTTTCGGCGAAATCAGGCCCATAAACACCAACACAACAACAGCAAACGCCCGGACCATTGAACAGCTGTGCAATCCGGATTTCCAACGCATGCATCTAAAATACCAAAGAAGCCCCCATAGCTCCTAGCTGGTTGCAGGGGCATTTGACACATTATTACTTTTCAAGCCACCACAACCACAAGGTCCTGCACGCCTTATTCGCCCAAAAAGCGGTCGGGGGCGAGGACCATACCGCGGCGCTGCCCCTGCTCCAGCCAATCCGCCAGATCCTGCGGATCCAGGTCCAGCATGCAGCGAAAATGGTCCTCAGGACAGGCCGCTTTGCCCAGTTTGCCACAGGGGCGGCATTCCAGGTCAGGCACGCGGGCCATTGCGCCGCCGGCCAACTGATATGCCCGAATGGGATCCGGACCTCCGAAGTAGGGGTACATGCCCAGGGCCGGATGGGTGCTCCCCCAGACGCTGCATACCGGCCTTCCAAGGGCAGCAGCCCAATGCATCATGCCGGTATCCCCGGCCAATACCCGCCGGGCGCCGGACAGCAGCGCGGCGGAAGCCAGCATGCCGACCTTGCCAGCGCGGTTGAGGATGCGCTGTGGCGCCAGGGCTTCAAGGCCTTCGCCCAAAGGCGCTTCCTGTGGGCCTCCAATCAGCACCAGCGGAGTACGGAGGCGGGTGCACAGCGCCTCCAGCAATGGACCGGGCATGCGCTTGGTGTATTGTTTGGCCCCCAATACCAGGGCATTGTATGCGCCGGGCGCAAAACCCTGCGGCAGGGCTGCAAGCACCCCTTCCCGGACGCTTTTGTCCAGGTTGGCGTCCAGTCCGTGGGCATCGTCTTCCACGCCGAAGGGCTGCGCGGCATCCAGGTAGCGGCGGACGATGTGGGGGACCGCACGTTCTGGTTGTTTGCTCCGGACAAAGCGCCATTTGTCCAGATTCCGTTTGTCCACGCAGCTCCATTGGGCCCGAGGCAGCGCCAACCGGATTTGGGCGGTACGCCAATTGCGGTGCAGGTCCAGCACGGCGTCAAAGCCCATGCCGCGCCAAGTGCGGATCAGGACATTCAGGGGAGCGGGCTGGGGCTGTCCGGCCGGGATGTGCTTTGCCGCATCCGTGCGCTCCAGGAGGTGCAGCCCGTCCAGGTATGGGCTGTGCTGAAGCACGTCCGCGTAGGCGGCTTTGGTGGCCATGTGGACTTCATCGCCCGGCCGGCAGCGCTTCCAGTTCCGCAAGACCGGTGTGGTCAACAGCAGGTCGCCCATGGCGCTGAAGCGCAGGATCAGCACTTTCACGGCCGGAAGTTACGGGCCTCTGTCGGGCTGTGGTCCCGGGCTGTGGTCCACGGTCCTCATTGTTGGTGTCGTGCACCGGGGCAGCGGAAAGGTCCTCCCCACTGGGCATGCAAGCCGGTCACAGCGCCCTTGCGGGCGAATGCCGTGCAGACGCCACCTGCGCCTACCTTGCCGGACGGGCATGAATCCAAAAAATGCGGCCATTCCGAACCGCGCAAGCGGTGGCCTGCCTGGCAGGATCGTTTGATGGCCCGGAACGGACCGGTAACTTGTGCGGCGTTACCCTCACCCTCCAATTTTCACGAATGCATCCCTCTTTCATGGACTCTTTTTGTTTCAAACCTGCAGGGCTCAAAACCCTGCGCCAATCGGCAAAGACCGCCTTTGCCCTGGGGCTGGGTGCTGCACTGGGCCTGGCCCCAGGCGGAGCCCTACAGGCCCAACAGCGCTGCCAGAGCACCGAATACATGCAGCAGCTCATCGAACAGAATCCCAGCATCCTCGAGCGCCAGGCCGCCATTGAAGCCCACACCCGTGCGGTATTGGAATCCGGTGCGGCAGAGCGTTCTGCGGCGGTGGTGTACACCATTCCGGTGGTCTTCCACGTGGTTTACAACGGCACCGGCGAAAACGTGCCCGATTACGTCATCCAGGGCCAGCTGGACGTGCTCAACGAGGATTTCCGCCTGACCAATGCCGATGCCAGCACCATCGTGGCACCTTTTGCCAGCATTGCCGCCGACAGCGAAATCGAGTTTTGCCTGGCCACTGTGGATCCCAACGGAAACCCGACCACGGGCATCACCCGTACGCCCACCACACGCAGCAGCTTTTCGGCCTTTTCGGACAACGTCAAAAGCACCAGTTCCGGTGGAAAGGATGCCTGGCCGACGGACGAATACCTCAACATCTGGGTCTGCGACATCGGTTTTGGCATTCTGGGTTATGCCCAGTTTCCCGGTGGTCCTGCAGCCACGGACGGCGTGGTGATCGACTACCAATACACGGGCCGCGACGCCTGGGCCTCCGGCCCGCTTTCGCCGTACGCCCTCGGGCGAACGGCCACCCATGAAGTCGGCCACTGGCTGAACCTGCGCCACATCTGGGGCGACGGGGGATGCAGTGCCGACGATGGCGTCTCCGATACGCCGGCCTCAAATTCCTCGACCAGCGGTTGCCCGCTGAGCAAAAACACTTGCGGCAGCCTGGACAACGTCCAGAACTACATGGACTACAGCTACGACGATTGCCTGGTCATGTTTACCGACGGTCAGGCCGCACGCATGCGTGCTACACTGACGGGCGGCGGTCCCCGGGCATCGGTGGTCAACAACGCTGCCAATGTGTGCGGCGGCAGCGTGCCCACCTGCGATGTGCCGGCCAACCCCACCACCACGATCGTGGCGGCACCCACCAGTGCCCAGATGAGTTGGGACCCGGTATCCGGCGCCACCGGGTACGAGCTGCAGGGCCGCAAGGTGGGCGCTGCCTTCCGCAACGTCAACATCTCCGGGACCAGCCGCACCTTCAACATCTTCAAAGGGGGGCGCACCTACGAATGGCAGGTCCGCGCCAATTGCGGAGCCGCCGGTGTGTCGGCGTATACGCCGCTGCAGCTTTTCACCATGCCCAATGCACGCGAGGGCATGACGGACAAGGGCTTTGCCTTGGCGCCGAACCCAGCAAAGGAGCGCGTCCAGTTGGACCTGTTCTTCGCCGAAGGCGCCGTGCAGGTGGAGGTCCTGGACCTCACCGGACGCACCGTGCTCAGCACGCAGTTCCCGGACGGGCGGGCGGCGGTTGCGCTTGACCTCACGGCATTGGGCAACGGCAGCTACCTGGTCCGCGCTTCGCAGAACGGACAGGCGGCCATGCAGCGCCTGCTCATCGCGCGTTGATCCAACCCCAACACGACACCTTTTGCAGCCGGTCCCCCAGGGGGCCGGCTGTTTTGTTCCGGGGCGGGCGCTTCTTTGCATTTTTGCAGCCGCGGACGCCGCAGGTGCCTGAGCAGGTCCCTGCGTCCGCGCAAGCCGATCGCCTTTTGCCATGGACAATGCCCGCCCTTCAAATCCCGAAATGGATCCCATTGCCGCCCAGCAACAGGCTTCTGCCGTCCAAATGTTGGGCCTCCAACTGCCCACCGATCCGCGCTGGGTCAACTTGGCCGAACGCAGCCTGGAAGAGGTGCTCACCGACCACGCCTATTGCGAGCAGAAGGCCGCCAGCACCTGCATTTCGCTGATTCAACAGTATCCCGAACACGAGAAGTTGGTGGACGAACTGGCGCCGATCGTCACCGAAGAGTGGGGGCATTTCCGGCAGGTCATGCGCGCCTTGCGCGAACGCAAACTCAAACTGGGCCGCCAGCGCAAAGACGTGTACGTCAACAAGCTTTTTGCGCACATCCCCAAAGGCCAATCCCGCGAAGAAGTGCTGTTGGACAAGCTGCTGGTGGCCGGGCTGATTGAGGCCCGGTCCTGCGAGCGCTTTCGCCTGCTTTCGCTGTACCTCGAGGACCCGGTGATGCGCAAGTTTTACCACGGCTTCATGGTCTCCGAAGCCGGGCACTACCGCCTGTTTTTGGACTTGGCGCGGACCTATTTCCCGGTCGATGAAGTCCAGCGCCGCTGGGATGGATGGCTGGCTTTTGAAGCCGAGGTCATTGCGTCCTTGGAGTTGCGCGGGGAGCGCATGCACTGAGCCGTTTTTTGGAACGGGAATTCCAAAACGAGCGGGGCCCCGTTGATGCTGCTCCGTTTTCCGGGCCAATGGTCCGGCTCACTGGTCCGGTTCCGTTGTGCCGGTTTCGGCATCGGATGCCGGCGTGTTGAGGTCTTCGCCCTTCGGGCGAAGCCCCAGAAAATCCAGGTTGCGCCTCAAGCCCTTGAATTTGGTCCGTTTCACGGGACTTGAACCTTTGAACCATTGCCGGAAAAGCGCTTCGGTCATTTCCTGCCATTCCTGGACCGGTCGTTCCAGTAAGCCCTCCTTGGGCTCAAAGGCTGCTTCCCGGTGTTTTTGCGCAAAGCGGTTCCATGGGCACACCTCCTGGCAGATGTCGCAACCAAAGGCCCAGTTTTCCATTTGGCCGCGAAACGCTTCCGGCAGGTTGGCGTCCTTCAATTCAATGGTCAGGTAGCTGATGCAGCGGCTGCCGTCTACCTGATAGTGTTCGGGAATGGCGTCGGTGGGGCAGGCGTCCATGCAGGCCCGGCAGGTGCCGCAGTAGTCCTTCATGGGCCCGTCCGGTTCCAGGTCCAGGTCGGAGATAAACTCGGCCAGGAAAAAATAGGAGCCCGCTTTCGGGTGGATGAGCATGCCGTTTTTGCCCACCCAGCCCGTGCCGCTGCGCCGGGCCCAGGCGCGTTCCAGCACCGGGGCGGAATCCACAAAAACGCGGCCCTCCACGGCCCCGATTTCGCGCTCCATCCAATCCACCAGGCCGCGGAGTTTGCGCTTGATGACGTGGTGGTAGTCTTCGCCGTAGGCGTATTGGCTGATGCGCGGTGCTTCCGGGTCCGAAGGCCTGGCGGGATTGTGGTGGTTGTACAGCAGGGTAACGACACTGCGCGCGCCCGGCACCAACTTGCGCGGATCCAGGCGCTTGTCGAACCAATTTTCCATGTACCCCATGCGGCCGTGCCGTCCCGCCTTGAGCCAGGCCTCCAGGCGCGGGGCTTCCTCGTCCAGGAAGTCGGCGGCAGATACGCCCACAAAGGCAAAGCCGAGGCGCTGGGCTTCGCGTTTGAGGGCTTGGGTTCGGGCGCTTCGGTCCATACACGAGGGTCCGCGGTGCTCACTGAGCAGGGGCCGCTGCCCGTGCGCATCGCCAAAGGTCTGCTCCAGCAGCGGTCAGGACAGCAGTTGAATTTCTTTTTCCGCCGCCGCACTGACAAAGAGCACATTGCCCAAATCGGCATAACCCTCGAAGGTGGTGCTGCCGTTTTTGCGCAGGGCGTCGTCGCGGAAGCCGATGAAGGTGAGGTCGGCATCGCGCGAACGCGCGTTGATAATGGCCTTGCGCGGCTTGTCCTGCTGCCGCACGATCACCTCGATGTTTTTATGGGTGATGGGCAGGCGTCCGGAAACCACCAGTTTCTGCAGGTTGGCGCGTGCGCTGGCTTGCTGGTCTTCCGGGAAAATGGCAAACAGCTTGATCGTAGCGCGCTTCCAATCCGGATGGCCCAGGACAATGTAGGCCAATAGGATCATGAGGTTGGCGTTCTGGTAATCCTGATCCGAAATCCACACATGGATTTCGTGGCGCATGCCAAAACCCTTCTCGGAACTGCGCAGCAGGACCAGATCAAAATCGGCCGATTTCACCAACCGTTGATTGCCCACCAGTTCCTCCAGACCCTCTGGGTCGTGTTTGGAGAACTCAAAAAGGATCATGTTGTTGTCCTTGCCACTGACGCCGGGCAATTGCATGATCTGGGCCACCGCGGTGGTGAAGGAGGGGCTGATGAGG
>JAUIHG010000181.1 GCA_030432405.1 Bacteroidia bacterium | reverse complement strand
TCCGGTTGGGAGCACGTGGACGGCGGCACGAGCCGCTACAGCAAAAACGGGATTGTCTATCAGGCCTCCTGCACCAACTCCACAGACTTCCCCATGACTCCGGTCTCCACTTATTCCACCAGTGGTGTTGGCTATGATCGCGTGACCTTTGCCATCGACTTTGAGTTTGCCGGCGTCAGTGCATCCTTCGCCGCCCTGGGCGGCACCATCAGCGGTTGTGTGCCCTTTACGGTGGACTTTGAGAACCTCAGCAACGGCTCGGACGTGCATACGTGGGATTTTGGAACGGGCGATCCCAGCGATACCAGCAGCCTCTTTGAACCAACGTTCACGTTTTTGGATACCGGGTTCTACGAAGTCACCCTCATTGCCAGTACGTCCGATACAGCCTCTACCTGCGCAGATTCCGATACGGCCACCTTGCTGATTGAAGTCCACGACCGCCGCATTGAAGCCGCACTGGACTTTGTCCAGGATTGCAGCATCAACAGCGTGGACTTCAGCAACCTGTCCAATCCGCCCGGCTCCGCCGATTGGGACTTTGGAGACGGGGCCAGCAGCAGCGCCAGCGATCCGACCCACGTCTACGTACCGGGCTCCAGCTATACGGTGACCCTGACGGTGACCGATTCGAGCACCTGCAACTTCTCGGACGTGGCGGATACCACCCTGTTTGCCTACCCTGAATTGATCGCGGACTTCAGCCTTCCGCCCGAAGGCTGTGCACCCTGGACGGTGGAGCCGGACAACACCAGTTCTTCTTCGGTGGCCGACTTCCTGTGGGAACTGGGGGATGGCACTACCAGCACCGACTTTGAACCCTCCTGGACGCTGAACCCCGGGGGAGCCTACACCATCACCCTGGTGGCTACCGATTCGCTGACCTGCAACCAGGTGGATACCTTCCAAATGCCTATTGACATCGGCATAACGCCCCTGGCGGATTTTGAAACCGGTACGGCCGAACCCATTCCCGGATCTCCGGTGGTTTTCCTGGACCAAAGCACGGATGCCACATCCTGGAATTGGGCCTTTGGCGATGGACTGACCAGCACGCTGCAGAATCCGGAACATACGTTCCAGATTGCGGGCAATTATGTGGTATGCCTGACCGCTGTTTCCGACGATGGATGCGAGGACGAGTTCTGCAAGGAGATCAACATCGCCCAGCAGGTTTTCATGCCCAACGCGTTTTCGCCGAACGGCGATGGCGTCAACGACCACTTTTCGCCCATCAGCCAGTTTGCCCTGAACGATTACCACTTCCAGATCTTCAACCGCTGGGGTGCGCTGATCTTTGAGGCCACCGAGCCGGACACCGGCTGGGACGGCACCTACAAGGGTGTCGAACAGGAAGGCGGCGTTTACATCTACGTGCTGCGCGCCGCCGAAATCGAAGGCGTGTTCAAGGGGACCATAACCCTGGTGCGCTGAGCCAACGCTAGAGCAGCCATCTGCTGCGGACCGGGTAAGGCTTATACTACAGCTTCCGGTCCGCGGCGGACGGCCGCCAGCAGGTACAATGCGGCCATGCGGGTCGCCACGCCGTTCTGGACCTGATCCAAAATGATGGCCTGGCCGGAATCGGCCACATCCGAGGTGATCTCCACGCCCCGGTTCATCGGGCCGGGGTGCAGGACCAGGATGTCCTTGCCCGCGGCTTTCAGGCGCTGGCGGTTTACGCCATATACGTTGGCGTATTCCCGCAGGCTGGGGAAAAAGTTCAGGGCCGGTGCGCCGTCCACGCCACCGTCCATCCGCTCCAACTGGATGCGCAGCACATTGGCCACGTCGCACCAGGCCAGGGCCTCGGGCAGGTGGTGGCTGACCAGCACGTCCAGGCCGGCGATGTGCGGCGGGATCAGCGTTGGGGGGCCGCAGACCATCACTTCCGCGCCCAGTTTTTGCAGGCAGAAAATGTTGGACAGCGCTACGCGCGAATGCAGGATGTCCCCGATGATGACCACTTTGAGGCCGTCGATGCGGCCTTCGGCATCGCCCAGGCGTTCGCGTATGGAATACGCGTCCAGAATGGCCTGGGTGGGATGCTCATGGGTGCCGTCGCCCGCATTGATCACCTGGGCGTCGATGTGCCGCGAAAGAAAAACCGGTGCGCCCGGGCTGGGATGCCGCATGACCACCAGGTCCACCTTCATGGCCAGGATGTTGTTGACCGTGTCCAGCAGGGTTTCCCCTTTTTTGACGCTGGAGCTGGAAGCCGAGAAATTGACCACATCCGCCGAGAGGCGTTTTTCCGCCAATTCAAACGAAATCCGGGTCCGCGTGGAATTCTCGAAAAACAAATTGGCCACGGTCATGTCCCGCAGGCTCGGCACCTTTTTGATGGGCCGGGACAGCACTTCCTTGAACCGGTCGGCGTGGTGGAAAATCAATTCCAGATCCGCCCGCGTGCAGTCGGCGATGGAAATGAGGTGGGGCACGGAAAGCGCGCTGGGCATCGCATCGCCGCTGGTGCCCGCCTCCCCCGATCCAGGTTGGTTTTCGCCTCCGGCGAATCCTCCTTGCTCCGGATGCGCGGGGCCCGAAGGTCCTGAACCTGTGGATCCGAAAGCCGGTGCGTTCATGCGTCGCTTTTTGGCTTGGCGTTGGAAGATTTGGCCGGAGCATCCTGAACAATCCAAACGCGGTCCTTGCCGCCGTCGATGCCGGCCCATTCCACGCGGACCTGTTCGGAAATCACCGCATCCACGCGTTGGCCTACGTAATCCGGTTGGATGGGTACATGTCGGCTGAGCCGGCGGTCCACCAGGACCAGCAGTTCCACCCGCGCGGGCCGGCCGTAGTGCAGCAGACCATCCATGGCGGCGCGGACCGTGCGGCCGGTGTAGAACACGTCGTCGATCAGCACCACCTGCTTGCCTTCCACCAGAAAATCGATCCGGGTTTCGGCCGGGCGCAAGGGCTGGTCTCGGCGGCGGAAATCGTCGCGGTAAAAGGTGGGGTCGAGCACCCCGTATTGCCATTGGCGTTCGCCGACCAGGCGCTGCAGCGCAGCATCGATGCGCCGGGCCATGTGGATGCCGCGCGGTTGGATGCCGATCAGGCAGGTGTCCGCAAAGGTGTCGTGGTTCTCGATCAACTGGTGGCAAAGGCGCTGCACCACCAGGTCCAGTTTGTCGCTGTCGAGGATGACGCGGGGATCGAGCATGGGGGCAAAGATAGGTCCTGGACCGAGGGGTTTTTGCCCCATGCACGGCCTGGCTCAGGCAGCATGCATCAGACCTTCAGCCGATCCAACAAGCCGCCCAACTGCCCCACATAGCCGCTGCCGAACAGGGCCACGTGGACCAGAATGGGTTCGATCTGGAAAAGCGCCACCCGCTCCCGCCAGCCGGGCTGCAGGGGCAAGGCTTCGCCGTAGGCGGAAAAAAACCGCTCCGAAAATCCGCCAAACAGGCGCATCATGGCCAGATCGCTTTCCCGGTGGCCGTAGAGCGGAGCCGGATCCACCATCCAGGTATGGCCGTCCGGGCCGGTCAGCGCATTGCCGCTCCACAGGTCGCCGTGGATCAGGGCCGGTACTTCGGCGGGAACACGATCCTCCAGTGTGTCGGCCAGCTTTTCCAGCCGGCGGCGTTGCACAAGGGGCAGTGTTTTGCCGCAGGCCTGCAGCAATGGCGGCATGCGCTGCGCGCGAAAAAAATCCGGCCAACTGCGGTGAAGGGCGCGGTTGTCCTGCTCCAGGGTGGCCAGGTAAAAGGGGCCGCATTCCCCCGGCCGGCCGAAGCGTTCGGCGCGGCGCGCATGCAGCTGCGCCAGGTGCCGCCCGAACGCCGCATCGGCATCGGATTCAGCCGGCGCGGCATCGAGCCATTCCAGCCAAAGCCAGGAGTTCCCCGCGTTGCGGTCTTCAAAGCCAAGCACCTTGGGCACCCGTGCTGCAGCACTCCCACCGAGCAATTTCAAACCGGCAGCCTCCGCGGCAAAAAATCCCGCGTAGGGCCGGTCCTGCTGCTTGAGAAAAAATCGGCCCGCATCCGTATCCACTGCATGGCATCGGTTGATGCAGCCCCCGGAAACAGCCTGGGCAGTCTCAAATTGGACCGGACGTTCCAGAATGAGGGCCAGGCCTTCCAGCGCATCGGACAAATGGGCTGGACAGGCTTGTGGCACGGGGAGGAATCAGGCGTTCAAACGGCCACCGCATCAGTAGTCCAGCACAAAAGGCATGCGTGCCTGCACCACCGGATGCTCCTGCAAGGGACCCCATATTCCGGACCATTCGTTCCAGATAGCCGATGCTCCGTAGAACTCGGCAGCATGCGCCAGCCCGATCATGCCGGGGACTTCTGCCTGGATGCGGCTTTCCTCGCTCATGCTGACCAGGATCTCCTCCAGGGGACTGGGCTCGTATTCCGGACGGTGCAATACGCCATAGTCTTCGCCCAGCCGGGCGCGTTCAGCCGCCACCGCAATGGCTTCGTCCAGGCCACCCAGTTGGTCCACCAGGCCATTGTCCAGGGCCTGGGTACCGGTCCAGATGCGGCCTTGGGCCACGGCCTCCACAGCATCCATGGACATGCCGCGCCCCATGGAGACCTTCCGCTTGAAGTCCATATACGTGCTGTCGACCATGGCCTGCAGCAGCACGCGCTGGGTCTCGGAAACCGGGCGGTTGATGCTCGGGAAATCGGCCTGCGCGCCGGTTTTGACCGTGTCGGTGTACACGCCCAGGTGTTCTTCGCGCAACGCGCGAAGGTTGGGCAGCAACAGAAACACACCGATCGAACCGGTCAGCGTCCCGGGCTCGGCCATGATCCAGTCGGCCGGCGCGGCGATGAAATAGCCGCCGGAAGCCGCATAATTGCCCATGGACACCACGAGGGTCTTTTCCTCGGCCAGGCGCATGGCCTCGCGCCAGATCACGTCGCTTGCCGGTGCGCTGCCGCCCGGTGAGCTGATGCGCAGGACCACCGCGTCCACGTCTTCGTCCTTGCGGGCTTCGCGGATCAGGCGCGCGGTCGATGCCCCGCCAATCTGGCCATCGTCGCCTTCGCCGTCGATGATGTTGCCTTCGGCATACAGCACCGCCACGTTGCCGCTGCGTTTGGGCTTGTTCGCCTTGGGCAGGCCCTTGTAGCTCAGGTAACGGTCCATGGAGACCAGGGGCAGGTCTTCGTCCGGCTCGCGGCCCACTTTTCGCCGGAGGCGGTCGTAGACTTCATCCTGGTAGGCAATGGCGTCCACCAGCCCGTGGCGAAGCGCCAATACGGGTTGCATGCCGTCCAGCCGGTCGGCAATGGCCTGTACGGAGTCCACCGGCATGTTCCGGTTCATGGCCACGCGCTGCTTGTACTGGCCCCAGACTTCGTTGAGGAAGCTGCGCACCTGCAGGCGGTTTTCCGGACTCATGTCCGTACGCCGGAAGGGCTCGGTGGCGCTTTTGAACTTGCCGTCGTAGAATACCTGAACCTCCACACCGAGCCGTTCGAGGCCCTCTTTGAAGAAGGTGGTTTCAGCACTATAGCCTTTCAATTCCACCCCACCGGTGGGGTGCAGGAAAATGCTGTCGGCCACTGTGGCCAGGTCGTAGGCGCGCTGACCGCCGTACTGCCCATAGGCCCACACAAATTTTCCGCTGTCCTTGAATTCAATCAATAGCTCGCGCAGCGTGCCGAGCACAGCCTGGCCGTTCGGGTTGATGCCCAGGTCCAGCAAAATCCCATCGATTTTATCGTCCTCGGCCGCTTCGCGCAAACCCGCGCGGATGGCATCCAGGCCGGTGGCCGGACGAAAGTCAATAGCGAGCGGATTGATGACGCTGGGAAGGCCCGAGCGGCTCTGCTCGGGAATGGGGTAATTGAAATCCAGGCGCAGGACCGAACGGGATTCCACCGGATCGGGCCCACTGCCGGCCATCGCGGCCCCAAAAAAGCCCAGCCCCAGCAGGAACATGATGCCGAAGGTGATGAGGGTGCCCAGGATCACGGCCAGCAGGACGCGGCCAAATCCGATGCTGCGGGGTGCGGGTGCTTCACGGGAAATCATACCGGAAAAGGGGTTGGGAAAAAGGACGTGGGAACGTGTTTCGCCGAAAGGCGGGCCCGGAAAACGGCCGGATGACCCGCCGGGTCCGGCGAAGGCTCGAAATTAGCCCACTGCCGCCGTCCCAAAGACGTTGTCCCGGCATCAAAAGCTCCCCATGCCTTTGCCCAGCATCCCTGCACCCTTTGAAAACTCCCTGCCCAAGGACACCGAGCGGCTGGTGGTGCTGCTGATCGGCGGCAATCTGGGCGACCGCCTGGACCGCATCGTCCGCGCCAGGATGCTGTGCAGCCTGCTGATGGGCCGCTTGCTGATGGCTTCACGGATTTACGAAACGGCCGCCTGGGGTACAGAAGACCAGGCGGCATTCCTCAACCAGGTCCTGGTGCTGGAAAGCCCCTACTCCAGCCCTGTGCTGCTGCGGCTGGCCAAACGCATTGAGGGGCGCTTCGGCCGCAGGCACCGCCGCCATTGGGGCGAACGCGAACAGGACATCGACCTGCTGTTCCACGGCGCGCGGATCGTCGACAGTCCCGATCTTCGCGTCCCGCATCCGCGCATGGCCGAACGCCGATTTGTGCTGGCGCCCCTGGCCGAAATCCTGCCGGAATGGCGGCACCCGGAAACCGGATTCCGCATGCAGGCCATGTTGGCCGCCTGCACCGATCCCCTGCCGGTGCGGCCCTTCGAACCCTAGCCCCCGGCACAGAAGATTCCGACGCTCGGCAGCCCCCTGAACGCCCCTGACTGCATGCCCTACCAACTCATCACCGTCGAAGGCAACATCGGCGCCGGCAAAACCACTCTGGCCAAAATGCTGGCCGAAGACCTCGACGCCAAACTGGTTCTGGAGCGGTTTGAGGACAACCCCTTCCTGCCGCAGTTCTTCAAGAACTTCGAAGAGAAGGCCTTTGCCACCGAGCTGTTTTTCATGGCCGAGCGCTACCACCAGCTGCAGGGCGAGATGCAGGCGCCGGACCTCTTCCACCAGCAGGTGATCATGGACTACCTGTTCACCAAGTCATTGCTCTACGCCAAAGCCAACCTGGACGAAGCCGAATTCGGGCTCTTCCAACGCCTGTTTGACATCATCAATCCACGCCTGCCCGAGCCCGAGCTGGTCCTCTATGT
>JAUIHG010000008.1 GCA_030432405.1 Bacteroidia bacterium | reverse complement strand
CCCTGCCGGACAACATCATTTCCACCTACCAGGGCGGCTCCGCCGAACGCGCGATGGACTGGTTCCGGCCCATCCAGGATCCGGGCAAGATTGTCTTTGCGCCCATCGACGATGCGGAAAACAACCTGGAGGCACGCACGCGCCGCGGCGTGTCCGCCGGCGTGCGCGAATTCATCGGGGTTTTCCTGCGCCAAACGGAGGGTGCCTATGCTGTGAACCACGGCAACAAGCTGCTGGGCCTGTTCACCAACATCCCCGACCAGATTGACCCTGCCGTGCTGTCGCGCATCCAGTACCGGGTACCCATCGAAGGGGCTTCCAATCCGGTGGATTTCATCGATCAGGACCAGCTCTGGTGGCGCAAGTACGGGGAGTGGATGCCCGGCTTTGTGAACCTCAAGGATCCGGAGGGCCACGCCTACGGCGAAGCCCAGGACCCGCTCCAGCACCTGGCCGCCGCTTTGGAGGCCGAAGAATCCGGCAACGCGGCAGCAGACCCGCTGGCCGAAGGACCGCAGCATGAAGGGGTGCGGGATGCCTACCAGGACGCCCTGGCCCAGGCCGATCCGGACAACCACCGCTTCTTTGGCGTCTTCTACACCGAACTGCAACAGCGCTACAGCTGGTTTTCCAGCCGGGACCTGCGCAACATCCAGCAGGCGGTGGATGCCCGTGTGATCGATGTGGATTTTCCCGCCGATTGGCTGGAAGAGCCGGAGCGCTTTTTCCGCCAGGCATACGACCGCAAAGTCGACATGCTCCGCGAACTGATCACGTCCAACCTGGGCGGGCTGGACTTCAAAACCCTGCGGCTGCAGGAAGCCCTGCGTTACGCCGACAATGCCGTGCGCATCCAGACCATCGGACTGGAACGCGAAATTGAAGAACAACGCCGCGCTCTGGAGGTGCGCGAACGTGCCGCAGCACGATACCGTACCCAGCAGAGCGGACAGAACGGCCGTTCCAAAACCGGTTCCGAAGCGCCCTTTGCTGAAGGTCAAAAACCCACTTCCTGAGTCCCAAAAAGCGCAAACCCCACCTTTCCCCTTGCAGCACCTGATTCCTTCCGGATTGTTTGGCCGCGGGCTGTTGCCCGTGCAGCAGACCCACTTGGTGGACCGCTACAACGCGTGCCTGGAGGAAATCGGGTTGGCCAAAACCTACCGCACCAGCTTCCACATAGACGGCTGGGGCTGGAGTCCGGAAATCGCTGAAGAGCGGGACGATCCCTTTTACCTTTCGCATTTGGGGCCCGCCAATCCCTATGCCATTTTGCTTTCGCCGGAACAACGGCGGCTGCCCATTCATTTTCCCTACCACAGTTTTGACCGCGATCTGATGGAGGAAGTGTTCCGCACGGCCGGGCGCCAGATCGAGGACCTGACCACCTCCACCGCGCTCTGGATCGATGTGGACCAGGAAATATCCGCCTACCACGAACCGCGGGACCTGCTGATGGTGGAAGCCATCACGCTGCGCTTCTCCGCGGCCGGTGGCATGATGCGGGCAGCCACCACCCAGCGCGATCTGGTCAAGCGCTTCCACAGCGAACGCCTGGCCTGGTCGGACCATGTCCTGTTGAAGGCCCTGGCCGAAAGCGTTTCCGCCTTTGGCGATTTGCGCTACCGCAGCCTGGACATTCCCGACATTCCCTACACCAATACGCGTTGTTTTTACACCCGGGCCTTCGGCGGCATTTACGTGTTCCGCGATCTGCCCGGCGGCCTGCCCCTGTTGGTGCTGTGCGACCCTGAGCGACCGGTGCTTTCGCCGGAGGCGGGTGCGCCTTTGGCCCACGTGGAATACGGCTTGCAGGATCCGGCCTTGCTGGCCTTCCTCTACGCCGAGCAATTGGTGGACCTGCAATGGACCCTGTACCGCGACAATCCCAAGTTGCTGGAACGCTTGCGTGAAGCCCTGCTCAACCGGGCCATCGCAGAGGCCGATGCGGAGGCGGACCTGGTGGGCATGCCGGACGGCGAACGCAAACGCTGGCGCCTGACCCTTGAACGCGACGGCAAGCTGCCGGAAATGTACGGGGAGGTGGAGCGCCTGATGCTGCAGGTGTCGCGGGGGATGACGCCGGACCTCAATGCGGTTTCCGAAGCCTTGAGCCGGGCGCTGACCCATCCCCACCGCCGCCTGTCGGAGGGTTCCTGGAACACCGTGCGGCACCTGTTGGTGCAGCTGTCCGGACACGATGTGGTGCGGTTGTACGCCTACGACAAACCCGCCTTTTTTGAGGCCTACGCCTCGTGGCCGGCCAATTTCCGCGCCTGGGCTTTGGACGCCATACGCCGGTATGACCGGGCTTGACGCTCCAAGGCCCCCGTGTTCTTTGGCAAAGCCGGAACACGCCAGCCACAAACTCCGGATTCCCGCTCTGCAAACACCCAACCTACACCCGCTTAACCGAGCACCGCCAATACCCACCCGCCCCCATGGACCTCCTCGTGCAAATCCTGCTTTTTTTCATTTTGGGCCTCGCCCTGTTTGCCTTTGATGCCTGGGCGGGCGTGGGGCTGTACCGCGCCTGGTACGGCATGACCCACAAGGATCCCCTGCCGCCCGGCCAAAAGCGCGGTTTCCTGGTGCGACGCAAAGCCAGCATACGCCTGGCCTGGGCGCTGGCCATCGCAGCCCTGATTGCCGCCATCAGCGTCCGATACGGCAGCTTTTTCCAGGATTCCACCCGGGTCACGCTGACGCTGTTGGCCATGCTGGTCGGCCTCGGTCTGGGCCTTTTGGCTGCCCCGAGTGTGCTATCGCGCCTGCCTGGCCTGGTTAACGACGCCACGGATTATGTGGATGCCGTGGAACGCGGAGACCGCCGTCCCGGCGAAGACCTCCGCGACGCCGCGCGCAAGGCCACCGACCGTGCTACGGACAAAGCAGCGGACCTGGCTGCGGAAGTGCAAAAGCGAAAGAAAACACCTCCGTCGAAGCCTTCCGGCGCACCCAAGCAAGCGTCAAAGCCCAATGATGGAACGCCCGGTCCAGAAGCTACAGACACCGATGAGGCGCCTTCTCCGGATACCGGGGACCCGGCTTCCGGGCAGCGCGAAAAGCCGCAGGATTGGCGCAGCGGCGTAGACGACTTCCTGAAGAAATGACGCCGGTCCCGAACCGGTACAACCCGACGCATGCACACCGCCCATGAGCGAGTTTGACGACATCAGAAAACGGATCGGACGCCTGGATGAGCGGCTGAAAGCGGATGCCGAACGGCAGGCCGAAAAGGAAGCTGTGCGCAGCGGTGAACGTTCCGGGCAGGCAGCTTCCGCGCGCAAGGCGGAAGGCCGCAACCGGGGCACGGACGGGGCTTCGCCCAAGGGCGCTCCCGATGAGCCCGACCGCGGTCCGGTCTACTGGTTTTTTTACCACCTCCGCCGCCGCACCATCGGAGCTTTTGGCCGCTTTATGCGGCGCCGTCCGGGGTGGGCTTTCCTTTTGATTTTGGTGCTGCTGTATGCCCTGGTGACCGGCCGCGGCTGGTACCAGGAAGGCGTGGTGTTTGTGCGCCGTTATGCGCTTTTGGGCCTTGCCGGCATCGTGGTCCTCGGCCTGCTGTGGCGCTGGTTCCGGCATGCCAAGCCGCTCGGCAAATTGGGCGCGGTGTTGACCACCGCCGTACTGACCGCAGTGGTGCTGTTTTGGGGCGTGAGCATGGTCAACTACATGGCCCTCTACGTGCACTACAACAGCGTGAGCAAGGTGGCCCTGGCCGATCTGCCCATTAGCGGCCACGAGCGCATCCAGCCGCTCAACGCCATCGCCACATTGGCGGCCCAGGAGGCCATGGACGAAACCGAATCCGCCACGCTCCCGCACTACATCCGCCGCGCGGACGGACGCTTTGATTTTTCCATGGCCGTGGGACCCTCGCCGGCTTATCCGCTGCAGCGCCTGACCCGCAATGTGGATGAGGTGATTTCAGTCCCGGCAACCGCGCCGGCCCCGGACTTTTCGGCCCCCAACCGCCACGAAGTGGTTTTTGATGTGGGGGAGAAGCTGCTGTTCAGCAAGAACGTATACACCGCCGCAGTTAAGCGTTTCGGGTGGCGGCAGTTTTTCACGCACAGCCCTGATGAGGTGCGCTACCTGGACCGTGGGGAAGGCGATTGGGTGCAGGTGGTCAGCCTGATCCGCTGGCGTGGCGTCGTGTTTCCGCGCCCGGCCTTTGGCGGGGTCATGGTATTGGAGCCGCGCGAAGGCGGTGCAGAAGGCGTGCTCAAGCGCATTTTCCTCGGCAAGGGGACCTGGTATTCGCCGGAGGCGGTCCGGAACACGGATTGGCTGCGCGGGCAGAACCTGGTCCCGGAACGGGTCAGCCGTTTTACGGCCGAAAGCTTCCGCTTTCACCGCGGCTTTTTGGCCCCGCTGCCCGGCTACCGCGAGGGCGACATCCGCATTCCCGATCTGCCGGAGGACCAAAACGCCATGCCCTTTGTGACCTGGTTCCGCTTTGACGGGGCTTCGGAGCGCGCGCAACCGGGGCTCTACCACTACTTCGGCATGGAGCCCTATGAGGCCACCAAGCAGGGCCTGAACCTGAGCCTGTTTGTGCCGGGAGATGGGGAGGAGACCGTGTATTTCCTGGACCACCACCTGGCCGAGAGCGGCTATTTCGGCTCCAGTGCGGTGCCGGTCAAGGTGCGGGAGAGCCGGAAGAATTTCGATTGGAACAACAACTCCGCGGTGGAGTCGCGGCCGTACATCCGCGAGGTTGCCGGAGAACGGCGTTTTTTCTGGCTGACCACGGTGGTGACCAAGGACGACCGTGAGGGCGAGCGCTTCATCGGCGGCAGCATCCCCGACCTCACCCTGACCGACGCACGGCACCGCCAGGTGGTTTGGATCGACCGTTCCAAAGTGGCCGATCCCGAGACCTGGAAAGCACAATTGCAGGAAGAGCTTGGGGCCATTTGGGGCATAGCCCCGGCTAACGCGCCAGCTACCCCGCCGGCATCCAACGCCGTGTCAGCCGGCCAAGTCCCATCATCCCGGGCCGACGAAGGCCCAGGGATTGTCGATAGCCTTCCCATTGGCGCACCGTTGGATTCGGCGGCAGCCGTCCCGCCCAAAAGTCAGCCCCAACCATGAAGCTGCACAACATTTTCACCGACAACCGCGAACCGGTCTACCGGCAATTGGCCGAGCGGCTGCGCGGCCGCTTCAAGGAGGGCAAGACCTTTTCCTCAGACACCGTGGTGGCCCGTTCCGGACCCTGGGAAATTGTTCTGGACGAATACACGGTGCACGCCAACAACGTACACGTGCCGTATACCCGCTTGCGGGCGCCGTTTTTGAACAAGGACGGCATGCGTTTTGCGCTCTCGCGCGAAGGCTTTTTCCAACGCCTGGGCAAGCGCTTCGGCCTGCAGGACATCCAAATCGGGGACAAGGCCTTCGACGATCATTTCCTGATCAAGGGCAACGACAAAACGCAAATCAAACGCCTGTTCGGCGATGCCGAATTTCGCCAACTGCTGTTGGATCTGCCCGATCTGGAAATGAGCGTCAAGGATGACGAGGGGCTCTTTTCCAAAACGTATCCCAAGGGCGTGGATTTGCTTTTGGTCCAACGCCAGGAACACCTGCGCGACGTGGAAACCCTCGAACGCTTTTACGCGGCTTTTGCCATGACGCTCAACCGGATGGTACAGATCGATTCGGCCTACGAAAGCGACCCGGGCTTTCGGATTTGATGGCCGTATTGGCCTATGGGCTTTGGGGGCTGTTTGGCTGTGCGTTGCGCGGTAGCTTTTCGGGGCTTTCCAAAACACCATACCCATGCAATCCATCGGCATTCTCGGCTCCGGAACGGTCGGCAAGACACTGGCCTCAGGCTTTCTGCAACGCGGCCACGTCGTGACCATCGGCACCCGCAACCCGGACAAACTCGCCGAGTGGCAGGCGGACAACCCCAAGGCCCGCATCGGATCCTTCGCCGATACGGCGAAAGCGGATGTGCTGGTCCTGGCCGGCAAAGGCAGTGCCGCCGGCGAGATCCTGGAAATGGCGGGCGCAGATGCCCTAAAAGAGAAGACCGTTTTGGACGCCACCAACCCCATTGCCGAAACGGCTCCGAAAAACGGCGTGCTGCACTTTTTCACCAGCCTCGAAGATTCGCTCATGGAGCGCCTGCAGGCCAATCATCCGGAGGCGCATTTTGTCAAGGCCTTCAACAGCGTGGGCGCGCACCTGATGGTGGATCCGCAGCTGGGGTCCAAGCCCAGCATGTTCATTTGCGGCAACAACGAGGCGGCCAAGCAGGAAGCCAGCCGCCTCATTGAAGCGTTTGGTTGGGAAGTCGAAGACATGGGTAGCGCAGAAGCCGCGCGGGCCATCGAGCCCCTGTGCATGCTGTGGTGCATCCCGGGATTTCGGGAAAACCAGTGGGGCCACGCGTTCAAGTTGCTCAAGCCCGGGGTCTAAACCGGGCCGCGTGCTCGCTCAGCTCCCCGGCCCGCGGCCTTTGGCCTTGACCTCCGCTGAAGACTTGCGGATGATTTCCCGCAGGACGCTTTCGTCCACGTCTTCCAGCTTGTTGATGTAAAGGCAGGACTTGCCGGTTTTGTATTTCCCCAGCTTGGCCATCAGCGCTTCATGGCCCTCAAATCCGGCCATGATGTAGACGCTTAGCTTGGCCTTGCGCGGCGAAAAGCCCGCGGCCAGCCAATCGTCGGTGTGGCCGTCGGCATAAGTCTGGGTGTAGGTGCCAAAACCGATGATGCTCGGCCCCCACATGGTGGCTTCATCGCCGGTTTCTTCGGTCATGATTTCCAGAAGGCGGTAGCCGTCTTCTTTGCGTTTTGCCGGTTCCACGCCATCCAGAAAATCGGTGACGGCCTGGCCGGTGGGGCGGGTTTTGGGGGCTTTGGACATGGATGCTCAGACTGATGTGCAACGTGCCGTATAGTAGGTCAGGCCGGCGGCATGTAGTGGTACACGTGTTCGAGGTGGGCGGCACTGTTCCGGGTCACACGCAGATCCTTGACCTTGCCCGTGCCGAGCTGGTAGGCCCAGCCATGCACGTAGGGGAATTCGCCGTTTTTCCACTCTTCCTGGATGAAGGATACCATGCAAAGGTTGTCGACCTGGGCCTGCACGTTGAGTTCCACAAAGCGGTCAAAGCGCTGCTGCTCGTCGTCGATGCCGTCCAATTCGGCTTTGTTCAGGCGGTAGACGTCTTTGATGTGCACCAGCCAATTGTCCAGAAAACCGTAGCTGTTGTTGCTCATGGCGGCCTGCACGCCCCCGCAACCGTAATGGCCGCAAACGATGATGTGCTTCACCTTCAAGACCTTGACTGCGTAAAAAACCACGCTGAGCAGGTTGGTGTCGGTGTGCAGCACCTGATTGGCGATGTTGCGCTGTACAAAAATGGAACCGGGAAGGGCTTCGGTGATCTCGTTGGCGGGCACGCGGCTGTCCGAACAACCGATCCACAGGAAATCGGGCGATTGCCCTTTGGAGAGGTTGTCAAACAGGCCGGGATGCAGCTCGTTCATTTGCTCAACCCAGTGCTGGTTGCCTTCGAGGAGCTTTTTATAAGATTCAGGCATGGTGTGGGGGGGCTTGGGCCCTGGATCAGGGCTGTTACGATAAATGGTCTGTGGTCGAATTTGCGGAATTTCCTGCAGCCCGACACGCAATACCATGAGCAGGCGCCGGGAGGCGGGTCTAGGCTAGACGCTTTTGGCGTCCCGTCCGCCTCCGGCGAAGCCTTCGCCGCGCATGCGGCGCCTTTCTTCCGGCTCCGGCTCGGGCTCCCAGCCCGCGTTGAGGTATTCCGGCAAAGGGCTGTCCCAGGGCATGAGCAAGGGATTGGGCACATGCCGTTTGCGCGGAACACCCCAAAACAGGGCCACTTCGGTCGGGCGCCCCATCGCGGCGCGGGGTCTGGGCAGGGTTTCGAGGTCCCAGGCGTGGAACTGCACGGGCCAACCGGTGTTCAACAGCATCAGGCGCCGGTTGCTCAGGCCGATGTACAGGCGGGATCGCCAGACCATGTTTGGCAAAGGGTCTCCGATCACAAAGCGCGTGGAGATCATGATGAACGCGATGCCCACGATCACTACCGTCCAATGCGCGCCTTCGACAAACTTCAGCCAGGTCCAAAAGACCGATAAGCTCAACATGCCAAAACAGGACGCGGCTACGAACCAATAGATCGGCGAAGCCCGCCAACCCTGCACCGGCCGACCGGCCCATAGGACTTTTTCCCCTTCCTCCAGATAGGGCCAAAACTTTTTGAAGGGCTCCGTATTCACGAACGGTCGCTGTTCAGGGAACGGGTGCGGATTTTTTCCGCCAGCTCCAGGGCGCGTTTGATCTGAGTGTCCACGCGTTTGGCAGAAGCCACATAGTGCACCAGGCTCCGTTGCATCCCGATGGTGAATCCGTAAAAACGCTTGGCCGCTTCCGGGTCTTGATCGAGCACCTCCACAAAGGCCTCGGGCATGTCCACCCGATCGGGTTCCGGATCGCTCCAGATCTCCACGTCCACCCGATCGCCCAACTGCAACCCGGTCTCCCGCAGCATGGGCTGGGAAACCACCAGGATGCGGTCGCCATCCTTTCGCCCTTGCAAGGCGCGGGAATAGGTCTTGCCGCCAAAGGCGGCGAACACCCGCTTGTGCCCATTGGCCTCCAGCGCTTCCGACACCTCCGGCGGTACCGGCAGCGCATGGTGCCGCATGCCGCCTTCCAGGCGAATGATGTAGGCGTGGAAGGCGTGTTTTTCCGGCTTGGTGGTAGACACTGAGGAAAAGCAGGGTTTGATATGGAACGGCCGTTCTAGGGCCGTTTGGATTTGGAAGTCGCCGGCTATTTGGATGATTTTTTCGCTTTTGCCGGGAGCTTGCGGGCGTAGGCTGCACCACGCTCCACCCACGCGTCAAAGTCGGCATCCTTGACCAGGCCATCGGGCTGCACGTACAGGAAGCCCTTCATGGGCTTCCCGGTGAAGTCCATCGCCTCGGCATGGGGCATGGCCAGCATTTCCTCGTAACGGCTCTTTTCAACGCGGACCATGAGTTTGTCACCCACGATGCCGCAGGCCATGTTGCCGCGGATCATGAAACAAAGGCCACCAAACATCTTGAGTTCGGTGTACTGGGGTTCGTTGATCAGCCGGTCGCGTACCCGGCTGGCCAGGGCTTCGTCGTAGGCCATGGGTTGGGGGTTGAGCATCCAAGATAGGTCCAGGTCCGATCTTCGCCGGAGGCGAACGCCGATCCTCCGCCTGCATTCGCGTTGACTGCCCCGGTTTTGACTTCCCCTGTTCCCACTCCGTCGATGGCCACGCGGCTCCGGTCCGCGTTGGGAAACTGGTGGCCATTCCTTTTGGCTATGGGGCTTTTGTGGTGGTCCAGCGGCGCTTCCGCCTATCTGGACGGCCCGCCGCGCGGGGTACACCAGTGGCGACAGACCGACTGCGCTTCCCAGGCCCTGAACTACCACCAAAACGGCGTCTCCTTTTGGACGCCACAGGAGCACAACCGCACCGGGCATGGCGGCTTTTCGGCCAGCGAATTCCCGCTGGTCTATTGGTCGGTGGCCCAACTGTACGGCTGGTTTGGCGCGGAAGAGCGGGTGTTCCGGCTTTTCCAGTTGGGCCTCAGCGTGCTCGGTCTGGCCTTCCTCTATGCCATCGGCCTGCATTGGGGCTTGCCGCGCCCCGCTGCACTGGTGCCGGTTTGGGTGCTGGGCAGTGCCCCGGCCTACTTCTATTACGGCATGCATTTTCTCCCAAATGTGCCGGCCATCGGGCTTTCGTTTGTGGGCTGGTACGGTCTGTTCCGACTTTGGGGCGTCCGGGGTGTGGCGGGTGCGGCCGGTTCCGCAGCAACACCCCGCATCTGGCCCTGGATGCTCTTGTCCGGCCTGGGCTTAGGCCTGGCTACCCTGCTGAAGGTCTCCGACGGCATGGGTTTCGTGGCCGCGGTATTGGTGGTGGCGCTGGCGCACAGCCCGCTGGCTGCGCTCCTGCGCCTGCGCGCCGCCCGGCTTCCTCAACGCGCGCGCTGGCCGGCCCTGGCTATCGGGATGATCCTGGTGGCCGCCGCCGTGGGCTGGAGCCTGTATACGGTAGCCTTCAACCGCGCCCACGACACCCAGCTCAGCCTCCTGGGCATCCTGCCCATCTGGATTGTGGATGCGGATCAGATTGCGGCCATTGGCCGCCGCTTCCGCGGCGAATGGAGCGCCCACCTTTTTCACCCCTGGAGTTGGTGGGCCATGGGCATCGGACTGGTGCTGTTTTTGGCCGGGTACCGGCGCCTGGATCCGCGCTTGCGGACCATTGCTCTGCTGTTGATCCTGGGCAGCATCGGCTATCTTTTGTTGTGGTTTGACCCCCTGTACCACCACGATTATTACATGCTCAGCCCCTTTGTGGCTCCGGTTTTTGTGCTGTTGGCCGTTCTGGAATGGTTGTTCCGAAAACCGGGCGCCGGGCTGCCGGAAGCCGGTCCGGGATCGGTATTGGGCCATCCGCACCACCGCCAGGGGCGCTTCCTTGCCCTGCTGTTGCTGGTGCCCGCCGCATTGTGGGGCTTCGCCACGGCGCGGCACAATGCCTGGTTCCAGGAGCACCGCAACCGCGCGGCCATTTATGAAAATGTACCCGGGGCCTTTTACCGGCTTGAGCCGCACCTGCGTGCGCTGGGCATCGACCGCCACCAGCGCATCATTTCCGCCGGCGACATCACCCGCAACGTCTCGCTCTACCTGATCAACAACCCCGGTTGGACGGACGTGTACAACGAGCGCATCATCGACCTGGAGGAAATGCGCCGGGATGGTGCGCAATATTGGATCGTCAGCGACACTGCCGTGCTCAGCCTCGACAAATACGGCGCCGGTCCCGGCCCGCTCGTCGACACCTTTGAAGGCCTGCGCATCCACCGGGTCCGCGATGCCTTGCCGCAGGACCAATGGCCGCCTTGAGGAGGGTCTGTACCTGCACGCTTAAGCGTCCTGCTCCTCCTGCCACCGCCGCGCCGCAAGCCAGAGCAGATCCGCCACCGGGTCCTTGATCTCCGGGTAGTCCGCCGGATCGGCCACGCCTTCGGCCAGGCGCTCCTTGAACTGCCCGTATGCCCGCGCCTGCTGCGGGTGGGCGCGCAGGTAATCGCGCACCAGGACCGCAAACTGCGCATTGCCCGCGCCTTCGATCCGCAGGTGCACGTGGGCTTTTCGCCGTCCCGGCGAAGCCACCAGCAAGGCCTTGCACCAATGCTCGGGTTCGCGGGTTTGCGCGCCAAAGGGGATGTGGTCCCCCTCGATGTCCGGCACGCGTTCCAGGGGCAGGCGCTCTTCCAGAAGCGCGGCGGCTTCGTCGAGGGCGGAGGCCAGGTCCCGCGGAATGCCGGAGGCGTTCAGGGTGTTGTCGGTGGTGGCGTCGTCCGCAACGGGGTTTTCGCCGGAGGCGGAAGGCGCGGGCCCCCAGGTTTCGGGATGCACCAGTTCCACCTGCAGGTCCAGCACATCCTTGGCCGCCAGGCCAGGCACGGCCGTGGACCCGATGTGCCGGATCTGCGCCACTCGGTCCACCAGCACGCGCTCGATGCGCTGGGCCAGGGCCTTGGCCTCGCCGGGCCATTCGGGCCGGTAGGGAACGATGCGGATGCGGTCCATGCGGTGGAGGTTTTGGTGCGTGTGCCTTGGTGTTTGCATGCAGGAACAACGGACTCCGGAACAACAGATTCCGGAAACCGCCGTCCCGCCTTCGGCGAAGCCGATCAGCCGCGTTCCAGTGCGCCTTTGAGGCGCATCATGAAGCCGTAGTGGATGCCTTCGTGCACGTTGTTGAAGGCCAGGGCTTCCTGTACGCTGGTCAGTTCCACGCCCATGGCCGTCAGGTAGGGTTTGTAGCCCTTTAAGCGGTCGGTGGCCAGGTCATCGGCCATGCGGCGCCACAGGCGGTCGTGCAGGTCCAGAACCTGCGCTGCATCGGGTTGGCTTTCCCATTCCAAAGGCGTGCTCCCCCGGCCAAACCAGGTGCTGAAGGCCTTGAAGGTCGGGCCTTCCATGGGCATCGGCGTGCCGCTCAGGCCGTAGATCAAGGCTTGCTGCACATAGGTCAGGTGGCCGATGTGCCAAAGCAGGTGGTTGCGCCAGCCTTTCGGCACGGTAGTTAGGGCTTCGGGCGGAAGGCCATCGACCAGCTCGCGCTGGATGCGGCGGGCACCGGCCAGTGCAAAGAGCAGGCCGTGGTTGGGGTCGGTGTGGGATTCGGCGGAGGACAGGCCGGGGCTTGGGTCAGGCATTTGAACAGGGGGGATTCAGGTGTTGTGGTCTTCGGGCATGTGCAGCACGAAGTCCGCCGAAGGCCCTTGCTGGCCATTGATGCGGAGTTCGACGCGGTGCAGGCCGGGGTAATAGCGGCGCGTGGTGATGGGCTTGAAGCCCCGGCGCATGCGCCAGGTTTCGGATTGGCCAGGTTCCAGGCGGAAGCGTTTGCCCTTGAAAACCTTGGGTGCCAGATGCCCATTGCTTTTGCGGAAATGCAGCACACAATCCACCAGCACGTCGATGGCTTCGGTGTGGTGGTTTTGGAACGCACATTCCATCTGGAGCGTATGCCCAAAACGTACGGTCGGTGTTTTGTTGCGTTTGGTGGATGCCGGAGCTTCCGATTCGGGCGTCAACAGCAGCGGGCCATGTTCCGGCAGGCGGTCTGTACGGATGCCGACCAGGGCCAATGCCCGGGGGTGTCCTTCCTTGATCAGGCTGCGCAGGGAATGGCGCAGGGTCCGCTGCTGGGCATCCGTCCAGGATTTGCCCGATTGCTTTTTCCAGGCTTCCAGGCGATCGAGCAGCTGGTCGGGATGGGATTTGGACCGGTCGTTCCAGTGGTTGGCCACCGAGCGCCGCACGTAGGGGCTCGGATCTTCCCGCAAAGCCTGCAACAAATCCCAGGCCGGGCTGTCCGCGTCCGAGAGGTGGGCCACTGCCTTGCCCCAGGGCAAACGGGGACGGCAGCCTTCGCTGGCCAGGCGCCGGACGTGCGGATCCTCGGCCAGGCTCCATGCCTGCATTTTTTGGAACGTCTGTTCCGGATAGCGGGCCAAAAAGGGCCGGATGGCAAATTCCGCGCTGAACATCGGGGTCAGCGTACCCAGCACGTCCAACGCTTCGGAAGGGTGTTCCAGGCCGTGCACAGCCGTATAGTCGATCAGGGGCCAGGCAGCAAAGGAGCCCACTGTGGGGTCTCCGTCCTGCGCGAGGGCGGTATCCAAGTGCCAGGCTGCCGGCAGCTGTTGCAGGATCAGAGCGGCATCGGGGTAATGTTCGGGCAGATGCCGGTGCAGGACCGCAATCAGGTGGTCCACCCGCTGCTTGAGCTCCAGGTCGGCCAGGCCGCGTTCCGCCTGCCGGCGAAAGGCCTTCGGATCAAAAGCAAAAGCCGCAGGCCGCTTTCGCCCGCGAGGGGCGCTTGCTGCCGCAAACGCGCCTTCCAGCGCCTGCGCCATCCGGTCCACCGCTTCGGGACCAAGCCGGTCCTTCATCAGCGGCGTGGGATTGCCTTCCCGGATGGGCTTGGCGGCGGTGGATTTTTTGGCGGGCATATGGGGAGTGTTAAGGAACCGCTCAAAGCGGCCGGTAGTGGTGGTCCACAAAGCGGTTCCAGCCCTTTTTGGTTTTGCTTTCCACCGCCCAGTGAAAGCCCTCCTTTTTGTCGGGCCAATAGAGTTGGCGGGCACGACCGGCCGGCATGTCGGCTTCGAAACAAATGGCCTGTTCGTGCACGTCTTCGCCGGAGGCGAGCCAGCCGCTGGATTGCTTGCCGTCCGATTGGAAAGACCAGAAATGCAGGGCTCCGTCGCGGTCCGGGCCGAACACACAGCGTTCCAGGTAGGGTTTGTTGGGCAGATCCCATTGACAATCCAGCTGGATGAATTTGCCGCCCAGCACTGCTTCAAAGCGTCGGGTGACGGTCAACAAGCCTTGCGGCGAATCGCTTTCGGCTTTCCAGTAGCCGATCAGGTTGGCGAGCGGACCGAGTTTGCCGCGGCCTTTTTTCCAGGTTTGCGCCATGGGGGTTGGGACTAAAAGTCAGGCAATGTGTAGACCGCGTAGCGGGCGTTTTGGACCAGGGGACCTTGGCCCATCGTTTCCAGGTATTGCGCGGCCGGAGTGCCGCGAAAAGTAAGCACATGGCTGATGCCTTCGGCACGCCATAGGGCCATCAGGGAGGCATCCGCGTGGTGGAAATGCGCATTGGCCCGGGCATAGCGGTCGGGTACGGCCGCTTCCGACCTGTTGTACAACAGCCTTTCGCCTTCCGGCGAAAGCCCGTACAACAGGTCAATGCGCCGCGCCCACTCGTGCATGGCCGCACGGGTGTGCACCAGCACCTTGTAGTCCACGTAGGCCGAGCGCCGACCGTGGAACTTCAATTCGGTAAACCCGATCGGGTGGGCAAACAGGGCATCGCGGGGTACTGCTGCGCGGATGTGCAGGGCGATGTCCAACGCGTAATCCCAATCGTCCCATTGCACTTCGGGTGTTGAAGCGCTTGGTGGCGTGCTGTAGTCCAATGCAAAATCGTGCGGCACGTTCCAGGGAAGGCGTTCCGGGGCAGCCCAAAGCACCCCGCCGGCCACCAGGCCTGCCAAAAGCAGCGCCGCTACACCGCTGCGCTTCCAGAATGGCCGTACCAAAAAGGGCAGGAAATCCTGCACTGCGGCCAACAGCGCCAGCACGGCAAACGCTTCCAAAAAGATCGTGGATTTGAAGCCCTGCACCGCTCCAAGCCAGACCGGCCGCAGCAGGGGCATGGCCAGCGCGTAAAGTCCCGCCGCCAGGAAGCCGGCCAGAAACAGGCCCTGGACGCGCTGGGCGCGGCGGGTGCTGTTTTCGCCGGGAGGCGCGGGATGCATGGCCCGCAGGCTGAACCACACCAGGCCAAACAGCAACAGGCCACCTTCCAGGACCCAATCCTTCGCGCTCCACGAGGGCGGCCAATAATGGTGGGGTGCGCGGAAGACGTAGAGGATGTCGAAAAACCGATCGGTGCCGGAAAGCGCTTCCTCCTCAAAATGCAGTTTCAAAAACAGGATCCAGATGCCGCCGGACAGCAGCCAGATGACGGCGCCGAAGGCCACCTGTTTCCAGAAGCGTGTGTTGGATTTGGTGCGCAGTGCCGAAGACCGGCGGCTCCGGTGCCACCCCTCCCACAACGAAGCCCCCAGGCAAAGCCCGAACAGGTGCAAACCGACCACCGGTTGCAGCAGCGTGGCCACGCCGGCCCCCAGAAAGGCCCATGCCCGCCGTCCTTTCAAAAGCGCCAACACCGCGTAGAGACCCAGCACCTTGACCACGTTGGACACAAAAAAGCTGTTGTACCACAGTTCGTTGCCGCCCAGCGAAACGCCGTACAAGGGGATGAATAAGAGCAGGGGCAGGGCCAGCCGCAGCAGCAGCGAACGGATCCAAAGCCCGCCCAAAAGCCAGAGCGCATGGAGCAGCAAAAGCGAAAAAAGCACATGACCCAAAAGCGAAACCACCGCCATGTGTTCGGCAAAAGGCACCCACAACCGCGAAAACACATAGCGCTCGTTGGGAATGCGCTCGTGGATGCCCTGCAGGTAAAAATCGCGTGGCCAATCCGTGGCCTCGCCGGCCACCTCCTGGGCCAGGAATTCGGTATAGGCCAGGGTCTGCATTTGGTCGTTGCGGCCAAACTCGTAGCCCCAGCGCAAGAGCATCAGGGCATAGACGGCGGCCAGCAAAACCAGCAGGCCCAGGGAACGGCGGAAATCGGGGAGCTGCACGGGAGAAGCAGGGAAATGCAAAACAATAGGGCGGCTTGAAGCAACCCGGCCCACCGGCGCTTCAAAACTTCCGGAAGCGCCAGCGCAGCAAGGTACGCAGGGCTTCGATGCCGTCGCGCCAGTTGATCTTCTTGCCTTCGTCCGGTTTGCGTGGCCGGTAGCGGATGGGCACCTCCACGATGGGCACGTTCCGGCGCAGCAGTTTGGCGGTGACTTCGGGGCAAAACTCAAAGCCTTCGCAGACCAGGTCCAGGCCTTTCAGCGCCTCCCGGCGAAACAGCTTGTAGCAGGTCGGCTCGTCGGTCAGGCGGCTGCCGTAGAGGAGGTTGCAGCACAGGGTCACCAACCTCCCGCCCAGGTAGAAGCGCAGGGCCGAGTGTTCGGTATTGCCCGGGTGCAGGATGCGCGACCCGTAGACCACCGGATGCCCGGCTTCGAGCTGCCGCAGCAGCGCCGGAATGTCTTCGGGGTCGTACTCCAGGTCGGCGTCCTGGATGAGGATGGCGTCACCGGTGGCGGCTGCCAGGCCGGTGCGTACCGCAGCGCCTTTGCCGCGGTTGCGGCCGTGTTCGAGGATGCTCAGGCCAAAGCGTTCGCCGGAGGCGCGCAACACATCCAGGCTTCCGTCCGTGGATCCGTCGTCCACGCAGATCACCTCCAGGCGCCAGTCCAGCCCGTCCCGGCCCGCAAAATCCACTGCATGCAGGGCCTCCAGCATCGGCAGGATGGTGGCTTGCTCGTTGTAGACCGGAACCACCACGCTCAACACCGGCGCAGCAGGAAGGGGCGGCAGCGTGTGCAGTTGCGGAGAAGGACGGCCGACGGACATGGTCGGCAAAAGTAGCGCCACACGCTTGGGCGGGCGTCGGTCGGTCTGGCGCAGCCGCAACCGTTACGCTTACCGGCTCCAGTCCATACGCCGGCCGAGCAGGTCATAGGCTTCCAGGCCAAGGGCATGGGCCTTGGCCCGAACGGGCGAACCCGCATAATCCGCGCGGAACAAGGACCACATGCCGGTGTCGCGCATGGAGTCGCCGACCGGGAACCGCCGCTTCAAAACGCCTTCGTATTGAAAGCCGAGTTTGCGGGGCACGCCCTGGCTGGCGCTGTTTTCCGGGTCGATGTGCAGTTCCACACGGTCCACCTCCATGGTTTCCATGGCCACGCGGGTCAGGATGGCCGTGGCCTCGGTGGCCAACCCCTGCCGAAGGTGGTCCTTGTCGATCCAGTACCCGATTTCGATGCCTTTCGGTCCCACCCGTTTGTGCAAGCCGCAACCGCCCAAAACGCGTTCGCCGTCCGGCGAAAGCATGCCATACACGTAGTCCTCGTCCCGGTCAAAGGCCGCTCGGAAACGGCGCAGCAGGGCGGCTTTTTCCTCCAACGGCACCGGTTCGTCCAGCACCCACGGCATCCAGGGCGAGAGGTGCTCCACATTGGCTTCTATAACCGGTTGCACCATGATGGCGTCTTCCGGATTCCAGCAGCGGAGCAGCAGGCGCGGTGTGCGCAGGACATAGGGAATGGCGGCCATGGCCGAAAAATAGCCTTTTGCCCCGGGTGTGGAACGATCACTGTTCGTTGCCCATCGCGCCCACGCTGCGCGTGCAGAAGTTCACCCAGCCGGATCGAGCAATTCCAGCAATGCTTCCAGCACACCCGCGGCCTTTGGGTGGGCGCTGCTGGCCGCCAGGGCATGGGCGGTATGCCCTCCGCCGTAGACCTGCATTTCCGCGTGCCGGTCGGTGCCTGCTGCCAGCAGCAGGCGAACCCCGTCCAATAGATTTCCGGGCACCTGTTGCCGCCAAAGCGCAACGCCGTTGGCCGCCGCATAATGCAGCAAGGTGGCCTTGTGGCCGAGCGTCGAAGCACTGCGGGCCAGCAGTGGATCGGCCGCCAGAGCCGCCCTCAAGCGGTCCAATTCCCCATCCAGCAGGGCGTCAACAGTGTCTTCAAATCCGGCATGGTAAACAGGCTGCTCCCGGACCAGCGCTCCCCAATCCGCAAACCCGAACTGCCGCGCCCAGCACGCGCGGGCCGTATCCCGCAAAGCGTCCGAACCGAGGGACTGCAGCCGTTCCAATGCCGAGGTTTCATCCAAACCGATCCAATCCGGCAGGTAGTTGCGCCATTCCACCAGCACGGCCGTACGCGCAGCATTTGTGCGCTCGGCAGGGTGTCCAACCATGGCCGCTGCCTTCGCCGCCAGGCGATCGGCGTGCTCTGGAACGGACGCACCCCGTTCCCGCAACACGGTGCCGTAGGCGGCTTGCACCGCGGCCACGTGGGGATGCCGGTAAACGGACATGGTCAGCGCTTGCGGCGCTTTTTGCGGATATAAACTTCAGTGTGTTTGCCGCCGCGGCCGGGGCGCTCGTCGATGTCAAAGAGCTGCGTGGCGGACACGAGGGTACCCAGACGGCCGTAGCCGTAGTTGCGCGCGTCAAAGTCCGGGGACTGGTTGGCGATGTGGCTGCCCACCAGGCCGAGTTCGGCCCAGCCGCCGTCGTCCGAGCTGGCGTGCACGGCATTGCGCAGGAGCCCGACCAGCTTGCGGTCCTTTTTGAGCTGGGCGGGAGTAAGGCGGCGGGTTTCCTCTTCTTCCTCGTCCCGCGCCACCAGCACGTCGGTGTAGATGAAGCGGTCGCAGGCGGCCACAAAGGGATCCGGTGTGTGTTTTTCACCAAAGCCGTAGACCGTCAGGCCGCTTTCGCGGATGCGCGAGGCCAGCTTGGTATAGTCCGAATCCGAGGAGACGATCACAAATCCGTCAAACCGCCCGGTGTACAGCAGGTCCATGGCGTCGATGATCAGGGCTGCATCGGTGCTGTTCTTGCCTTTGGTATAACCGAACTGCTGGATGGGCTGAATGGCATGCGGCAGCAACGCATCCTTCCATTTTTTGAGCCGGGTGCCGGTCCAGTCGCCGTAAATGCGCTTGACGTTGGCGGTGCCAAAATTGGCGATCTCGCCCAGCAGCGCTTCGACGAGCCCTGGTTGGGCGTTGTCGGCGTCAATCAGAACGGCAAGTTTGGGACTGGCCATGTAGGGGAGGTGTTGAACGTGATGGGGGAACTTCCGGGGCGGCAGGTCCTGCGCTTCGCGCGAACGCGCCCGGAAAATAATGGTCAGAAAACAACAAAGGAGCCCCGTGCGGGACTCCTTTGGTTTTGTTGGTTATGCGAACGGCTTACCAGCCACCGCGATCGCGGTAGCCACCGCCACCGCCGCCACGGTTTCCGCCGCCACCGCCTCCGCGGTAGCCGCCTCCACCGCCTCCGCGGTATCCACCACCACCACGCTCTTCGCGCGGGCGGGCTTCATTCACTTTCAAGGGACGGCCGCCCATGTTGGCGTCGTTCATGGCCTCAATGGCAGCCTGGCCTCCCTGGTCATCGGCCATGGTCACGAACGCGAAACCGCGCGGACGACCGGTCTCCCGGTCCATGATCATGGCTACGTCTTCCACGTCGCCGAATGCTTCAAAGGCTTCCCGAATCTCATCTTCCGAAGCAGAGAAGGGAAGGTTTCCTACGTACAATTTCATCTGAGTCTGTCTAATGGCAATCCCGCCACCTCCATGGTGACGGACCTTGCCCATGAAGAGGCAAAGGTAGGCGTCCGGGTTCGCTAGCGCTCGTTTTACATCACATTTAATTTGTTAGCGTGTAAATATCTGTGGCGGGGCCTGGGTTTCAGACGTCCGACCGATCCTGTGCACGGCTTAAGCGGACCCGTACACCCACCGGTTCAGCACCAAAAATGGGGCGGCCCGGGAAGGACCGCCCCATGGAGGCTGTTGAATCCATCAAGTGTGGATAATCAATGCACCGTCAGGCGCCGGGTACCGGCGGAACGGCCATTAGCATCGGTGGTGCGCAGCAGGTACATGCCTTCGCCCAGGCCTTGAAGGTCAAGGCGTTGCACGGTATTGCGTGCACCAAGCTGGATGCTGCGGCGGACCTTGCCGGTCAGGTCAAGCAGGGTGGCCACACCGCCTTCGGCCGAAGGCGGAACGTTCAGGAACACGCTTTCCGAGGCGGGGTTGGGCCACAGGGACCAGGAGGCTTCGGCTGCGGGCGTGAAGATGGACGTACCCAGGCCGCTGCCACAAGCCGGGCCGCGTTCCACGTGGCCGCGGATTTCTCCGTCGGGATTGGCTGCGGTGTGCAGGTTGATGTAGACCATGCCGTTGCGGAACAACATGGCGTCGGCCATTTCAAAGGCTTCGGTGTCGTCCACCGTCCAGTACCCGTAGGCCTGGTCGCCGGTGCCCGTAGTGCTGAACCAGGGGGTGAGGTCGTAGATCACCGGGCCGTTGGTGCCGGGGGCGCCGTTGTGGAAATGCGCACCCATGATGGGTCCGCTGAGGCCGGAAGCCACGATCATGACGTGCACGTCTTCCTGGTCGCGGTCTATGGTGACCACGGCAGCACCCATGGCACTGGTGGAGACCATCGGCACTTCCTGGCCGCCTTCGATGCGGGCCGAATAGCCTTCGCGCGCCAGGCGGTACACCTGGCCGCGGATTTCACCATTCGGGTTGGCATCGGTATGCAGGTTGAGGTAGATGCCGCCGGACAGCATGTCCTGGATCAGCGCCTGGTTGAGGTCCGAACCGGTGACCATGCCCATGGCGCGGTTGCCGTTGATCGAACCCGTGAGGTCTACCACCACACCGCCATTTTCGCCAGCGGCGCCAGCATGCAGGTGCAGGCCGGTAATCGGACCGCTGATGCCGGTGGCCACCATGTCGTACCAAAGGGTGTCCAGACCGGCGCCGAGACGGAACCAGACGGCACCCATGGCGGAGGTGGAAACGGAAGGCACTTCCTGTGCGCCGTCCATCCAGGCGTCAAAAGCCAGGTTGGGGGTGGCCAGCATCTGGCCGCGCAGTTCGCCGTTGGGGTTGGCATCGGTGTGTACGTTCAGGTACAGCATGCCGGCCATCATGTCCTCGAGCAGATCGGCGGTCAGGGGAAAGGTGCCCATGATGGTGTTGCCGGACACCGCACCGGTGAGGTCCAGGACCACCGGACCATTGCTGCCCATGGCTGCTTCGTGCAGGTGGGCGCCGGTGATGGGACCGGTGAGGTCGTCGACCACCACGTGGATCTGGACGTCGCGGCCATCGCGGGAGACGGTGGCGTTGGCGCGGCCAATGCCGTCCACGGTGATCGGGGGCACTTCGTTGCTGCCGGAAAGGGCCGCACTGAAGTTCATGTCGGTCTCCAGGGTCACCTGACCGCGGATTTCACCATCTGGGTTGGCGTCGGTGTGCAGGTTCAGATAGGTGCTGCCGTCCAGCAGGCTGCGCACCAGTGCATCGTTCAAATCCGCGCCGGTAACGATGGTTTCGAGGTAGGTGCCGTCCAGGTCATCGGTAAAACCGACCAGAACCGGACCATTGCTGCCGACCACTCCGTCGTGCAAGTGCAGGCCGGTGATGGGGCCGGAAAGGCCTTCGGCCGCTAGCCGAATGCAGAGCGAATCCATGCCCTCATTGAGGATCAGGGAGGCGGTGGCGCCCGCGTCGGTGGATACCGGTGGGACTTCCTGTTCGCCGGTCAGGCGGGCGGAAAAGGTCAGATTGCTGCTCAGATGAGCCGCTTGCGCCGGCACGGCGGCGCATAAAAGGCCGAGGACAAGGCCTCGGAAAAGTTTGGTGTATGGCAGATGCATAACAAGGGGTTTTTGGGATGAATGGGATAAACCGGACGGTACATGATCCGTCCAACATGCGACTTACGGGCAATGGACCCGAAGCGGATTGGTCCCATTCCGCATTTCTCAAAAAACGGTGCAGGGGGAGCTGCCTATGTTAAGGTTGCCACTACCGCTGTGTGTGGAGGCCCCTCGGCTGTATCTTCCGAACATGGCACAAGACATACGCATCCCCGACGGCTACCATCAGGTTACGCCCTACCTGGTCCTGCGCGACCCCGACGCGACCATCGATTTTCTCAAGAAGGCCGTTGGCGCCACGGTCCTCATGGAGCCCATGCGCCGTGAGGACGGCAGCTTCATGCACGGCGAAATCAAAATCGGCGATTGCCCGATGATGCTCGGCGGGTCCATGGACGGCTGGGAGCCGATGCCCTCCATGTTCTATGTCTATGTGGCCGATGCCGATGCCACGTACCAACAGGCCCTCGAAGCCGGCGGCACCGGGGTCATGCCCCCGGCGGATCAGCCGCATGGAGACCGCTACGGCATGATTGCCGATCCGCAGGGCAACCAGTGGTGTTTTGCCCAGTGCAAGGAGGTGGTCAGCGACGCAGAGCTGCGCGAGCGCTACGCCAAGCAGCACGCCCAAAAGGGCGAAGGCTGAGCACGCCTGTTCCCGTCCGCTGCATCGGCACCATAAAGCCCCGGCCACACGAGCGGTCGGGGCTTTTTGTGCAGCCGTTCGTTCCGAAGCTCCATGGTTTGTATCCCAGTTGAGCCCTGCCGTTTGGCCCTTGAGGCCCTGCTGGCCCGCCCGAAAAGCCCCAACTTTGCAGCACCCAGCAAGGCCTTCGGGGCGGTATTCGCCGGAGGCGGCATATTTTTTAGGACACTCCTCGATTAAAGCACCCTTCCCATGGACAACCGCAATCCGTATACGCTGGAGGCTGCCGAAGCCAACCTGGCGCAGCTTCTGGCCACCGATCTTGACGACAAACAGCAGTACGACACCTATACCACGGACGACATGTACACGTGGAGCACGGTGTTCAGCAACCTCTACCACCGTGCCTGGCCGGGCCGTGCGCATCCCGAATTCCTCAACGGGATCGACCGCCTGCGGCTGATGTACCACGTGCCCAAGGTCAGCGCCCTGAGCAAGCGGCTCAAGGAGCTGGTGGGCTGCCAGCTGTATTTCGTGGAAGGACATACGGATCCGACCACCTACCTGCTGAGCATTGCGCGCAACTATTTCCCGGTCACCGTCTGGTTGCGCAAGCCGGTGCAGATCGGCTATATCGAAGAGCCGGACATGGTGCACGAAGTGCTGGGCCATGCGGTCATGCTGAGCAACAAGCTCTATTTCGAGCACCACCGCCGCATTGCCCGGGTGTTCATCGACATCATGGCCGAAGAGCCGATGCACAAAGTCGAATTGCTGGCCGAGTGGATTGCGCGGTTTTACTGGCGCACCATCGAGTTTGGCCTGACGCGCAACGATTCGGGCCAGATCCTGGTCTATGGGGTGGGCATATTGAGCTCCGCAGAAGAGACCATCCGCAGCGTGGAAGAAGGTGCCCAGCACGTCTATCTGCCCGACGATCCGCACGAAGCCTGCCGCATGCTCATCGAAGAGCCCTATGAGCTCGACGAGTCCGGCAATTACACAGGCATGGGCGGCATGCGCACCTATTATGTGGTCAACGGCTTCCACCACTTCCACACCATGGTCAACGCGCTCAAGTCCGTGGTCACCGAAAAACTGGCACAGGCCGAACCGGTGCCCGCCGGGGAATAGGTTTTCCCGCGGTCCTGCCTCGACCATGCCCGGCTCCTTTTCGCCTTCCGGCGAACCCCTTGTGCGGCCCCTGCAGGACAACGACCTGCCGGCGCTCCAGCGCATCTATGCCCAGGCCGTGGCCGAAGGCGGATCCACCGCCGATCTGGTGCCGCCCGGTCCCGATCGTTGGACGGCCTTTTTGCAGCTGCACCGCGACCCCCGCTGGCCGGCCTGGGTCCTGGAGCATGATGGACGTGTGCGCGCCTACGCCTTTTTGTCCCCTTGGCGGCGCGGCCGCGAAGGCCTCGCCGGAACAGTGGAGGTCAGCTATTATGTGGACCGTGCCCATCGGCGGCAAGGCATGGCGCGGACCCTGCTTCAGCACGCCACGCGCGAGGCCGTGGCTTTGGGCCACCACCACCTGCTGGCCATCCTCCTGGCCGAGAACCGGGCCAGTGTAGCGCTCTTGCGCCAGGCCGGATTTGTGGAGTGGGGCCGGCTGCCCGGGGTGTTTCGCCGTTCCGGCGAAAACGCTTTTGCAGCGGAAGCCCGCGACCAACTGCTCATGGGCAAGGCGCTTTAATTTCAGCCCATGGCCAAACGTCCGGAATTCCAGGAAGCCCCGCACCGCGAGACCATGCGCCGCGTGGCGTTTTTGAGCATGGACAATATTGAAGCGTTTGAGTGCTACGATACCCTGCTCGAAGCCCCCTTGGCCGAGCGCGGTTGGGCGGTGGACACCGTTTCCTGGCGTAAGCCGGATGTGGATTGGGATGCTTACGATGCCGTCGTGGTGCGTTCGCCCTGGGATTACCAGGACGACCACCTGGCCTTCGATGCGGTACTGGAGCGCATCGAGGATTCCGCAGCGCAGTTGGAAAATCCGCTCGAGCTGATGCGGTGGAACATGCACAAAGGCTACCTGCGGGAACTGGACATCAAGGGCATCCCCATTGTGCCCACGCACTTTGTTTCGCAAGGAGAAGCCCTGGACCTGGAGCCGCTGTACGCGCGTTGGGACACTCCGGAACTGATCATCAAGCCGGCCGTCAGTGCCAATGCGGATCACACGTACCGCCTGACGCCGGAACAGTGGACGGCACAAGGTCACGTTTTGGAACAAACGTTCAAAAACAAAGATGCATTGGTTCAGCCCTTCATGTCCGCCATTCCGGAAGAGGGGGAGTTTTCGCTTTTCTTTTTTGGCGACCGCTATTCCCACACCATCCTCAAAGCGCCAGCGTCCGGCGACTTCCGCGTGCAGGAAGAACACGGAGGCCGACTGAAGGCCATTGAGCCCGACGAGGACTTGATGCAAGCGGCCGAAGCGGTGATGGAACAGGTGCGGCCCCGGCCCCTTTATGCACGGGTGGACCTGGTGCGCGACACCGGTTTGCCCAATGCCACCGGCGCCTACCTGCTCATGGAATTGGAGCTCATCGAGCCTTCCCTGTATTTTCAATTGGATGCCGATGCACCGGCGCTTTTTGCGGAAGTGTTTGACGCCTGGATGCGTGGGCCGGAAAGGACGGGTTCGACGGAGGCGGAAACAAGTGCGGATGCGGCAGATGCGGCAGAGGAGGATTCCGCCGTACCCGGCGAAGACGGCGAACCACAGGATTCCGATGACGCCGAAGACCGCAGCCTGGATTGGATTTGGGGCTGATTTTGTCCCCACTTCATGCACAACAAATGGGTTGCTGAAGCATCTGCCCGAGGTCTGGTTTTCCGATAGCGGGCATATCCGCTTGCCCCCGCCCAGCCCTTACCTTAGCCCTCTTCATGGCTTCGAACAACACGTGTCTTTCCTGGGGGATTTTGGGTGCAGCGCGGATTGCCCGCCGCAAGGTGATGCCGGCCTTCATGGCGGCGCCGAACAACCGGGTGGTGGCCCTCGCTTCGCGCGAACGCGCGACCGCAGAAAGCGGCATCCGGGAAGCCCTGGAGCAGGCCGCGGAACGCGGCGTGGTGCCCAGGGCCCAACCACGGGCAGTGGAGGGCTATGCAAGCCTTTTGCAGGACCCCGAAGTGGACGCGGTCTACATCCCGCTGCCCAACCATCTGCACCTGGACTGGGCGCTCAAAGCGCTTGAAGCCGGCAAGCACGTACTGCTGGAAAAGCCGGCTGTACTGGACGGCAAGCAGGCACGCAAACTGGCCGCAGCGGCCGCCCGGTACCCGGCATTGCAAGTGGCCGAAGGCTTCATGTTCCGCCACCATCCGCAATGGGCGGAAGTGCTGGACTGGGTGCGTCAGGGGCGCCTGGGCACGCTGCGCAGTGCCACGGTCCAATTTTCGTTTTTCAGCGAAGACCCCAACAACATCCGCAACAAAGCCGAAACGGGCGGCGGTGCTCTGCTTGATATCGGCTGTTACGCCATCGCGGCCGGGCGTTTGATTTTTGGCGGGGCACCGGAACGCGTGCGGGCCACCCTGGAAACGCACAACGGCATCGACCGCCAGGTTCGTGCAGAAATGCATTTTCCGCAGCCCGGAGGGCAGACGGCCCGTTTGCATGTCCAGTGCGACATTGGTTCGGCGTATTTCCAACGCCTGGACCTGCACGGCGAAGACGGCCGTGTGGTCCTCGAACGGCCCTTCAACCCCTGGCCCCATGAGCCGGTCGCGCCGTTGCTCTACGACCGCTATGGCAAAGCCTTGGACCAGGCAGAAGCCGTAGCCACCGATCATTTCATTTTGCAGGCCGAGGCATTTGCCGCTGCGGTCCTGGATGGTGCTCCACTCGATTTTGGCGTGCCCGATTTGGTGGCGCAGGCGGACGTCATGGATGCCGTGCGCTTTTCGGCGCAAGCCGATGCCTGGGCCATCCAGCCCAAGGCGGCGTCCCAATCGTCAGGAACCAGCGCGCCCCGGCCCGTCCCCAAGCCCCTTCACCCCGACCATGGACGGATGGTTTGATCCCGCATTGAACCTGCGCATGCGTTTTGATGCGCAAGGCCGGGAACAGGCGGAAGCGCCTGCGGATGTCCGCAAGGCGATGGAACAGCTGCACCGCAGCATGGGGAACCTGGAAAATCGCGATGCCGTCCGGGCCTGGGGCATGCTGGCCAATTGGCACCGCGTCCTCGGTCAGCCCGAACAGGCCATCCGATGCCACGACGAAGCCATTGCGCGCGCCCTGGTGCTTGAGGACAAAGGAGCGGCGTTCCGAAACCGGATTCGCCGGGCGCATGCCCGGCAATGGGCCGGAGAAATCCCCGAAGCGCTGGCCGATCTGGAAACCCTGATCGATCAGGGCGACGCCGATCCAGCGCTGAAAACCTGGCGGCATTATGCCCTGCAACATGCCGGCAAGTGCGCGTTGGATGCCGGCCGGCCCGCTCTGGCCAAAAGCTACCTGCAGCGTGCCCTGGAAATGCGCCAAGCCATGAAGGACGAGGCCCTGTTGGCCTCCACCGAACAGGCGCTTGACCTGACGGAGAAGGCCCTGAATACAGCGGCCAAAGCACAGCCGCCCAAGGGCGTGGATGCCCTGTTGCAACACAACCGGCGCGGCTGGAACCGCTGGGCGCGCAGTGGTGGGGAGTGGTCCCAACCCTATGCTGCCGAGCGGCTCGAGGCCGCACGCAAGGGCGATGTAGAGGTGGTCCTGACGCCCAACAAACGGGTACCCGATACCTGGTTGGGGCATTTGGAAGGCGCCGAGGTCTTGGGCCTGGCTTCCGGCGGCGGGCAGCAGATGCCCCTGTTTGCAGCCGCCGGGGCCCGGGTGACCAGCTTTGACCTCAGCGATGCCCAATTGGCCCGCGACCGTGCCGTAACGGAAGCGAACGGATTAACGCTGCAAACCGTTCAGGGCAACATGGCGGACTTGTCGGCCCTTCCTTCTGCGCATTTTGATTTGATTTTCCATCCGGTCAGCAATCCCTACGCGCCCGATTTGGCGCCCATGTGGAAGGAAGCCTTCCGGGTGCTCAAGCCGGGTGGACGTATGTTGTGCGGATTGATGCAGCCCATTTTTTACTGTTTTGACCACGAGGATCTGGAAAAGGGCGGCCCGCTGACGCTGCGCTACAACGTACCGTATTCCGATTTGGAGCAAATGCCTCCAGAGCGCTTGCAGCAATGGGTCGCCTCCGGAGAAGCCCTCGAATTTGGCCACAGCATGGAACAACTCATCGCATGGCCCCTTGAAGCGGGTTTTGTGATGACCGGATTTTACGAAGACAGCTGGTCCGATGCCGTCTCGCGCCTGAATCCCTATTTCCCCATTTACTTCTGCACCCGCCTGGTCAAGCCCTCGCCATCCGGCAGCGCCGCGGAAGGCCAAGCCCCGGTAGCCTGATGCCCTGGTGCACGGTATGGAAAACTGCGGTAGTGGTCTGGGGGCTGCTCATGCTGCCGCTGCTGCTGTTGCCCCTGCTGCCCCTGAGCCCCTGGCGCCTGCGGCGCTGGATGAGCACCCTGGTCTATCCCCGCCGGCAATGGATTGAACTGGGCCTGGCCTGGCTGTTTGTTTTTTCATTGTGGTTGGTTTTTTGCGGATGGACCGACAACACGGGACCCGGCTGGGCCATGGCGGTGCTGTTTCTGACCATGGGCATTGGGGTGGGCATCGGCCTGCGGGACTTGCTGCCGTATACCCAATTCTACCCCAAAGAGGTGGATGATTTTTCCGGTGAACCCTGGCTGAGCGTCTGCATCGCTAACGTCAAAATGGAAAACAATCGGCGCGAGGCCCTCTGGAAGGTGGTGTTGGAACAGGACGCCGACCTGATTGTACTGCTCGAACCCGGAACGGATTGGACGGACGTGCTGGAAGCCCACAACGCCGCGTATCCGCACCGGCATCTGCACCTGCTCGACAACGCCTACGGCATGGCGGTGATCAGCAAAACGGAAATCGAAGATTTCGCCTTCGGCGAACTGGTTCAGGACAACATTCCCTCGGCATGGGGCCAACTGCGGCTCGGCGACCGGCCCTTTGGACTTTGTGTATTGCACCCCAAACCACCCGCACCGGATGAGGCGGAATCCAAGTGGCCCCTGGTCCGCGAATGGGCGGGGGCCATTGATGCGTTTGCGCAAAAGGGCTGGGGAGCGGACATGCCCTTTTTGGTGGCCGGTGATTTCAACGACGTACCCTGGTCGCGGGCCATGCGGCTGTTCCGCCAACATGCGGGTTTGTTGGACCCGGGTGTCGGTCGGCATCCGCTGGCCACCTTCCACGCCAAGTACCGCTGGTTGCGCTGGCCCCTGGATCAGGTGCTGTTGTCTTCGCATTTTGCCTGCATGCGGCGGCACCGGTTTTCCCTGCCCGGTTCAGACCATTTTGGCCTGCTGATGCACATAGGTTGGTGCGGACCAAAAGAAAAAGCATCCTGATGCAGCATTTTCAGCAGCACTATGGGCCCTGGGCTTTGGTCACCGGCGCCGCCCAGGGACTGGGCGAAGCCTTCGCGCGGGCCCTGGCCCGGCGCGGACTTCGTTTGCTTTTGGTGGACCTGCAAACCGAGCCGCTGGAAGCCCTGGCCGCTGAACTGCGCCAGCAAGGGGTGGAGGTGGAAGCCCATACGGTAGACCTCGCGGACAACGCCGCCGTGCAAGAACTGCTGGCGGCAGTGGGTCAAAAAGAAATCGGATTGCTGGTGGCCAATGCGGCCTACAGCGTGGTGTCGCCATTTTTGGAACAATCGGTCGAAAACCACGACCGGCACATCGACGTGAACGTGCGCAGCAGCATGCACCTGGTGCATGCGCTGGGGGGCGCCATGGTGCAGCGCGGCCGCGGTGGGGTGATCCTGCTGTCTTCGGCTTCCGCCGGACAGGGCAGTCCGCTGTTGGCCAGCTATGCGTCCTCCAAGGCCTGGTTGCAGGTCTTTGCCGAATCCCTGCACCTGGAATGGAAAGCGCGCGGCGTGGACGTCATGGCGCTGCTCCCAGGGGCCACGGATACGCCGGCCTTCCGCGACAGCGGGGCCATGCCGCGGCGCGTGCAGGGCATGACGGTCATGCCGCCGGAACCCGTGGTGGAAGAAGGGCTCAAAGCGCTGGGCACGCATCCGTTTTGGATTGCGGGGCGCAGCAACCGCTGGTCTTCCGGTTTTTTGCACCGGGTATTTGGACGGCGTTTTGCCATGCGGGTCTACGGCAATGCCGTGCGCCGCTTGTATGGCGTGGAGGAAAAGACCTGAGACCAGCCGGGTAGCTGCGCTATGCGCTTCGCGCGAGCGCGCGCTACTTTTGAACGCAGCCAAACGCCAACAGTTGGCGCAATATCCTGCCCCAAACGCCGAAGCCCGAAACACACCATGCCCCAGAAAGCCCACGAAATCGATTACCGCATTGTCGGCGACGACATGCAGGTGGTGGAGATTGAACTCGACCCGCAGGAGACTGTCATTGCCGAAGCCGGCGCGATGAACTACATGGAGGACGGGATTGCCTTCGAGTCCCGCATGGGCGATGGTTCCCGCGCCGACCAGGGCATTCTGGACAAGCTCCTGAATGTGGGCAAACGGGTCTTGACCGGGGAGTCCATTTTCCTGACGCACTTCACCAATACCGGCGCTCCCGGCAAGGCGCGGGTGGCCTTTGCCTCGCCCTATCCCGGCAAGATCGTGCCGGTGGAGCTTGCCGCCTTCGGCGGCGAACTGCTCTCCCAAAAGGACGCCTTTCTCTGCGCCGCGTATGGCACCGAAGTCAGCATTGCGTTCCAAAAACGCCTCGGTGCCGGGTTTTTTGGCGGTGAGGGTTTTATCCTCCAACGTTTCCGCGGCGATGGCCGCCTCTTTTTGCATGCCGGCGGTACGGTCATCCGCAAGGAACTCAACAACGAAACCCTGCGCATCGACACCGGCTGCCTGGCCGCCTTCACGCCCGGCCTGGACTACGACATCGAGCGCGTGGGCGGGCTGAAGAGCATGTTTTTTGGCGGCGAGGGCCTGTTTCTGGCCACCCTGAAAGGCACCGGCACCGTGTTCCTGCAAAGCCTGCCCTTCAGCCGCATGGCCGACCGGATTATCGCGCATGCGCCCAGGGCTGGCGGTCGCCGGAAAGGCGAAGGCTCCATTCTGGGCGGCCTCGGCGACCTGCTGGACGGCGACGGTTGATGGTCCGTTCAGGGCATCACCACGGCAGGCGGCCGCAGATCGGTCCCATTCCACAGCGCTTATCCAGCGCCCAGCAGTTCCAGCGCCTTTTCGAGGATGCTGTCCTTGCCGATGGCCTCATCGGCCGGGTCAATATCCACCCGGACGTCCGGAGGCACGCCGGCTTCAAATGAGGTCCCGTCCGGATAGCTGCCAAATGAGGCCGAAAAATTGACGGAAAAGCCGTTGGCCAGTTCTACGCCAAGGGGTATGCCCGCTCCGCCGCCGGTGTAGTCGCCGACCTGCTGGATGCTAGGAAAGGCCTTGCAGGCTGCGGCAAAATAGCTGCAGGCCGAATAGCAGCTCCGGTTGGTCAGGATGACCACCGGGCCGTCAAAGCGGACTTCGCCGGCAGGCGCCAAAACGATGTCGGAGACCGGTCCCAGGTCCGCATGCCCCGGACCGTTTTTCCAGCGGGTGGAGAGGATGTGCCGCTCTTCGGGGATCAAGCGTTCCAAAATGCGGTAGGCGTTTTGCGGATCGCCGCCCTCGTTGCCGCGCACGTCGATGACCAAGCCTTTCAAACCCTGGAAGCGGTCGAGGATATTTTCAAGGTCTGCCACAGCAAAAGGCGCCGCAAAAGCCCCGTAGCGCAGATACCCCACCGAGTCGATGATATGGTGCAGAAAAGGCGGGGTGATGGAAAATTCGTTGCCCAGGTAATTGCTTTCGACAAACAACGCGTTGTAGTTGATCGGATAGTCCTGGTAATAGGCCAGGTATTTGGAGACGTCGTTTTCGCTGCGCAGGTTAACATGCCCGTCCCGCAGTTCGTTGCACATGGCGCCGAGTACGGCGAACAGCTCCGCCCGGCCCATATCCGGTTGGATGCGGGGTGCATAGGCGTCGTGGACCGAATCCCAATCCAGGTTCTTGACGGGAAACAGGGAATAGCTGGTGTCCAGCACCGTCCACAACTGTTCAAACACCGCTTCGGGATCGCTTTCGGGATCCGGCGGAAAAAAGAGGGTTTCGCAGGCGCTGAAGGAAAGCAGCAGGGCAAGCAGGAGTCCGGGAAGTAAGCGGTGCATCGGTAAGCGGCTTGAAGGGATGGGGCATGAAGGCATGCGAAAAAAACAGCGTCCATCAGAACGACCACAACAGGCCGCCCTGAATCCGATGGCTGGCGCCGGTGTATCGGGGTTGGTCGGCCAGGTGGTTGAAGTCCCAGCCGTAGGCCAGCAGCAGCGCATTGCCGCCCCGGATGGGATAGCGCAGGCGGCTTTGAAAATGGGTGCGGAAGGCACGGTTCCAGAACGCCCATTGTCCGCCGTCCAGGCTGGCGCTGAGCAATTCAAAATCCGTTTCCAGGAAGTCGTAGCGGTTCAGTGGATCGGGACGCCACACCCGTTGCAGCACCGGCAGGTCCACCTGCAGGTCCAGCTTCCAGGTGCGGTCAAACAGGTCAAAGGGCACTTCCCAAAGCGCGCTCAAACCGGTGCCAAAACTGGCCATATAGGCCGCAAAACTGTTGTCGAGCTGGTAGGCCAACCGCACGTCGCCCAGAAATCCGGCATGCCCCCCGAGGTGGAGGGTGGCGTACCGGCCGGACCATTTCGAAACCGGGACGAGGTATTGGTATTGCAGCGCCACCCGGTACACCTGTGCGGTAGCCAGGTCGGGGAATTGGGCATTGGGTGCGGCCTGCATTCGGCCGAAGGCGGCATCCACGACAAAAGCGCTGCGGTGAAACCGGCGGTTGGTTTTGTGGTACGCCGTGCGCACGGCGAAGGGCCCACCCCCATAGCGGAGCGTGGACATCGCCGCATCGTGCAGGTTGGTGGGTGCGGCACCGACCAACAGCGTGAGGCCGCGTTGGGGCAGCGGCACGGGCAGGATGGACGCCGTTTCCGATTCCTTCAAGGAGTCCTGTGCGCGGCTGGTACTGGGCGCAAGCGCAATGGCCAACAGCAACAGCAACGGTTTGGGAAAGCGTAAAATCAAAGCCATGGGGTAATGGATGGATGAGGAGGACGCAGCAAGGTGCAAGCCCTGTGCCAAAAGAATAGGTTTGCAGCCAAGCGCACCACGCTTTAACATTTGCAGGCTATTGGTCAACCAGGGCAAATGCGGTCCACGGTTGATGCTCTGGCAGCTGCGCTGGCGATCCCATGCACCCGAACAGGCCATCCACACCGCAACCCATCGGCACCTGTCCGCTTTGTGGGCGTCCCATGATGGCTGGACCGAGCGTCAACGAACACCACCTGATCCCGAAATCCAAAAAGGGCAAGGACACCATCACCCTGCACACGATCTGCCACAGCAAAATCCATTCGCTGTTCAGCGAAAACGAATTGCGGGACCATTACCACACCATTGAGCGGTTGAAGGCGCACCCGGAGATGGACAAATTCCTGCGTTGGGTGGCCAAAAAAGACCCGGAATACCGCGACCGCAACCGCGCAAGCAATGCGCGCAAAGCCGCCAAGCGCCAGCGGCGGCGTTGAACACCTGCCAGGAGCGTCCAGCTAAAAAATGCCGGTGGGTTACGGCATTCCAGCAAGCTCATTTTACATTTACGGTAGCGCCTATTGCAAAGGCAGGAAACCGCCTGAAGGATTCAGGGTTTTCCAGAACGACGTCGAGGAACACATGAACATTTTTGTAGCGAAGCTCAGCTCGGCCACCACCGACGACGACCTTCGCGAGGTTTTTGGCCGCTTCGGAGAAGTGGCGCGCGCCAAAGTGGTCACGGACCGCGATACCGGCGATTCCAAGGGCTTCGGATTTGTGGAGATGCGGGAAGCCGCTGCCGCACAGCAAGCCATTGAGGAATTGAACGGCTTTACGCTCAACGGCCGCTCCATGGTGGTCAAAGAGGCTGAAGACCGCCGTTCGGGCGGTGGGGGACCGGGCGGTCCTCCGCGCAACCGGCCCATGGGGGATCGCCCCCCGCGGCGCGATGATGCGCGCGAATCCCGCGGCTTTGGCGGCGAACGCCGTCCTGCAGGCCGCCCTCGGGAAGATGCACCGGGCCGCGGTGATGCCGGACCACCTCCGGATTCGGACGGAGGGGATGCGGAGCGTTCCAGACCGCGATTCCGCGACACCGACAAGGAGAAGGGACGCCGGGATGCCGGTGGTCCCAAGAAAAAGAAAGGCTCGCTCAAGCCCCAGAAGGGCAGCAAGAAGCCCAAGCGCGGCCGTTGGGCGGATGATTTCGACGACGATTTTTAAGCGCCGGTAAGCCCCCGGATACGCGGCAGCATCCGCTTGTTTTCGCCCGTACGGGCGAAGGCCTTCAAAACCATCCGCGGCGCCTGAAGGCGATGGCCATGCCCAGGGCCAGCAGGATGCTCAGGCCCCAGAACATGGGGTAGCCGAAGGTCCATTTGATTTCGGGCATGTGCTCGAAGTTCATCCCGTAGACGCCGACCAGGAAGGTCAGCGGAATGAAAAAGGTGGAGACGATGGTCAGCAGGCGCATCGTCTCGTTGAGCCGGTCGTTCTGGGCCACCTGGTAATGGGCCTGCAGGTCGCTGAGGCGTTCCCGCAACTGTTCGGAGGTGTCCACCAGCAGCATGGACTGCTGGTGCAGTTCGCGCAGCCATCCGTAGACGGCTTTGCTCAACAGCGGTGATTCGCTTTTGATCAGCCCGGCAATGACATCCCGCAAGGGGGCCACCGAGCGGCGGTGGCTGCTGATGGCCGCACGGAATTGCCGCAGCTTGGCCGGCACTTCGTCCAGCTCCCCGGCTTCTATGGTTTCCTGCATATCCTCCATGGCCTCTTCCAGGCTTTCGGCCACCAGAAAATAGGGGTCGCACAAGGCATCCAGGACGCGGTACAGCAATTGGTCGGCCTTGCGTTTGCGCAGCGCACCGATGTTGTTGGTCAGCCGTTCGCGGACCGGATGGAACGCGTCGCCTTCGCGTTCCTGGAAACTGACCAGATAGCCCTCCCCCAATACGATGGCGATGGATTCATCCTCGGCATCCGCGTCGGTTTCAGACAGCATGCGGGCGGAGATCAGCAGGTGCTGGTCGAGGGCATAAAAGCTCGGTCTTTGCCCGGCCATGGAATGGTATTCCTTGATCAGGGGGTGCCAATCCATGTCCAGAACCATCTGGTTGAGCAACTCCTGATGGGGCGCCACCACATCCAGCCAGGCCACTTCACCTGGGGCATGGAGCAGGCTGGGATCCCAGGCCATGTGCTCTTCCACCGCGATGGTTTCCGCGTTGTAGTGCGTCCAACGCATGGACATGGACTGGGTTTTGGGGCTGGGCTGGTCCTTTATCATGGTCTGCGCTCGTGGTCTGTACCGGGGTATGGCATTGCGGGCCGTTGCGGTAAGTTAGCCCCAGTTGCCGGTACGATGCCCCGCAAGGAACCCCTGTACGACCTGGTTCAGGCCCTCACCAAGGCCGAGAAACGCCGTTTTCGCCTTCAGGCGGAACGCTATGGCGCCAAGGATGGCGAACACGGATACCTGCACCTGTTCCGTGCCCTGGAGCGCATGCCCAGCTATGCGCCGGAGCAGCTGGAAAAGCAGTTTGCCGACAAGCGGCGCCTGGCTGCCGCCAAGCGCAACCTCATGGACGCCCTGCTGTCCGCCCTGTTGGCCCATGAAAAGGGCCTGCGGCAGGAAGAACGCTGTGCACTGCTGCTGCGCCAAGGCGACCTGTTTGCCGAAAAACGCATCTATTACCGGGCGGCCACGCTGTACGAACGTGCGCTGACCATTGCCAAGGAGCAGCACCGCTATACCCTCGTCATCCAAGCGCTGGATCAGCTCAAAGGCCTGTTGGGCCGCTGGAAGGCCGGTGGCGAACGCGACGAACGCATGTATGCCGTCTTGGATGAAATGCTGGTGTACAGCGGCTATCAGGTGGAATGGACGCGCCTGATGCGCCTGCACGCCCGGCTGCACGCCGAAATCGTGCGTTGGCGCAAGGGCGGCAAGGGCATCGACGATCCCTGGGTGCTGGAAGAGCTGGAAAGCGCATGGTATGCCGAGGCCAAAAGGTCCGGCAGCAGCCTGAACCGCATGATCCGCATGCACCTGGAGGCCGAGCATATGGTGGTATCCAGCAAGCCCGTAGAAGCCTATGCGGCCATGCAAAAGGCGGTGGCCCTATGCGAGCAGGAAACCGCCTGGCAGGCCGAAAATCCCGGTTGGTACGTGGCCATGCTCAACAACCTGATGGGCCGGGCGCTGATCGCGCGGGATATGGACGAGGTGCGCAGCAACCTGGAACGCCTGCGCAATTTTTCCACCGAGGATCCGGTTGCCCAGGACCGCCATTGGGAGAGCCTCTCGCTGTATGGCCTGGTGCTCAGCGTCTTTGACGGGGTGGATTTGGAAGCCGCCGAACGGCGAAGGATTGAAGCGGGTTTGGGCCATTCTGGCATCAACCGGGCTTTCAAGCTGGCCATTCAGCTGGAATTGGCCATTCTGGACCACTGCGCTGGCCGCAAGAAGGATTCCGCCTATTGGCTTCAGCGCTTCTGGCAGGATCCCGCGCACGCACAATTGCGGCAGCAGCACATGTTCAGCCGCATCCTCAGCTACCTGCAATGGTTGGAGGACCAGGAGCTGGAGGTGCTGCAGAGCCGCCTGGAGCACGACAGCCGTGAAGCAGCGGAAAACGGCTATTTGCTCGACATGGAGCGGCATGTGGTAGAGCATTTGCTGCGGTATGTCAAGGCGCTGCCTTCAGCGCGTGCGCAGATGCTGGACGCACTGAGGCAAGCGCTGCGGCCAACCCGACAGCCGGAGGCCTGGGATCTGTACCTGGACGTAGAAGCCTGTTTGGAAGCGTTGAAGCGCCGCTGCACGGTCCTGGAGCTTCGCGCGGAGCGCGTCAAGGCAGGCGATGATCCACGTTAGGACAAGGTTAAGGGGATGTTTCCTTAACCCAATGCGCCGTATTATTGGTAGAAGACATGCCTGCGCACAGCCTTGGAACCGCTGCGCGCTATGGAGGAAGGCAACAGAACGATTACCTATGGCGACCATCATCCCGCTCCCGTTTGGCGTACACGCCTCACCTGCTTTGAACGGCCACGGAACCGATCGCGTGGAAGAACGCATTCCGGATGCTGCGCCGCAGGACAGCCCGGCCAACAAGGGCACGTATGCGGAAGCCTGCCGCCTTGCGGCGAACCGAGATCCCAAAGCGGCCATGCGTTTCCGGCAGGCCATTCTGGAAGACGACCAACCTGCGGATGCCTGGTGTGCCCTCGGTGTGCTGGAAACCCGCGAAGGCAAACGCCGTGGTGCCTTGGCCTGCTTCAACCGCGCCTTGAAGGAAGTCCCTCGCCATGCGCATACGCACAGACACCTGGGCAACCTGTACTACGATTTGGGGGAGTACAACAAGGCGCGCGTGCATTACCACATTGCTTCGGAAATCGAACCGGAGGTCCCTTCGGTGCATTGGAGCCTCGCGCAACTGCATTTGTTGCACAAGGCCTACGGTGCGGCCATGGAAGCCCTGGTGCGGTACCGTTCTGTGGCCGATGCAGAAGGCAAGCAGCGCGCCAATCAACTGCTGGCGCGCCTGCGCAAGGCTTTGGCCATGGACGGCACCTGATCTGCTGCAGGCGTAACACCCCTTTAAAACGCCATCGCCCTGGCCAAAGACCAGGGCGACAACGTTTCAGTGCGTATCGTTCAGTGCTGACGCTAAGGTGCAGCGTTGTCCTGCCAGCCGCAAGGCAAAAAAGTGGGTCATTGTACCTTTCCAATGGGGTCTATTGGGGTATAAACAGCTGGTTTGCAATATTTTGCAGCCGTTGATTAGCATCTTTCCAAGCATTCCCAGCCCCTCTGTATGGCCCTCAACAGCAGCTTGTTTGAGCTGATCAAAAGCCTCAACCGCACCGAAAAGCGGCATTTCCGTATGGCGGCACGGGCCAAGGATGCGGCCTACCTCAAGCTTTTTGACGTATTGGACCGGCAAAAGGCGCCCGATGCCGCCAAGGTCCATCAGGCCTTGGGCGCGCCGAGCAAGGACCGTTTTCGCCGACTGCAGCACTACCTCTGGGAAGCCCTGCTGGACAGTCTGGTGGCGTATCGCCGGCAGGCGATGCCCAGCAGCCGCGTGCTCAATATGGTGGAACGCGCCCGAGTCCTGTTCGATCGGCGGCAATTTGAAGACGCCACCAACATGTTGCGGCGTGCCCGGAAACTGGCCGCCGAACAAGCCGTTTTTTCCGAGCGGATGCTGGTGGAGGAGCAATGGTGGGCCAATGCCGTATTGATGGAGGATTTTTCCATCATCGACCAACTCCTGGCGCATGGACGGGAGGAGGTTGAAGCCATGGGCTATCAGCAGCTCGACGGCTTTGCGTTCATGCGGTTGAAAATGCACTTCATCAAAGCCATGCGGCGTACGGCGCCTAAGTCCGCCGAGCGGGAGGCCATGCTGGCCGAGTTGGAACGCGATCCCATGTTTGTCCAGCCTCCGGATCCTGCGCTGCCCATTATGCGGTTTGACGCCATCAACCACCGGGGCTTGTTGGCCAACCTGAAAGGCAATTTTGAGGAGGAGCACACGATCCGCCTGGAACACGTGCGCAGCCTGGAAGCCGATCCGGAATTCATCCGCGAACGGGGAACACACTACCTCATCGCCCTGCAGAACCTGATTCAGGCCTGTACGCGCACCGGGCGCTTTGACGATGTGCTGGCACTCTGCCGGACCATGGAGGATTTTCCGGGCCGGTACCGCATTCCCAACCGGGAAATCCTGGAGATGACCTGCCGCATCCGGGCCGGCATTTTGTCCATGAACGCCTACCGGCATCAAGATGCAAAGACCCAGGCATCCATGGTGGCGGGTCTGGAGGACAGCTACCGCCTGTACGGCCATCGCGTGGAACCGGTCTGGCGCCTGGCCTTGCAGGCGGCCATTGGCCAGCACCATTTGCACCATGGCCGCCCGGAACGTTGCGTGGATTGGTGCCTGATGGTGCTGCAGGAGACCGATCCCAAGCTCTATCCACGCATGCAGGCGCTGGTTCGCCTCCATTTCCTGCTGGCCCATTGGGATTTGGGCAACCGCGCTTTTGTAGGCTCGGAAAGTCCGCGCTTGCTGCGCGAACAGCGCAAGCATGTGGGCAAACTGCCCCACCTGGAGGCCATCCACCAGGCGCTTCAACGCCAGGCCAGAACACCCGATGCCCAAACCCGGCTGCGTGCCTGGAAGGCCCTGGAAACCGAATGGCCTGCGCTATTGGAACGTTCCGGAAAGGCCTGGACCGACGACGACGCGGATGTGGCCTGGTGGCTCAGCCGCCGAACGGCCAAAAACGCCTGACTCAGTATTGCTGCCGCGGACGCAGGGCCACTGCAGCTTCGGGCAATTGCCATTGCAGCAGGCCCTGGATGGGGGCCTCGGCGTTCAAGCCCGAGCCCGGAAGGGCGAAGACCGCACGTCCGCCGCTATAGCTCCACTCGGCCAGCACCCGGCCGTCCATGCCCACCCAGCGCAGGGGGTGGCTTTCGCCGGTAGGCGTGGCGTCGACCACCAATTGGCCGTCCTGGATGGTGGCTGTCCAACCGAGGCTTTCCGGGCTGGGCAGGCCGTCGACAAACCTGAGGGTCACCACGTTGGAGGGACCGGCCAGGACGTCTTCGGTGGCGATGCTGCCATCGGCCACGCTCAGGACAAAAAATTGGTAGGGGAGGAACTGCTGGATCGGATCGCCGTCCACATCCGTGGCAGCGGCATCGAGGAAGATGTCGGTGGGGGCACCGCTCGGGCTTATGGAAGTGTAGTTCCCGGAGGCTACAGCCTGTGCGGTGGCCAGATCGAAACCCGGAACGGAAATGGAATCCACCACCAGGACCCGGTATTCGGTGACGGTGGCTTCATTGGGAGCGGGGTCAAAGCGCACACGGAAATCGGTGGGGTCTCCATTATCGTCGAAATCCTGGCCGGAAAGGTTCTGGGCGGCGGAAGCCGCGGTGACCAGGGCCACGTGGTTGGAGGAATCGGACAGCGTATTGCCGATGGCCGTGGCGGCGTCGGCCATGCTCAGCACAAAACAGGCGTAGGTATTGCCGCCGGAAATGGCATCGCCGTCGGCGTCCAGAATACCGGCAAAGTCGATGGCCGGATCGGTTCCGCTCGGGGTCACGGACACAAAGCGGTCCGAGGCCAGGACTTCTGCCGCAGCCAGGTCAAAACTGCCGGCAGCAGCGCTTTTCACGGCGATGGCGCGGTACTCGGCAACCGTGGTTTCGTCCACGGCCTGGCTGAAGGCCAGGGCCAGGTCGCTGCCGTCGTTGGCGTCTCCAGCATCCGAGGCCATCAGGGAAAGTGCCGGGGATGCAGGGGGAAGCAAAGGACCGGTATCGCCCGTCACAATGGAGACCAGGGCATCGGTTTCCCAGGCGTAGGAGACAATCTCAAAGCCCATCGCATTGTTGACCTTACAGCGGATCCAGGCATAGTGCACGGTGCCGGCACCGGAGAGGAACTGCATGCCGATGAAGGCATCGATGGTATCCGAGGAAAAAATCGGTGCCCAGGCGCCGATGCCGCTGCCGTAGTTCATCGTGGCAAAGGGGAAGGGCCCGGAGGCGGCCACATACATGTTGGGCAGGACCGATGCCCCGACATCCACACCGGCCGGAAGTGCTGATGCATATACGTAGGATCCGTACGACGGGTATCCGTAGCCGACAAACTGGTTGTTCTGGCTGTAGAATCCAACGATGTTGGTGCCCGAGGAGAAGTTTTGAGCGATGGTGGCGTCCAACGTACCGTCTCCATCAAAATCGATGTCATAGACACCGCCCAAGCCGAAGGCGTTGTCGACTTCCACGTATTCAATGGCGCCCTCGGCCTGGCCCATGCCGGCCACCAGGGCTCCGGCCATCATGGAATAGGCCGTCAGGCGGCGTTGGGTGTCTTTGGATAGGGGGCGATGGGTATGGCGCTGATGCATGAGGTGCTGTTTGAATGTGAGTCCGATATCCAATACGGTCCAATCACCATGGAAGTTAGCATCCGTGGTGCACCACTTCAAACAAGCACAATGGGTTATACAGTGGATAAATCCACCGCAGGACCGCTTCGGAGCCTGCCTGCACGGCTCAATGGCTCCAACGCAGGGCGTAGCGCTGGCCGTCCTCGGTCAGTTCCACGATGCCCTGGTGGGCCTGCGGCAGGGGCATCTGGCCTTCGCCGGAGGCGTACTGGCCTTGATCAATCACCCGGCCGTCCAGGCCGATGAAGCGGTACTCCCCGCCGTGGTCCGAGGTCCAGAACAACCGTCCTTCGGCCGTCCAGGCCTTGGGTCCGCCTTCGGCGAAGCCGGGCGCCAGGCCGCTTATGTTGCGCAAGGTGATGGCGGCGCTGGACGGCGAAAGCACATCGGTTTGCGCAATGGTGCCGTCCGCCACACTGAGCACAAAGACCACGTAGGGCACATTGTTGGCCAGCAGGTCGCCGTTTACGGTGGTGGCGCTGACGCTGAGCAGGGTGCTCAGGTCGCTGCCCGTCTTGGGCACGGCCGTGTAATTGCCTGCGGGTACAGCGGAGGCTGCCGCGGCATCAAACAGCGGCGCATCGGCGCTGTCCACCACCAGGATGCGGTATTCCAGCACCGTGCTTTCGTCCGTGGCGCGGGTAAAGCCCACGGCCATGTCGGCACCGTTGCCGTTGTTGCCGATGTCGGTGGCCGTGACGTTGTCCGCCGGGGAGGCATTGGCCAACAAGGTGACTTCGTTGGACGGATCGGAGAGGGCGGCCAGGGTGGCGTCCGTGCCATCCGGCATGCTCAACACAAAGCAGGTGTAGGGCACGCCCGGTGCGATGGCGTCCCCATCGCTGTCCAGGACAAAGACGCCAAAGGTGTTGGCGATGGGGCTCCCGGTTGGCGCCACTGCAACATAGCTCGTAGCGGGCAGGGCTTCGGCGGCAGCCAGGTCAAAGGGCAGGCTGGCGCTTTTAACCGCAATCATGCGGTACTCGGACACGGTCGTTTCGGGGCTGGCGTTGTCAAACGCCAATTCCAGGTCCTCCCCATTGCCCACGTCTCCGATGTCGCTGGCCAACAATGCGCTGGCCGTTTCGGCCGAAAGCGCTGCATTGCCGGCCTGGATGGGCACACCGGCCACATCCTCGTAGGCAAAGTCCTTGATGGTCACGCTGGTCAGGTCGCTGCTGACGTCCATGCGTATCCAGCCGTAATGCACGCTTCCGCTGATGAGGAATTCCACCCCCAAGTAGCGGTCGCTAAGGCCCACCCATGGACCGTCAATGTACAGGGAGCTGCTACCGCCGGAAATGTATTGGTACCACGCGGCCATGCGCGGAAAGACGTCGCTGAACGTGCCGGTTGGACCGATGAAATCGCCACTGCTCAGGGCCGCTGCCGGCGGGAAAAAGGCGCCCATGACCAGCACACCGTTACCGGGCGGCAAACTGAGTTCGGCATAGCGGAAGGCGCTCAGGTAGGAACCTGATCCGAAAGAATACGCACGGTGCTGGACGGTGATGTCCACCAGGCCGTCGCCGTTGAAGTCCACGGCATAATTGGCATCGCTGATGGTCTGATCCGGGTCCACATCGGTATACACCACACCGGCCTGGGCCTGCATGGAAGCACCGGTGGCCATCAACGTGGCTGCGGCTGCACTGTAGGCATTGGCCTGCTGCGAAAGCTTTTGTAGGGGGCTCTGCTTAGTGGAAGGATTGGCTTTCTGGGAGGTGGGGCGTTCGGTCATGGGGTGGGGCTTTTGCGGGATGCTGCAACACGGTCATCCGGGACATATGGTATTCCAGCATAAGATAGGGCACACGCGTTTCATCCGCGCAGAGAATGGCGGGCGCAATCGGCCATGCACCGGTTCGCAGCGGCGCGCTCGTGCAACAGGCGTTTCCGCCTTCGGCGAAGCACCTGCGCAGGCTGCGGAGCTGCAGATGCTTAGTGGCTCCAACGCAGGGCGTAGCGCCGACCGTCCTCGGTCAGTTCCACGATGCCCTGGTGGGCCTGCGGCAGGGGCATCTGGCCTTTGCCGGAGGCGTACTGGCCTTGATCAATCACCCGGCCGTCCAGGCCGATGAAGCGGTACTCCCCGCCGTGGTCCGAGGTCCAGAACAACCGTCCTTCGGCCGTCCA
>JAUIHG010000377.1 GCA_030432405.1 Bacteroidia bacterium | reverse complement strand
GTCCAGAAAAAGGCCTTGTTCCGTTTGCCGCGCCGTGGACCGCCTGGTTTGGCGAACACCGGGTGTACTGCGCCATGGCCCTGGCCGATGGACGCCTGGCGCTGGGCACCACAACAGCCGGCCTTTGCCTGCTCCATGCGGACGGCAGCATCCAGGCCGTGTTCGGCCGGGAGGCCGGATTTCAGAACAACAACATCCTGGCCATGGCCCAGGATGTCCAAGGCAACCTGTGGCTGGGTCTGGACAACGGCATCGACATGGTTTCGGTGGGCAGTCCCCTGGCCCGCATCCTGCCCGATGCGCCGCTGGATGGATCGGGCTACGCCATGGCCCGCTTTGAAGGCCAATATTACTTCGGCACCAACAACGGCCTGTACGCGTTTGATCCGCAGGAACCCTGGTCCGAACGCCGCTTTCGCTTCATTCCCGGAAGCCGGGGCCAGGTTTGGAGCCTGGGCGTTTTTGAAGGGCAGTTGCTCGTGGGCCACCATGAAGGGGCATTCCGGTTGGTAAACGGAGGCCTTGAACCGCTCGCGGAGTTTAGCGGCTGCTGGCGCTTTTTGGAGGTGCCGTTGGCTGCCCGAAGCACCGAGGCTGGGCGTCGTGTTTCGCCGGTAGGCGAACGCATCCTGTTGGCCGGCACCTACGACGGCTTGCAGCGCTTCCGCTGGACGGGGCAACGCTGGGAACACGCCGGGCCGGTGCAAGGCCTGGAGGAAAGTGCACGCCTGCTGGCATTTGATCCGCGCGGCTGGCTGTGGGTGGCGCATCCCTACCGCGGCCTGTGGCGCGCCCGCTGGCAAGGCGACAGCCTCCAGCGCCTGCGGCGCTTCGGGCAGGCCGACGGACTTCCGGGCATCGACGGCATCCAGGTCTTTCAAGTGGCCGGCGACGCGGTCTTTACCCTGCCCGGGCAAGGCGCCTGGCGCTTTGATGCTGAGGCCGGGCGTTTTGTGGCCCACGAGCGCATTGCGGCCCTGATCGGACAGGACCGGGACATCCGGGCCATCTTACCGGGAGAAGGAGAGGACCTTTGGTGCGCTACGCGCGAAGCCGTTTTTCGCCTGGCCATCACCGACAAGGGCCTGGAAAAGACGGTGGATGCCCAGGCGGTTCCGGCTTTGTCGGAGACCTTGTTGCCGGGCTTTGAATACCTCTTTGACCCACAGGGGCCAGGCGTTTTCCTGGCCACCGAACGCGGCTTTTTGCACTACCGGGAGAGCGCGGGGCAAGCGCAGCGTGCGCCGCAGTTGCGCTTGCTGCGGGTAGAGGCCGGACGGCGGCTGGACAGCGTGGTGTTCGCCGGGTACGGCGAACGCGACAGCCTGGCCGAATGGTCCTTTCCGAC
>JAUIHG010000376.1 GCA_030432405.1 Bacteroidia bacterium | reverse complement strand
AATAGCCTTGGCGCATCCAATGCGTGTACCACTTGTCTTCAACCTGGGTGGGGTCGTACTGTTTGGGCATGTCCGTCTGGGACAACTCGGGACGGGCGGGAGCGGAGGCCATGGCTTCGGGGACTGAACGAGAGAATGGGAAAGGCGTCTTTGGAGGCGCAGAAAAGGCCGTTGCCGGTCCGTTTGCGGACCGGCGAAGCGCTAAAATACGGGGCTCCTGCGGCCTGCCGTAGCTTTGGGACACGCGATCCCCGGGCAAGTGCCCGACAAACCCGATACCGCCCTGTTCATGCCCCTGCTCATCGCCATCCGACACGCCAAATCCAGCTGGAGCCAAGGTGGCCTCAGCGACCGCCAACGTCCGCTCAACAAGCGCGGACAGCGTGCCGCACCCCTGGTGGGCCAGGAGCTGAAACGCCGCGGTGCGGTGCCGGATCTGCTCCTGTCCAGCCCCGCACGCCGGGCCCACGATACGGCCCGACTGATCTGCAAGGCCCTGGGCCTGGACCTGAACGGCATTCTTGTGGACGACGCCCTGTATATGGAGGATTGGATCGGCATTGCCGCGGCTGTGGGCCGCACCATCCGTGCCCATCCCGAGTGCCAGAGCCTGGCCTTCTTTTCCCATCAGCCCGCCATTTCCAATTTCTGTGTGGAGTTTGGTGGCCTGGATTACGGCACCCATTATCCCACGGGTGCCGCGTGCGGCATGGAATTCAGTGCCCAGGACTGGGCCCATCTGGCCGATGCAGCACCACAGGAAGCGGGGGGTATGCCGCTGGCCGATCACCTTCGCCCCGTCCGGGGCGAACAGCGCTTTTTTATTCTGCCCCGCGCATTGGAATCGGCGTCGTGATCCGGCATACGGGACCGCCATCAAGCTATAAAGAGACCGATCATCGCCATACCAGCATTCCGAACACAACGCCACCGACCCACCGAAAATGAAAAAATACATCAACCGGGAAATCTCCTGGCTGTCTTTCAACGACCGAGTCTTGCAAGAGGCGGAATCCCCTTCGGTGCCGCTGGTGGAGCGGATTCGTTTTCTGGGCATTTATTCCAACAATCAGGACGAGTTTTTTCGGGTCCGCGTAGCCACCATGCGGCGTATTGCCCGGCTGGGCCAAAAGGTCAAGGATTTTGGTGCCCATCCGCAGAAGGTGCTCGATCAAATCCAGGAGATCGTCATTCGCCAGCAGGCGCGCTTTGACAATACGTTTGTCGCGCTGATGCGCGAACTGCGCACCGAGGGCATCCACGTGATCAATGAACAGGAACTCACACCCGCCCAGGGTGCCTGGGTCCGCAATTATTTCCTGGAGGAGGTCCGGCTCAACCTCTTTCCC
>JAUIHG010000180.1 GCA_030432405.1 Bacteroidia bacterium | reverse complement strand
TGTATGAAGGAAAACCCGACACCGTAGAATCCCGTATCTTTTTGGAACGGCTTGCCGAACTGGATCCCGAAAGCCTGCGCGACGAGCGTGTGGTGATCAAGGGTTGCGGGGATCGCGACGTACCCAATGCGGTGTTCCTGGAATTGACACGCCGCCTGCAACCCCTGGCAAAGAGCCTGATGTACGGCGAGCCTTGCAGCACCGTGCCGCTCTACAAGCGGAAAGCCTGAACCCTCCACCCATGTGGTCCTCCAACAAAACCCTGATTGCCGCCCTGGGCGGCTTTGCAGCCTGCACCCTCCTGTTTCTGGCCATGGGCAGCCGGCCGGCCGAACCCGCTTCGCCGGCAGGCGAAGAACAGCCCGGCAACCCCATCATGGCCGGCAAGGGCGAGCCCTACTACCCGGCCGTCAAGATGCCGGAATTCCTCACGTTTGCCGGTGAGCCGGTGCCCCTGCACGTCCCGGACGTACGCGAGCGCATGGACCGGGAACTGCTGGTGAATTCCTACTGGCATTCGCAGACCCTGCAGAACATCAAGCTGGCCAACCGCTGGTTTCCCGTCATCGAGGAGGTCCTGCGCCGCGAAGGGCTGCCGGAAGACTTCAAGTACCTGGCCGTGGCGGAGAGCAACCTGCGCAACGTGGTTTCGCCCGCAAGGGCAACCGGCGTCTGGCAATTGCTGAGCTCCACGGCCCAGGAATACGGGTTGACCGTCAACAGCGAGGTGGACGAGCGCTACGACGTGGAGAAGGCCACCGAAGCGGCTTGTGCCTACCTCAAGGACAGCTACGAACGCTACGACGGCGACTGGACCCTGTCCGCGGCCTCCTACAACATGGGCAAGGCCGGCGTGGACCGCGAATTGCGCGAGCAGAAAGTCGACGACTATTACGACCTCTACCTGAACACCGAAACCAGCCGCTACCTGTTCCGCATCCTGGCCTTCAAGCTGATCTACGGCCAACACGCGCGCTTCGGCTTCATCCTGGACCAGGACGACTATTACGCGCCGCTCGATTATTACGTGGTAGAGGTGACCTCGACCATTTCGGACCTCGCCCAATGGGCGAAGGACCAGGGCAGCACCTACAAGGAAGTGAAGCTGATGAACCCCTGGCTGCGCGCCGGTCGCCTGACCGTACCCGCGGGCAAGAGCTACCAGATCAAGCTGCTGCGCCAGGAGGCCAAGGCCGATCCGCCTGCCGGCGAATGAGGACCGCGGCACACGCCGCAGCCCACCAGGCTAGCCCATGCATGGTCAGCGGAACAGCGCCACCTGCCCGCCTTTGCCTTCGAGTTCGATGCGGCTGCGGCCGGTGCCGATGCGGGTGGTGATGGTGCGGATTTCGCGTTTGACGTCCAGCAATTCCACGTTCAGCGTACCGAGTTCCTTGGGGGCGATCAATTTGCCGCCTTCCAGGTAGGCCTGCAAATCAAAATCCAGGCCTTCGACGTTCAGTTCCACATCGGCGTTTTTTTGGCTCAGCGACAGCTCCTGGCAATAGGCGCCGAGTTTTTCAATATCGAGTTTGCCCAGGGTCCAGTCGAGGTCTCCGACGTCCAGCAATTCCTCGATCACCAAATCCGAAAAATGGCCGGTGGCGTCGATGGTGCCCACACGGTCGATGCGGCCCCGGTCGCGCTTGGATTCCCAGCGGATGCGCTCCGCCCGGTCGATGAACACTTCCGAACCGCGGCTGGTCAATTCCAGCGCCCCGACTTCGCGTAGGTCTAGTTCCGCGTCCTCCAGCAGCACCCTCAGGTCGGGCGCTTCGCCGAGATAGGCCTTTCCGCCTTCTATTTCGATTTTGCTGCTCCGCGGGACATTGCGTACCCGCAGGTTGCCGTAATCCAAATTGATGGTAAACGGTGCCGTCAGGCCTTCGAGGTACACGTCGCCAAATTCGTTTTTGATGCGCAATTCGGCATAGGCCGGCAGGGTCAATTGGTAGTCCACATCGAGTTTGACTTCGCCGAAAGAGCTGATCTCCCGCCAAAATTTCTTGAGCCCCTTTTCGTCATAGCCCATGGCCGTGTTCAGGCGGATCAGGTTGCCGTGCATGAGCTGGTAGAGCCGCACGCTTTCCAGGCCTTCGGCTGCCGCTTCGGCATCCTTTTCCCGGATGCGCACGTCAATCTGCACCCGCACTTCGTTGCGCTCCCAGGTGGTCACCGCCACGTTGCCGTAGCGGTTTTCCAGGTCCACGCGCAGGCCTTTGCTGACCTGGAAGGTGGTGTCGATGGATTTGTTCAGCTCAACGTCGAAGTAGCCGTTTTCGCCTCCGGCGAAAAGCGAATCCAACGGAAGACCTAGCATCAGGAGCAGGCCAAGGGCCATGCCGGGCAGCCATGGGCTGCGGGCATTAGAGGACCACAGCATCTTCATAGCGTTTATCGTTTTGCGGAGCCGTCTGCGGCTCCAGGATGTTGGAGAGGTGTTCCAGCAGCTCGATGCGCTGCCGGTAGTTGCGGACCATGGCCTTGAGGACCTTGTCCGGGTCCGCGCCGTCCGCCCAATCGTCGAGCAGTTCGCGGTAATCGCTTTCCAGGTCGGCCAAAAAGGCCACGGCGATTTCCGATTCTTCCGGCCCCAGGGCCGGGTTTTCCAGCAGCCGTTCGCCGCTGCGGTCGGCCAGTCGGGCGTATTGCGTGGCCACGTTTTGCAGTTCCACAAACTGCGGGTCGCGCTGGGCGCTTTCCGGCACCTCCGGCAGGCCGGAAGGCAGGCTTTGTTCGGCCAGGGCAGGGCCATTGTCCGCAGCGGCGGGGCCGGTTCCGTGTTGCGGCGTTTGCCGCGAAAGCCAGATCCCGGCTGTAAGCACCACGGCCAGCACGGCCGCCACGCGCATCCAACCCTGCCAGGCCGGTGCCGGGCGGAGTTGACGGACTACGGTTTCGGGTTTGGGGGCATCGGTGTCGGTGTCGGTGGTGATGGCGCGGGGTGCCTCAGCCGAGCCCGGCACGGCACCGGATGCTGTGCCTTCGCCGGAGGCGGACCCATGCGCTGCATCCTGATCCGCATCCAGCCGCGCGGCAATGCCCGCCCAGAGGTCCGCACGCGGCGTGGCCCCGTCCAGCTCCGGTCCCCCGGTGCCAGTGTCCCGCTCGCGGTCCCGGCGCAGGGCTTCCTCCAGCGGATCGCGCTGGGGCTGCTGCCGGGGATATTGTTGGTCGTGTAGGCGCTCGCTCATGAGGGTATTGCTTAAAGGGCCATGGCTTGGTGCAGTTGACGGACCTTGGCCTTGGCCCGCGAATACTGCGATTTGGAGGTGGACGTGGAGATGCCCATGATCTGGCTGATCTCCTCGTGGTCGTAGCCCTCCACAGCGTAGAGGGAGAAAACCACCCGGTAGCCGTGCGGCAGGGCGTCAATGGCCTTGCGCACGCGCTGCATGTCGTAGCCGGCCACATGCTCCTCCTCCAGGTGTGCGGGCAGCCCTCCGGGCGAAGCCCCGGCCTGGCTGTCGTCCGCACCGGCCAGCCGCTCCGCGTCGCCGTCCGGCAGCGCCTGTAGCGCAATGCCCCGCCGGTCGAGCTGCTTGAGGCAGCGGTTGACCGTCACGCGTTTGAGCCAGGCGCCGAAGGCCACCGTCCGCGAAAAGCGGTCCAGGTTGCGGAAGGCGTCCAGAAAGGCTTCCTGGAGCATGTCTTCCGCGTCGGCGTGGTTGCCCATCAGACGTAGACAGGTGTTGAACATGGCCTTGCTGTAGCGTTGGTACAGGGCAAACTGCGCCTGGCGTTCGCCGGCCAGGCAACGGTCCACCAGACCGACGATTTCCTCCGGATCGGTTCCCTGCACGATCGCTGTTTTTGCTGTCCGCGGGCGCAAGGGGCTGCATGCCCTGGCGGCCGTTTCGCCGCCATATCCTCCGCTTTTGGACCCGTTTCAAGACCAAAGACCGGGTTTGGGCGCTGAAGTTGCACGGCGGGGTGGGTTTGGGCATTTTTTTCGCCTACCGGCGAATGCCCTCTCGCCCTGCGGTGCGTTCTCCGCGGTCCCGATCAGCCCCGGTCCCTCCAAAACAAGGACCTTTTGCGCCAAACATTCGCCGAAGGCCTGCGTAGACCCAAGACGGTCCTCCATACGTATTGTGGTTTAGGACCATATCTTTGACGCCCCAGCGGTCGGCCGGTTTTGCCGCCGCTCCATACGCCACCTGTTCGCCATGGCTCCGCACAACCCCGACAAGCCGAAGATTTCGAAGCTGTCCATCGTCATCCCGGTCTACAACGAAGGCCGCACCGTGCGCCAGATCCTCGATCTGGTGCGGGAAGTGGAGCTGATCGGCGGCATCCAGAAGGAGATCATCTGCGTGGACGACGGCTCCAAGGACGACACCGTCGAGGTGCTCAAGGAGTACATCGCCGAATACCCGAACGCCGGTTTCCAGCTCCACGAGCATGGGGTCAACAAAGGCAAAGGGGCTGCGCTGCACACCGGCATTGCCCGCGCCACCGGCGACTACGTCATCATCCAGGACGCCGACCTGGAATACGACCCGGCCGAATACAACCACCTGCTCAAGCCCATCCTGCGCGGCATGGCCGATGTGGTGTACGGTTCGCGCTTTATGGGCGGCAACCCCCACCGCATCCTGTTCTTCTGGCACTCGCTCGGCAACCAGTTCCTGACCTTCTGCTCCAACATGGCCACCAACCTGAACCTGACCGACATGGAGACCTGCTACAAGGTCTTCCGCACGGATCTGGTGCAGGGCCTGGACCTGAAGGAAAAGCGCTTCGGCTTTGAGCCGGAAGTCACCGCCAAAATCAGCCGCATCCCCAAAGTGCGCATCTACGAGGTCGGCATCAGTTATTACGGCCGCACTTATGAGGAGGGGAAGAAGATCGGCTGGCGGGACGGATTTAGGGCCTTGTACTGCATCACCAAATACGGCTTTTTTAGAGCTTGAGGGCTTCGCGCGCCCGCTGGCGGTGTTGCGGCACCGTATCGGTCGGGTCATGTACTTGAAGTACACTCCCCTCCCTCAACGGCACCGCGCCTAGCCAGCGAACACGGGAAGCCCTCTGATGGGCAAGGTACTGGAGTACTTCGAGGATGCTGAAATGTCAAGTGATCTGGGCAATTCACCCCAAACTTCAGGTCTTGTTCGTATTTTGAAAGGTGTCAATAAAGACATCTTGTGTGTGCCAGTCAATGCAACCTGTTCGTTGGGACCTACTGACCTTTTCGTTTGTGCTGTGCATGGCCGTGCAGGCATCTGGGCAAGGCTATAAGGCCCATTGGATCTTCGGTCATGGGTACCACATGGAGTTTGTGGGCGGAGTCCCAACCATGCGGCCAAAGATTGAAGGCTTCAACGCTCAAGAAGGCCCTTCTACGGTATCGGATTCCGACGGAAATCTGCTATTCTATACCAATGTTGAGTCCGTTTTCAATGCCGCACATGAGCCTTTGCTGAATAGTGAAGGAATAACTACACCTACTGGCACAACCCTAGGAAGCACAATCACGAATGGATCGCTTTTTGTTCCATGGCCCGGCGATTCCTTGGAACGGTTTTATGCGTTGTGCTTGATTGATTGGACGGACGGGAAGTTGAGGATCTCATTGATCGATCGAAGCTTGGATGGCGGATTGGGCGGGGTGGTTCCCACCATGAAGAATTTTTTCGAATCGCCGGTTGGCCTAGGTGAGCAAATTGCTGCGGTACGTCATGGCAATGGTCGAGACTGGTGGATAGTAGGACGCCGAAAGGTTGGCTTTAACACACGAGGGTTTCTCGCTTTTCTACTTACCCCTAATGGGATAGATACCATTATTGAATCTCCCCATATAGAAGCATCCTCTACATTGGGAGAACTGGTTTTTTCCCAGGATGGTGAACGTATGGCCTATGCCGGATATACTGGTTTGGGCTCTCCATGGGTAGGATACTACAGCTTTGATCGGTGTAATGGAGTTGCAACCCTTCTGGACTCCATAGGACGTCTCAACAATGGCGATGAATACTATGGAGTAGCCTTTGATTCCAGTGGTTCGAATCTTTATGCGACTGCGAATCAGACGCATACTCTTTATGAGCTCAGTATTGATGCAGACACGTTAACTCCAAATCTTATGTTTCGGGTGCACTTGGGTGGTTTGACAATTGGTAACAGCATGGGAGCCTTGGAGCTAGGACCTGATAACCGGATATACAGCTCTAGAAGGGCGTTTGGGTTGCTCAATGTCGATACGATATACGGTTGGTTTTTAGGTTCAATAAATGCTACTCTGCCTTACAATTTGGCATACGATACGTTTGCGATTTTGCTACCGGATACCATCAATACCACTCTTTCTCTCCCGCAGTTCCCCAACTATGATTTGGGCCCACTTATCGGCAGCGCATGCGATAGCCTTAGTCCGCCGGTGGACACGACATCCTTTATTGGCACCCAACCTGCTGCACCGGAATGGTCGGTGCACCCCACGATCGGACGAGGGCTCTATAACTTGATGGAGTTGCCCGTAGATGCTCAGGTTGCCGTATTCGATGGCCTGGGCCGTAGAGTCCAGTGGCAGACCGTGCCAATAGAAGCTACCCAGCTTGATCTCCAGCACTTGCCGCCTGGGCCATACTGGCTGGTTGCGCGTTCGCGCGAAGGCGCATACCTGGGCGTACGCAGGGTGGTGTTGCATCCTTGAGGCAATATCTGTCCCGCAATGGGGCTTTTCAACACCAGGTTGGACAACCGCGCAGGTGTTGATGCCGCGTTGCGGCGCGCGTAGCTTTGTGGGTTGAAGCATCGCCATGAGCACGTCCGATTCCAACGCGTCCAAAGCCCCTGCCCCCACCGTCCAGCCGATCGTCAACAAGGTCCAGCAAGCGGGCCTGAAGGTGATCAAGCTGGAGGAGTATGCGCCAAAGGGGCCTATTGCGGCGTTTGACATCGCCGATCACCTTTTCAAGGGGCTGCTGTTGCGCGAGAAGGATTTCCGGGCGGCCGTGGCCGAACACGACTGGTCGGCCTACCAGGGCAAGTACCTGGCGGTCCATTGTTCGGCGGACGCCATCGTGCCGGTATGGGCCTATATGCTGGTGGCGGTGCACGCCACGCCGCATGCGCTCGGGGTGTATGAAGGAAAACCCGACACCGTAGAATCCCGTATCTTTTTGGAACGGCTTGCCGAACTGGATCCCGAAAGCCTGCGCGACGAGCGTGTGGTGATCAAGGGTTGCGGGGATCGCGACGTACCCAA
>JAUIHG010000375.1 GCA_030432405.1 Bacteroidia bacterium | reverse complement strand
CAAATTGTTGGAAATTATTCGGGAACGGCCGTCTACCCCCCATCTCATCATCGGCGACGTGAACGCAATTGGCCCCGGCGACCGCGTCTTGCAGCACAAAAACCCCGCCCGCATGCGGCGCGTGATGCTGCTGCAACTTCGGCTCATCTTCCGGCTGGCCATCCCCCGCTTGTTACGCGCAGGCTACACCGACTGCTTCCGCCACCTGCACCCCCACGCCGACGGCTTCACCTGGTGGACTATCAACCCCACCACCCGCTACGACTACATCTTCGCCGACCCAAACACGCTGCCCCGCCTACAAACCTGCCGCGTCATCACCGACCACCCCGCCATCCGCCACGCCTCCGACCATTTCCCCCTCCTGGCAGAATTCGACTTGTAGCCGCGGTTTCTAAACCGCGTTTTTCGCGCTAAGAAAGCGCGGCTACCGGGTGGCGATATCCACAAACGCCGTCATGCCCCAGCGCAGGGGGAGATCGGCCGTTTCCAACAAATCAATTGTCACCGTGTAAACTACATCGCCACGCGCCACGTTGGGAACGAGGGCAACGGCCGTTACCACCCCACTCAATTCCGCATCCGGCAACGCATCCACCCGCACCGTTACGGGCGCACCAGCGGCCACCAGCGCCACATCCAGTTCCGTCAGGTCAGTTGTCTCGATTTGCCACGCGCCAAAGTTGGCCAGTGTAACTGCCGGGAAGCCAGGGGCCGCTAGTTCCCCATCGCTAAATGCCACAGAAACCACCGTGCCGTCAAACGCGGCCCGTAAAAAGGTGCGCTCTAGGGCCAATTCCGCGCTTTCTACACCTGCTTCGGCCAGGGAAACGGCCGTTTCCGCCACAGCCACCCCCGCCACAGCCCGCGCAATCCGCACCTCCGCCTGCTGCACACCCACCTGGGCTTGCTCCACGGCCACTTCCGCCAGACGAACCTGCTCCAGCGTGGCCCCCACCAACAGCAACTCTAGCTGCGCCTGGGCGATGGCTAAATTTGCCTGGGCCACGCCGATTTGGGCATTGGCCGCTTGTCGCTGCGCCGGAGTTGCCCCATCTTGCAGCGCTTCCAGTCCAGCCTGCGCCGCCTCCTGGTTCAGCCGAGCGGCATCGAGCTGCTGCCGCGTTTGCTCCTCCACAGGGCCGTAAAGCGGACACACTTCGCCGTCAGGCGTGTCGAAGCAGCTGTCCAGAATCTCCTGGTACGCCTCTTCCAACGCCTGCACCTCTGCTTGCGCTGCCGCCACGGCCGCTTCTGCCGCCAAAATATCCGATTCATCCGCAATGTCCAACGCGGCATCCCGACTGCCAGCTGCTTGCGTAACGGCCGCTTCCGCTGCAGCCACACGGCTTT
>JAUIHG010000374.1 GCA_030432405.1 Bacteroidia bacterium | reverse complement strand
TCTATGTGCATGCGGACATCCACCGCCTGAAGGCGAACATCCAACGCCGCGGAAGGGACTTTGAACAAAACGTCACCGACGAATACCTGGGCAAGATCCAGGACAACGCCTTTGCCTGGTTCCGCCAGCATCCGCACTGGCGCATCCTCATTCTGGACAATACCGACAGCGACTTTGTGGCCGACCCGGAGGCCTATCGATGGATACGCGGCCTGCTGGACCGGGAATGGAAGCCCGGTCTCCACCATTTGAAGGTCGGTGCGCCGGTGGCCGAATCCTGAAGGCTTACGGCCTGCTGCCCTCCTTCTGCCACACCATGTTAGCCCAGCATTAAGCCTTTGTCAGGGCAGGGTCGAAGCCCGCTGTTCGGCTGCTGCATTCGGCCCCAAGGCCCTACCTTCGCGGGCATGTCCAGCCGCAATGCCCTTGGCGCCTGCAGCTTTGCTGCACCCCGTTCCACTTCCGCGTTTCAGGGATTCCCGCAAAGCGCCAGCCCCCGACCGGGCGTGCTGGGCTTGTCCATCCTGCGCTTCGCCCTTATGGGCGGCCTTGTGCTCGGCCTGATGGCCTACCCGCAGCAAGCCTTCGCGCAGGCGCGCACCACCCTGAGCGGTACGGTGACCGACGTGGAAACCGGTGAACTCCTGCTGGGCGTCAACGTCTTTTTGGTGGGCACCACCTCGGGCGCAGCCACCGATCTGGACGGCCGATACACCTTGCCGGGCATAAAGCCCGGCGAATACACCGTCCAGGTGACCAGCATCGGTTACGAAAAGCAGTTGATCACCGGATACCAAATCTCCGGTGCCACCCAGACCCTGGACATCCAGCTGAAGAGCACCAGCGTGCTGTTCTCCGAGGCGGTGACCATCATCGGCGACAAACCGCTGGTGGACATCGAAGACACCAAGACGGGTTCGCGGATTTCCGCGGAAACCATCGAAGCCGCCCCAACCCGCCAGATCCAGAGCCTTTTGAACACCCAAACCGGGGTCATCAAAAACCCGGAAGGCGTCAACATCCGCGGTGGCCGGACCTACGAAACCGGGTTTTACATCGATGAGGTATCGGCGGCCGACCCGCTGGCCGGGACGGGGTTTGGCATCGACATCGGCACCAACGCCATCAACGAGGTGGAGGTTACCACCGGCGGCACGGGCGTGGAGTACGGCAACGCCACCTCCGGTGTGGTGAACACCAAGACCAAATCCGGTGGGGACAAAACCGAATTCAACGCGGTCTACAAGCGCGACAATTTCGGCTTCAACGATGCCTGGGAAAGCACCTTCAACCAACAGGTGGTTGAAATGGGACTGGGCGGTCCCTTGCGGCTGGTGCCCAAAAAGGCGCGCGAAAAGTGG
>JAUIHG010000179.1 GCA_030432405.1 Bacteroidia bacterium | reverse complement strand
CTTGTCCCGAAGCGGTGAATTCAAGCCCTGCAATGCGGGCCTGTCCGATGTTTTTGTTTTTAAAGCCGAGTCCCTCTTGGTAAATGCCAAAGGTGAATTCGGTCATATCGGAATATTCGGTCCAGAATCCGGCCAGGTCCAGATAGCCCTGCCAATTGCCGATATGGATGACCTGCTTGGTGCCGATCTCGGCGTTCCAGCCAACCTCGGGACGCAGGTCGGGATTGGGGAAAATGTAGATCAGGTCTCCGACATCCGTATCCACAAAGCGTTCGGCCACCGAAGGGAAGCGGTAGCCCTGGCCGAAGCTGGCACGCAACCAATTGTTCCTGCCCGCCTTGTAATTCACTCCGGCCTTGATCACCGGGAGGGCAGAGGCACTGGAGTCGTCCAGTTTGAAGGTTTCCCAACGCACGCCCAATTGCGCTTCAAAGCGGTTCCAGCGCTTGTCCGTTTGGGCATACAGCGCCAACAGGTTGGCATCGTGGCGGCCCACGTCGTTGTCGCGGATCAGGCCATGGAGGTTGGAGATGCCGGCCGTCAATCCGTAGCCGCTGCGGAAGCGGCGCTGGAACTGGTATTCGGCACTCAACATGTGGATGTGCGCGCGGTTGTTGGCGCTGTAAAAATTGCCGTTGTAGTTGTAGCGGAATTTGCCGCTGTGCTGGTTGCCCGCTTTGTCGAAGAAGGTGATCCAGGGATCGAAGTAGTTCCACAGATAGCTGTTGACGTCCGTGGAATTGGGCAGGGCCTGGAATGCCCCTTCGTCGGCATCGGCCCACAACAGGTACAGCCCTTCGTTGTAGTAGGTGGTGTTGGCGTTGATGCCCATGCTCAAACGTCCGTCCAGCCGTTTGGGGCGGTAACGGGTTTTGAGGCTGAAGCGGGCATGTTCCTGGAACTCCTCGCGCAGGTAGGACTGGTCCGATCCAAGGCTGCCGCCCACAACCAGATCAAAGCGGCCCATTTTGCGCGCATGGTGGAAGCGGCCGCCCAGAAAGACGGGGTTTTCTTCCCACCAGCGCATGGTATCCCGACGCGGATTGCCGTAATAGCCCTGGTAGACCACCAGTTCGGTTTGCGGTTCGGCCGTAGGCCAAAGGGTGCGGACATGGACCACGCCGTTGAGGGCTCCGGAACCGTACAGGACCGAGCTGGCGCCTTTGATGATTTCCACCTGATCGGTGATTTCCACCGGCATCATGGTCCACTTCACATCGCCGCGGTCGGCGGAGAGCAGGGGTTGGCCATCGACCACCATCATCACGCGGCTGCCCACCCCGAAACTGTAACCGGTGCCGCCGCGCATATTGGCCTGCCCGTCGGCGAAATACACGCCCGGGAGTTTTTCCACGGCATCATCCAGGGTGCGTGTATTGGTCCGCTCCATCAAGGAAGCGTCGAGCACATCCACGCTGACTACTTCTTCCTGCAGCGCTTTTTCGTACAGACTGCCGCTGACCACAAAGGTGCCCAGGGCGCGTGCGGATTCCCGCAAGGTAATGTTGCGCTCGATGCGCTGCCCTGCCTGAGCTTGCAGCTCGAAACGCTGGGTTTCGTAGCCCACAAAGCGGATTTCCACGCGGTAGGAACCCGGTGCAAAGCGGATGCGGTAGCGTCCTTCGCCATCGCTGCTGGTGCCCAGGTCTAGCTCAGCCGCATTGCTGTCCTCCCCGGCTAGCGGTTCAGGGAGCAGCAGCAGGTTGGCACCCGGCAAAGGCGTGCCTTGCTCGTCGGTAACCACACCTTCCAGGAGCGCTTGGTCCTGGTCCTGGGGCACACGGGGTGCCGACACTTGGCCAGTGGGCTGCGCTGCCTGTTGGGCATGCAGCAAAGTCCTGAAGGTGCTGGCCGTCAATAAGGTCAACAGCACGATCAAAAAACGCGGATTCCGCATGGTTTTGGGCTACGTTTCTTCGGGCGCTGAAAAGCCCGGCAGCGGTTGGCTTGCGTTCGGAAACCGGTCAGGGCTACGGTCCTTACGCCTACTGGCCGTCGTCAGAAGACGCCTCCTTGGAGCAGTATTGGGCCATCAGAGAAGCGTTGTATTCCTGCCCCCAATCCGGATGCAGGGTGCTGGAGGGTTCAAATGCCGCAAAGCGGTCGGCCGCCTTCTGCAGCAGAGGGCACCCGCGGGCGGCACCGCCACCAAACTGCTCTGGCGTGAACAAGGTCTGCTGGCCGAGCTGCAACCAGCCCCGTGGATTGGCCGCCTCCAGCTTGGTGGCTTGTGTAGCCAGGCTGTTGGCTTTCGGACCCATGCTCATGCCGCGGTTGAAATCCACCCGGATGCGGGCGGAGGCGGCCATGCTCTGGAGGACCAGAATTTCGGCGTTTTCGGGACTGATGGCTTCGGCTTTTTCCAGCAGGGCGTCGGCCTTGTCCAGGACGGGATCCACGGCCGTGGCGTCCGGAAGCTGGAAGGAGCGCATGACGTGCGCATAGGCGGCATAGTACAGCGGCAACCAGGCTTCCGGTTCGGCCTTGGCCACCCGCTCAAAACCGTTGGCGGCCTGCAGCAGCGCTTCACCATCCGTGCTGTTTTCGCTGAAGGCGCCATTCAACTGTTCGATGAGGCGCTCCATGGTGGCGGTATACCGGTCCTCGTCCTGTGCCATGAGGGAAGCGGTGCCCATAAGGGCGAAGGCCAGCAAAAGCAGTGGCCTGGAGGGAAGCAGCGTGCGGAGGAAGTTGCAGATCACGGGAAAGGTGTTGTGGTGGCCCGACCCCGGCGTGCCGCCGTGGTTCGGGCGAATGGTGCAAAGAAGGGTTTGCGCAGTGGTGTGTGGTGTGCAAAGGCCGTGCCGGAATGCGGCAATTCAACCGATAGCCGAGCAACACAAGCGTTTCCGGCGTTGGCCTGAAAGCCTTATGGAGCATCGGCTTTCGGCGGGGAAGCGGGCTGCGATTGACGGCTCGGCGGGGCGGTGTTTTTGGGCTTGTCGGCGTGTTGGAAAGATACAAACATGCCTACGAAGAAGGTTCGCCGGGCAGGCGGGACCTGGGGCACTTCGATGACCTCATCCGGCGGCAGGTTGTAGGCGTAGTTGAACACCGGCGCGCCGGTGGGCTGGAAAAAGCGGTAGTTGAACACCTGGTCAAACCCGAGGATGTTGCCCACCGAGGCAAAGACCACGGTGAAATGGCCGCGGATGTTGGTCAGGTAGCTCCAATTCAGCGAGAGGTTGTTCCAGGCCGGCGTGCGGCCGGTCATGAAGGCATCTTCACGGGGGTCGTGGAAGGGCCGCGGACTCTGGTAGCTGTAGGTCAGGCCGAGTTGGGAGCGGAGGCTCGGGATATAGTGTTTGTAGACCAGGCTGAGCAGGTGTTCGGAGGCAAAGTCCGGCCTGACGGATTCGGGGTAATCCAGAAAGCGGCGGCGGGTATCGATCCAGGAGTAGGATATCCAGAAGTCGCCGTTGTTGATGCTGGTTTTGTCGCGGTAGAACAATTCCACACCGCCGGCATAGCCGTCCCCGTCGCTGGAATAGCTGATGGCACCGGTCAGGGTGTCGAGGGGCGACTGCAGCACCAGATCGCGGTAGGGTTTGTAATACCCTTCAATGCGGAAGGTGCGCTTGTCGGTCAACCACTGCCAGTTGGCGATGTAATGGCTGGCCTTTTCGTAGGTCAAGTCGGCTTCGCCGAAGGCGATGAATTGGGCCCGCGGCGTTTGGTAGAATTGTCCATAGGCCAGGTTGATCTGGCTGTTCTTGCCGGTCTTATAGGCCAGCGAAGCGCGGGGGGCAAGGTTGAAATCGCCCAGGGCTTTGGAATACTCGCTGCGCACACCCAGGCGGCCGGCCAGATTTTTGGACAGGAAAAACTCGGACTCGAGGAAGGCCGCGCCAAAATGCTCGTTGACGGCGGCGTCGAAGGATTGGTCGAGCCCGAAAATGCCAAAGCGGCTTTCAAAGCGCTGGTAATTGTACTCCCCGCCAAAGCGGAGCTTGACCTTTTTGAGCAGTTGGTTGGTCAGCATGATGCGGCCCTGACCCGATCGGTCGGCCCGGCTGTTGTCCACTCCGGCAATCAGGATGGCATCGTCGTTGTCGCTGACCGATGCCGAAGCGAGGATGGTCCAGTTTTCCCCGAGGATCTCTTTCCAGGAAGCATTGACGTACAGGTTGCCGTTGTCCAGGCTGAAATCAAATCCGGGAAGGCTGTCCACCGGATTGGGAAACCGGATACCGGTCGTGGCGTAGTTGTAGGTGGCGTACACCTTGAACAAGCCCGTCTGGCTGGTTTTCTGGACAAAGGTCAGGTTGCCGCCCAGGCCTTCGAAGGGCTTGGTAAAATCGACACGCTGCGGAATCACGGCGTTGTTCAGCGCCACATTGGTGTAGTTCAGCCCGATGGAGAAGGCCGTTTTGTCCCACACCTTTTGGGTGAAGCCTCCGGCGAAAATCGGTGAGAGGCTCAGGCCCGAGGCCGAACCGGTGGGAAAGTCCGAGGTGTTCAGCACGATGGCCGAAGACAGGGCCTGCCCGTATTGGGCCGAATAGCCTCCGGAGCTGAAGACGGTGCCCTTGAACAGGAAGGGGCTGAAACGCCCGCGCGAAGGCACATCCGGGACCTGGCTAAAAAAGGGATTCTGCACCGTCAACCCGTCAATGATGGTCTTGGTTTCGTACCCCGCACCGCCGCGCACAAACAACCCTTCCTCGTTGCCTACCTGTTGGGCACCGGGCAGGGTGCCCAGGGCACCGAAGATGTCGCCGGCTGCTCCGGCGGTGGTGACGATGTCCAGCGGTTTGAAGACCACGGATTTGCCTTCGTCGGAGGCCTCAAAGGCCCCGGCGGAAATGACGACGGCATTCAATTCGTTGAACTCTTCCTTGAGCTGGACTTCCACATACAGGGGACTGCCCTCCAGCACTACGGTATCCCGCCAGGGCTCATAACCAAGAAAGGAGACCACAAGGGGGTAGCGGCCCTGGTCGTAGGCGGTGAAGGAGAAGGCACCTGCCGTATCGCTGGTGCTGCCGTCGTAGGTGCCCTCTACAAAGACGTTGGCCCCGGGCAGGGCCAGGCCCTTGGTATCGGTCACCTTTCCGCTGATGGGGGTTTGGGCCACGAGGCCTTCGGCCGAAAGGCCGATGCCCATGAAGCTCAAAACAAGCAACAGGGGCCTCGCGCTAACCATCAGGCTCCGGGCAGCCTGCCGCGGGGTCTGGCGTTGGGCGCTTGGCTGGGAGCGGACGGGGCGTTGTGGGCCGGGTGTCGGTATTCGTGTAACTGTGGTGTGCATGCGGCTGCAAAGATCGGGACTTGAGCCGTTCCATGATGCAATCGACGTGCACACGGGGTAGGCCCAAGCTCCCTATGGAATACCGCCAAATGGGTATGCACCCGGGCGATCGGTACACGGGCCTCATCCCGCTGTTGTCGGGCCTTTGGTGGCATCAGAAGCGTCTGCCGGGCATCCTCCTGCCGTCCGGCACCAACCGCCCCGGGCTTTTCTTGTGGACGGGAAGTGCAAAAAGGCGCTTTGGATGAACCTTTATCCTTAATTAGACATTGTCTAAACAAGCCCTGACGGCTAGTTTTGCCGACCAAACGAAGCCACGGACGGTTTGGGCTTCAAAGCCTTGCACGCAGCCCGATTTGCCCACTTTTGCGCTTTGCCGAAGGCCGGCAACCAAGCTTCCGGCAGCCTTCGCCGGAGGCGGACAGGCAGGCCTTCTGGTACAAACGGACGCAAACAAGGGGCGTACAAGGTGGTCCTTTTCAAGGTAGGCCGACACGCCCCTGAACCGTCCGGCATCGCCAAGTGTCCAAACCGGTATACCGCCATTTGGGTATGCGCCTCCGGCGAAGGCATCCATACACCGCCCTGAATCCCCGATTCCGCCATGCACGACCCCGCGCTCAACGCCTACGGCATCCATTTCGACAGCGATCCTGATGCGGCCCCATCTGCGGCTGCACCGGCCGGCCAGCCTGCCAGCAACCCGGCAGGCAATGACGAGGCCATGAGCGAAAGCGATCGCCTGATCCAGGAGCAGACCAGCCAGGCCTACAAGTATGGTTTTGTCACCGACATCGAGCAGGAGATGGCTCCTCCCGGCCTCCATGAAGACACGGTCCGTTTCATCAGCGCCAAGAAAGAAGAGCCGGAATGGATGCTGGAATGGCGGCTCAAGGCGTTTCGCCAATGGCAGGAAATGACCGAACCCCAGTGGCACAATGTCCACTATCCGGCCATCGACTACCAGGCCATCAGCTATTACGCAGCCCCCAAAACCAAGCCCAAGTACGAAAGCCTCGATGAGGTGGATCCGGAATTGCTGCGCACCTACGAGCGCTTGGGCATTCCGGTGGAGGAGCAGAAGGTCCTGGCCGGCGTGGCCGTGGATTTTGTGATGGACTCCACCTCGGTGCTGACCACCTTCCGCGAGCAGCTCAAGGAGAAGGGCGTGATTTTCTGCCCCATATCCGAAGCCATTCGGGAGTATCCCGACCTGGTCAAACAATACCTGGGTACGGTGGTGCCGCCCCGCGACAATTTCTTCGCCGCGCTGAACAGCGCGGTATTCTCCGATGGCAGTTTTGTCTACATCCCCAAAGGTGTGCGCTGCCCGATGGAATTGAGCACCTATTTCCGCATCAATGCCGCCGGCAGCGGGCAATGTGAACGCACGCTTATCATCGCCGAGGACGACAGCTACGTGAGCTATTTGGAGGGCTGCACAGCGCCCCAGCGCGATGAAAACCAGCTGCACGCCGCCGTGGTGGAACTCGTGGCCCTGGAACGGGCCGAAATCAAGTATTCCACCGTCCAGAACTGGTACCCCGGCGACGCGCAGGGCCGGGGAGGGGTGTACAACTTTGTGACCAAGCGGGGCGAATGCCGTGGCAAACGCTCCAAGATTTCCTGGACCCAGGTGGAAACCGGCTCGGCGGTGACCTGGAAATACCCGAGCTGCGTGCTCAAGGGCGACGACTCGGTGGGCGAATTCTACTCTGTTGCCCTGACCAACAACCACCAGCAAGCCGACACGGGCACCAAGATGGTGCATGTGGGCAAGCGCACCCGCAGCCGGATTGTGTCCAAGGGCATTTCGGCGGGCAAGAGCCACAACTCCTACCGGGGCCTGGTCAAGATCCTGCCGCGGGCCGAGGGTGCCTACAACTTCTCCCAGTGCGACTCCCTGCTGATTGAAGACCAGTGCGGTGCCCACACCTTCCCGTACCTGGAAGTGCAGAACGACTCCGCCCAGGTGGAGCACGAAGCCACCACCTCCAAGATCGGGGAGGACATGATGTTCTACTGCAACCAGCGTG
>JAUIHG010000178.1 GCA_030432405.1 Bacteroidia bacterium | reverse complement strand
TCGTTTGGCGTCAGACGGGCGTATAGGCCAGTGCTGCCGGTTAGAAAACCGATTTTGCGCCTTACAGCAGCCGCCTTTTCCTGCACATCCAGGCCGCATACCCGAATACGTCCAGCGCTAGGTTTGAGCATGGTGGACACCATGCGCAGGGTGGTGGTTTTCCCTGCACCATTGGCCCCCAGCAAGCTGAAGACCCGCCCTGCCTCAGCACGGAGGGAAATGCCCTTGACCGCGTCTACCGTAGAGCCTTTGAATTCTGGCCCCATTTCCTTGCGCTGCTTTCGGGAAAGCTTGAAGGTTTTGGTCAGGTTTTCGATTTCTATCATGCTGTTGGCATTTGCGCTATCGGTAACTCGTCGAGCGGATTATTCCGGTGTTGTTTTCGCCGGTACCGGCGAAACCGAGTACCCCGCATGTTGCAACAACGCCACCACGCCTTCTTCACCGGGCAAATGTGCGGCACCGACGGCGACAAAGGTTGATCCGGCGTTGATCAGCGATTCGATTTTGGGGATCCAGTTTCGGTTGCGGTTGTACAACAAGGCCTCTGAATGGGCCATCATTTCCGGGCTTTCTTCGAGCATCAGCTGTTGCAGCCGCGTCAGATCTTCGGCCGTATAGGCCTGAACCAGGCTGTCGTAGCTGGCTTTCATGGAGTCCGCGTTGCGGTACAAATCCAGAATCCATTCGGCTTGTTCGGCATAGGGAATGCCGTCAAACACGGCCATTTGATCTTCAATTTCCTCCAGGCCGACAATGGGCTGGCCCGCCCCCAGGGCCACCTGGAGAAAATGCATTTCGTAGCTGGCTGGCGTACCGGGCACCATATCCTGCAACAGCAGCTGCATCAAGGCCAAGGGCTTTTGCCGTTCAAAGGCCGAGAATTCCAGGCCGCTGCTGTCTTTCACAAATCCGCGCAAGGCCTCGTATTGATCGGCTTCCAGCACATCTTCCAGGGTGCTGTCGCCCGGCAGCTGGATCAGGCGCATCATTTTCATGGCCATGCTGAGGTCGTTGAGCTTCAGCTCGAAGGCGACCGTTTTTGAGGCTGCCATGGCCTGTTCCACTTCCTCTCGGACCACAAAATCTTCCTGATTGATCAGGTGGATGGTGCCGAACAACCACGAGGTGTCTTCCAGCCCGTTGCCGGCAATGCGCCACAGCAGGCAGTCGGCTGGATCTCCGCCCTTGTGCGCGGCAGCGGGGTGTTCGCCGGAGGCGAAGGTCACGTGAGAAAAAGTGGCCAGAACGGCCAACAAGCAGGCATATGGGAAGCGTCGGTGCATCAGGATGTCGGTAGCGTGGTGAACGCACGGGATTTGGGCCGAAAGGTGGCGTTGGAGAACGGCTGCTAAAATAGGCGGCGCCCAGCACGGCTTGTGTCCCTTTAACGCTTTTAACATTATTCCTTCTATTGAATGCCAAGCCCTATGCACCTAAATGCCGGAAGCGGCGGACAGGGACGTAGTTTTGTGCCATGGCCGATAAAGGACGTGTTTTGGTGGCCATGAGCGGTGGCGTGGACTCCACGGTTGCCGCCATCATGCTGCACCAACAAGGCTACGAAGTAGTGGGCATCACCATGAAGACCTGGGACTATGCCAGCTCGGGCGGTTCGAAGAAGGAAACCGGTTGTTGCAGCCTGGATTCCATCAACGATGCCCGCCAGGTGGCCGTGGACATGGGCTTCCCGCACTACATCGTCGACATCCGCGACGAGTTCGGGGATGCCGTGATCGAAGACTTTGTGGAGGAGTACCTGTCCGGCCGAACGCCCAACCCCTGCGTGCTCTGCAACACGCACATCAAGTGGGAAGCGCTCTTGCGCCGGGCCGACGCCATGGACTGCACCTACATCGCCACGGGCCATTATGCCAACATCCGCCAGGAAAACGGCCGCTACGTTATTTCTACGGGTCTGGATGCTGGAAAGGACCAGAGCTATGTCCTCTGGGGCCTGAGCCAGGAATGCATGGCCCGCACCATGTTCCCGCTAGGCGGCTTCCACAAGGCCGAGATCAAGCGCATGGTTGAGGAAATGGGCTATCCCAACCTGGCCAAAAAGCCGGAATCCTATGAAATCTGCTTCATCCCCGACAACGACTACCGCGGCTTCCTCAAGCGGCGTGTGGACGGCCTGGAGGAAAAGGTGGCCGATGGGGTCTTTGTAGACCAGGACGGCCGGGAAATCGGCCGCCACGACGGCTATCCCTTTTTCACCGTCGGGCAGCGCAAAGGCCTGGGGACCGCCTTCGGCGAACCCATGTTTGTCACCGAAATCCGCCCTGAAACCAACACGGTGGTCCTCGGCCCCAAAGAGGCCCTGGCGCGGCACGAAATGACGGTGCGCAACATCAATCTGCAAAAAGTGTCGGCCATCCAACCGGGCACCGAAGCCGTGGTCAAAGTCCGCTACAAGGATCCCGGGACCATGGGCCAACTTTTCCCGGAAGGCGATCGTATGCGTGTAGTATTCCATACGGGGGTTGATGCCATTGCGCCCGGGCAATCGGCGGTCTTTTACGACGGCCGCGACGTCATCGGGGGTGGCCACATCGACCGGCGGCCGTTTCTCGACGCGCTGCCCCGGGTCCATGCCCAGCCCTCGCAAAAGCCTGCACCTTAGGAGCCCATGCGCTTGTTCCGTTTCCATGCCTTGAGCGGTGTCTTCGCCCTTTTGGGCGCAATTGCCTTATGCTCCGGATGTGACCCCACCTTTGCGCCGCCCTCCGGGCCTTCGGCCGAAGGCTGGTATCCGCTGCAGCAAGGCCGCAGCTGGACCTTTGCCGTGGACACCATCCACTACCGCGAAATCGGCGGCAACGACACGGCGCACTGGGAAGTGCGCGAACAGCTCGGGGCGCCCTTTGCCGATCTGACGGGCGGCACGAGCTATGTGCTGGAACGCTACCGGCGCGCGGACAGCAGCCTGCCCTGGCGCTACCTGGCCACCGCCAATGTGCGCTGGGCCAACGGGCAATTGCAACGGCAGGACAACAACCTGAACACCATCAAGCTGGTGGGCACCATGCAGAGTGGCCAATCTTGGAACGGGCATATCCCGCTGGCCGATCTATCCAGCATCCCCACGGCCGAAAGCTGCAACAATTGGCGCTTCCTGGAAGGGTGGACGTACCGCTACAGCAACCTGGACAGCACCGTGGTCTTGACTGGCATGGTACTGGATTCGGTGCTGACGGTACGCCAGGCCGGCGAACAGAACCTCATCGAACACAACGATGGTTTTGAACGCTACGCGCGCGGGATCGGCATGGTGGAACGTTCGTTCCGGCACCTGACCACGCAGACCATCTGCCCGGAATGCCCCTGGGAGGAGAAGACGGAATGCGGTTTTGCCGTACACGAGGCCCTGATCGACTGGTCGAAGTAGGGCAGTGCTCAGTTGGCTGACCTCGGCTGCAGGCCACGTTGGGCGCTTGGTTTTACGTATGTCCGACAGGGGAACGGTGCCCGACTGGCGTCCCGCCCCGATCTTTGGACCAAGCCTCCCTCATGCACGCCTCAATGTTATCCGTTCGGCGCTGGCCGAACGTCCTGTTTGTTTCGTTTTTTGCGCTATGTCTGTTGAGCGCGCACGCGCCGCTGAAGGCCCAGCTGGAGCATCAGCAGGAGGCCTATGTGCCGCAAGCCCGGCATTGGGTGTTTTTCGCCCGTACGGGCGAAAACGGCAAACAAACCCCGGTGCGGGCTGAACAAACCGCCCTCCGCCAACGCGCCCTGCAACGCCGCAGCCGCCTGGGCATTCCCCTGGACCGGGCCGACGTCCCTGTGGACGCGAAGCTGATGGAGCGGCTGGAGGCGGTTGAGGGGGTAACGGTGCACCGCAGCTCCCGCTGGCTGCATGCCGTTTCGGTGGCCACCGATGATCCGGAACTGCTCGCTACCCTGAGCACCTGGCCCGAAGTAGTACGCATTGAACCCGTACGGCGCTACCGCGCAGCACTGGCCGAACAGGAGGCCCAGGCATTGCTGGAGCCGCTCCAGCCGAGCTTTCGCCAGGATGAACAAATCGGCTGTTGCGCAGCCCAACCCGCTTATGGTGCGGCCAGCAATCAGGTGCAGATGCTGGGTGCGGATGTGTTGCACAATGCCGGATTTCTGGGGCAGGACGTCCTCGTTGGTGTGTTTGACGGCGGCTTCCGCGGCGTGGATCAGCTGAGCGCCTTTCAAGGCCTGTGGGATGAAAACCGCGTGGTGGACTATTGGAATTTCCACCTGAACAACGACAGCGTGTTCGATTTTTCCGGCCACGGAACGGCGGTTTTGAGCTGCATTGCGCTCAACAGCTGCCAGGATTGTTATGCAGGAACGGCCCCACGGGCCAGTGTAGCCCTTTACCTCACCGAGGTGGTGGGCTTTGAGCGCATCATCGAAGAGGACAATTGGGTGGCCGCGGCCGAACGCGCCGATGCCATCGGCGTGGACATCATCAACACCAGCCTGGGCTACACCACCTTCGATTCGGTGGACCAAGCCTTCAACCATACCTACGCCGATATGGACGGCAACACCACCATCATTTCCCGCGCGGCCGACTGGGCTGCCTCAAGAGGAATGCTGGTGGTGGTTAGTGCCGGCAATCAGGGCGGCAACAGCTGGCGTTACATCTCCGCACCGGCCGACGGCGACTCGGTGCTGGCCGTGGGCGCCGTTTTTCAAGACGGCCGTTATGCCTTTTTCAGCGGCTATGGCCCATCCTCCGACGGCGATGTCAAACCCAATCTGGCGGCTGTAGGTGCGCTGACCTGGGTGGTCAACAGCGGGGGCGTGGTCAGCCAATCCAACGGCACCTCTTTTGCCGCACCGCTGGTGGCCGGGGCGGCGGCCAGCCTTTGGAGCGCGGTACCGCAAGCGGGCAACATGGACCTCTTTGACGCCCTCCAACGGTCCGGCCACCTGGCCCACAACCCGAACGATTCCCTGGGCTACGGCATTCCCTACCTGCCCACGGCCTGGCAAGTGCTGCAGGACCGCCAATCGGCGTTCGCCGAAGGCGAACCGCTGGCCGCCTGGCCCAGTCCGGTCCGCGGCAATACCGTCTGGATTTGGCAAGGCGAAGGGTGGAATGTACAGCAGCCTTGGCGGGTGCGGGCCATCGACCGCCATGGTCGGGTGGTGCTGGAGCAGGAAAAGCCGCTGTTTGGGGCCGCCGGACATGCCATCCCGGTAAAAGGCTGGGCTGGCCTCCCGCCGGGAACCTATGTATTGCAGGCCGCGCAGGGCACACGTGAACAAAGCGTTAAAATCAGTGTATCCCCATAAGGGAAGGCGCAAGGCCTGCGGCATCGGAGTACTTTCGCCAGCGGCGGAGGCTTTCTGCTTTGTGCATGCCTATCAGCCCACTCCGCCATCCTTTCCCATCCAGCGCCCGTTCCCATGCTCCACCAACCCCTGCGCCATTTGCTGGCGCTGTTGTTTTTTGCCGTCCTGCTGATCCCGGATGCCCGCGGCCTGCTGGCCCAGGAGCGATTTACCCTGTCTGGCTACATGAAGGACGCCCAGACGGGCGAAGACCTCATCGGCGCCAACGTCTTTCTGGTGGAGGATCCCGGAAGGGGCACCGTGAGCAACGTCTACGGCTTTTATTCCATCACCTTGCCTGCCGGCGAATACCAGGTCGGCTATTCCTACGTCGGCTATGAAAACCGCGTGGAGACGGTCTCCTTGCAAGCCGACCGGCGCCTGAACATTGAGCTGGAACCCCGTGGCGTGATGACCGAGGAAGTGGTGGTTACCGCTGAACGCCGAGACGAAAACGTGCAATCCACCAGCATGGGCACCGCGGAGATATCCGTGGAACAGATCAAGACCATGCCCGCCATTTTTGGCGAAGTGGACATCCTCAAGACCCTGCAATTGCTGCCCGGCGTGCAATCGGCCGGGGAAGGCAACAGTGGCTTTTACGTGCGGGGTGGGGGACCGGACCAGAACCTGATTTTGCTGGACGAGGCGGTGGTCTACAATACCGGTCACCTTTTTGGCTTTTTCAGTGTGTTCAATTCCGACGCCATCAAAAACACCACCCTGATCAAAGGCGGTATGCCGGCCCGCTACGGAGGGCGTTTGTCCTCGGTGGTTGATGTGACCATGAAGGACGGCAACAACCAACAATGGGCCGGATCGGGCGGCATTGGCCTGATTTCTTCGCGTTTTACGCTGGAAGGTCCACTGGTTAAGGAAAAGAGTTCCATCATGGTTTCGGGCCGCCGGACCTATGCCGACCTGTTGGTGCGGCCTTTTATCAAGGGGACCGAGTTTGAAGGCAACGGGTATTTTTTCTACGACCTCAACGCCAAGGCCAATTTTCGCTTTTCGGACAAGGACCGGGTATATGCCAGCGGATACTTTGGCCGTGATGTCTTTCAGTTTGTCTCTCCGGACAATGCCTTCAACGCCACGCTGCCCTGGGGCAACCGCACGGCCACACTGCGCTGGAACCACCTTTACAGCGACAAGCTCTTCAGCAACCTTTCGCTGATTTACAACGACTACGAGTTTGAGGTCGGTTCGGTCTTTGAGGACTTTGAGTTCAGCCTCTTTTCCGGTGTGCGCGACTACAACGGCAAATTCGATTTTGACTGGTTTGCGCATGAAAACCACACGGTGAAGTTTGGCGCCAACTATACCTGGCACCGATTTACGCCCTACAGCGCCAACGCCACGGATGGCCAGTCGGCGGAGTTTGCCACCGACAGCCTGAACCAGAAATACGCCCACGAACTGGCGCTGTACATCGAAGATGAATTTGAAATTGGCCCTCGTTTCCGCGTGCAAGCCGGTTTGCGGGGAACATGGTTCCAACAGGTGGGGCCCTACAACCAGTTTTCGTTCAACGCCATTGGGCAGATCACGGACACTACGTTTTTCGAGAAAGGAGAGGGGGTGCAGTCGTATTGGGGCCTGGAGCCGCGTTTGAGCATGCGGTATACGCTGGATGAGCAGTCTTCGCTGAAAGCGGGCCTGGCGTATACCAACCAGTTCATACACCTGGTTACATCGGCCACAACCACCCTGCCCACCGACCTATGGGTGCCGTCTTCTGCGGTGGTCAAGCCCCAGCGCGGGACGCAGGTGTCGGTGGGGTACTTCCGCAATTTCCTGAACAACGATTTGGAAACCTCTGTGGAAGTCTACTACAAAGACCTGCGCAACCAAATCGAATATGGCGCATCCTTTGTGCCGGACATCGGCCGCGATGTGGAAGAGAGTTTTGTTTTTGGCCGGGGCAACAGCTATGGAGCCGAGTTTTTCATCCGCAAAAACAAGGGACCGGTAACCGGCTG
>JAUIHG010000373.1 GCA_030432405.1 Bacteroidia bacterium | reverse complement strand
TACCCAACCGGGGGTGTATGATCGATTTGATGCCTCCAAACTGGACCAGTGGGAGATTGTCTTTGAGCACATGGACCATATGGGGATTGTCAAGCACTTCCTTTTACAGGAGACCGAAAACGACGGCCTGCTGGATGGCGGTGCCCTCGGTCCCGACCGCAAGGTTTACATCCGCGAAATGGTGGCGCGCTTCAGCCACCACCTGGGCGTGATCTGGAACCTGGGCGAGGAAAACACCAACTCCGACAGCCAGCGCAAGGACCACGCCAGTTACCTGCGTTCCCTGGATCCCTACCGCCACCTCATTCAGGTACACACCTATCCCTGGGAAAAGGACCTGGTCTTTACGCCCTTGTTGGGTTATAACGACTACGAAGGCGCATCCCTGCAAGTGTCCAGTGGCACCTTTGCCGTCGACGACACCAAAAAGTGGGTGCAGGAATCCGCCGATGCGGGCCGCCAATGGGTGGTGTTCCTTTCGGAGATCGGTCCGGCTTCGGTGGGCGTCAAGCCCGACGATGTGGATCCCGAGCATACCCCGGTACGCAAGGATTTCCTTTGGCCGCACCTGATGCACCAAGGCTCGGGCGTGGAATGGTACTTCGGCTACAGCTATGCCAACAACGACCTGAACTGCGAGGATTTCCGCAGCCGTGAGATCATGTTCCAGCAGACGGACCATGCCCTTGAACTGCTGCGCAAAGGCCCCTTCCAGCGGATGGAACAGCACCATGATCTCGTGGACCGCTGGGGCACCACTTGCCTGGCCATCCCCGGCAAGTACTACGTGGTCCACATGCCCTTTGGCGACCATACCAACCTCTACCTCGAGGAATCCGGTTATTACAAGCTTGGATTCTACGATCCCCGCAATGGGGGCGGCTTTGCCGAAATCCGCGATTTCACCATGAACGGACCGGGCAACTATTTCATTGACGACCTGCCCACTGACGAAGATTGGGTAGCCTGCGTCCTGAAGATGGACACCAGCACGGCCGGATTCCGCGTGGCGGATGCCTTCGCCCAGGCGGGCGCTTCCATGGGCCAGGGGACGGCGTTTCCCAACCCCACGGTAGACCGCAGCACCGTGCGTTTTGCCCACGATGCCATGCATGCACAGCGCGCCTTTGTGCTGCAAGCCGCGGATGGCCGCGAAGTGCGCCGCGTTCCGGCACCCAACCAGACCCTGACCGTTGATTTCGGCGACCTGCCGGAAGGCCTGTACCTGTGGCAATTGCAGGTGGCCGGTCGGCCGGTGGAACAAGGCCGCATTGTCCGGGCACGGTACTGATCCATCCGGTCTGCCATCCGCTGGTTTTGTGGAGCACACCGGATCGCGCGTTCGCGCGAACGCGCATCAAAAAGCCCC
>JAUIHG010000177.1 GCA_030432405.1 Bacteroidia bacterium | reverse complement strand
GACTCCACCGAGCGGGATGTGGTCTTCAAACTGGCCGCAGGGCTGTATGCCCAACCGCCGTTTTACCGGGAACTGCGGGATTTGGATTTCAACCTCAACACGGACGTCCGCGCGCAGAAAAGCATCCACCTGGTGGCCGGCGGAGATTGGCGTTTCAAGGCCTTCGGCGACCGCGACTTTTCCTTCGCCGCCGAGGCGTACTACAAATACCTTTGGGACATTGTACCCTATGAAATCCAGAACGTGCAGGTGCGCTATTACGGCGCCAATGCCGCGCGGGGTTATGTGGCCGGACTGGACTTGCGCCTGAACGGCGAACTCGTTGAGGGGGCGGATTCCTGGGTCAGCCTCAGCATCCTGCAAACCGAAGAGGACCTGGACGAGCTGGCTCTGGCCAGCATCTTCGGTGCCCTGGATGAGGATGGCAATCCGATTGACCGCGGCATGATGCCCCGCCCGACCGACCAGCGCGTGAACGTGGGCATGTTTTTCCAGGACTACCTGCCGGGCAACGAAAACTTCAAGGTGCACCTCAATTTCCTCTTCGGCACGGGCCTGCCCTTTGGCCAGCCGCGCAACTTGCTGCTGCGCAACCGCTTCCGCATTCCGGCCTACCGCCGGGTGGACATCGGCTTCAGCGCCCTGCTGTTGGACGGAGAGAAGGACCACAAAGGCTTTTTCGGGGAGTTCGAATCCATCTGGGCCAGTGTGGAGGTGTTCAACCTTTTGGGCATCAACAACACGGTGTCCTATTTCTGGGTGCGCGACAACGACCAGCTTGTTTACGCCTTTCCCAACTTCCTCACCGCGCGCCTGATCAATGCGCGGCTGATCGTCAAAATCTGAGGGCCGCCCTGCCGGGCGAACATCCCCGGTTTGGGGCACAGCCAACATATGGCCGGTGGTGCTTTCCACAGCTTTTGGGAATCCGGGCAGAATGCGGGTCGGCTTGTGTGACTTAAGTGGAACCCAAGCCTGTTGCTGGGCGTTAAATTCGCGGTCTGATTGCCCCGTCGTGCAAGCACCGACGGTTGCGGCGCTGATTGCCAGCGCCCTTCCGGCAGGTTTCTCACCCATCCCCACCCGTCAATCCAGCGTTCCATGTCCACGGAAGCCACCCCAGTTGTTCCGGCCAATGCCAATGCCCAGGGCATCCTCAATACCGTCATCGTCGGCTCTGGTCCGGCGGGCTATACGGCGGCCATCTACGCCGCCCGGGCCAACCTTTCGCCGGTGGTCTACACCGGCATGGAACCCGGCGGTCAATTGATGCAAACCACCGACGTGGAGAACTATCCCGGCTATCCGGAAGGCATCCTCGGCCCAAAGATGATGGAGGACTTTCAGAAGCAGGCCGAGCGCGTGGGCACGGAGGTGCGTTTCGGCATGGTCACTGAGGTGCGCTTCGGCGAAGACGGCATCCATACCATCGTGGTGGACGGCACCGAAGAGGTACGCGCTTATTCGGTCATCATTTCCACCGGGGCCACCGCCAAATGGCTTGGACTGCCCAGCGAACAGCGCCTCAACGGCCATGGCGTGAGCGCCTGTGCGGTCTGCGACGGCTTTTTTTACAAGGGCAAGGACGTGGCGGTGGTCGGCGGAGGAGATACGGCCGCAGAAGAAGCGCTGTACCTCAGCAAGCTGTGCGGCCATGTGCATGTGCTGGTGCGGCGCGATGAGATGCGCGCCTCCAAGATCATGCAGGAGCGGGTCTTTGATGCCCCCAACATCACGGTGCATTGGAACACCTCCACCGACGAGGTGCTTGGCGAGGAAGTCGTGGAAGGGGTTCGCGTGGTGGACACCAACAGCGGCCAAACCCGCGAGATTGCCGTCCAGGGTTTCTTTGTGGCCATCGGCCATAAGCCGAACACGGACCTCTTTGTGGACAAACTCGATATGGATGAGCAGGGCTACCTGATCACCCAAACGGGCAGCACACGCACCCGGGTGGAGGGTGTCTTCGCCGCAGGCGACGTGCAGGACAAAATCTACCGTCAGGCGGTAACGGCGGCCGGTACCGGCTGCATGGCGGCCCTGGATGCCGAACGTTACCTGACCGAAAAGGGCTATGTATGAGCAAACCGGAACAGAACGTACACGATTTTTCTGCGCCCCTGCGTGGCGGCGGTTTGAAGCCCCTGTCCGAGTATGCCGGCAAGGTGCTCTTGATTGTCAATACCGCTTCCGAATGCGGTTTTACCCCCCAGCTCAAGGGTCTGCAGGAATTGCAGGACCGCTTTGGAGAACAGGGCTTTCAGGTGCTCGGCTTTCCCAGCAACGAGTTTGGCGGGCAGGAACCGCTGGAAGGGGAGGCCATCGGCGAATTCTGCGCCGTCAACTACGGGGTGTCTTTTCCCGTCTTTGACAAAATCCAGGTCAAGGGCGACGATCAGCACCCGCTGTATGGCTTTCTGACGGACCGCAAACGCAACGGCCGCGTTGGGGCCAAACCCCGCTGGAACTTTCACAAGTACCTCGTGGGCCGGGACGGACAAGTGCTCGATTATTTCCTGCCCCTGACCAAACCCGAAGCCGGGCGTTTGGTCAATGCTGTGGAAAAGGCCCTTGAACAGCCGTCCGCTTAACGCTTCCCGAACCTTTTTTCCAGACGCAGGCAATCAACCGCATGGCAGATCCGAAGACCGCGCAAAACCTTGACGTACTGGCCATCGGGGCCCATCCCGATGACGTGGAATTGAGTTGCGCCGGTACCCTGATCGCGGAAGTACAGCGCGGCCGGCGTGTGGGCATTGTCGACCTGACCCAAGGCGAGTTGGGCACCCGGGGAACGCCGCAGCTGCGCCTGGAGGAAGCCGAAGCCGCCGCCCGGATTATGGGCCTGCATGCTCGTGAAAACCTGGGCTTGCCGGACGGCTTCCTGCAGGAAGACCGCCCGACCCTTTTGGCACTGGTGGAGGCCATCCGGGCTTTCCGGCCGCGGCTCGTCATCGCCAATGCACTGGAAGACCGTCATCCGGACCACGGCCGGGCCGGCGATCTGGTGGAACGCGCCTGCTTTCTGGCCGGATTGAAGCGCATTGAAACCAAACGCGATGGCGCTGCACAGGATCCACACCGTCCCCTTCGGGTGCTGCGCTATGTGCAGGACCGCTGGATCCAACCCGACCTTGTGATGGACATCAGCAAGCACATGGAGCGCAAGCTGGAAGCCATTCAGGCCTACGGATCGCAGTTTTACGATCCGGATTCCGACGAGCCCTCCACCTACATCGCCACGCCGGAATTTTTGGAAGGCCTGCGTTCGCGCGCGCGCGAAATGGGCCGTATGATCGGGCGCCATTACGGCGAAGGTTTTACCCTGCGGACTGCCCCGGGCCTGGACGATTTGAGCGCTCTGGTATGACCGCGCACCGCGCACCGCGGATTGCAGGTCCGCTGGTCCAGCTTCATGGCATGATGGCTTCGGAAAGCACCTTTCGGTTGGACATGCAGGGATGAGGCCAAACAGGGATGGTGCCAAACCAAAACACCCCGCCGAAAGGCAGGGTGTGTAAGGTATCGGGCGTTACGCCTTCGGCGCGCCTAGCGGCGGCGCTCCTTGATGCGGGCGCTTTTGCCGCTGAGCTTGCGCAGGTAGAAAATGCGTGCACGGCGTACTCGGCCTACCTTGTGCAGTTCGATCTTTTCGATGTTGGGGGAGTAGAGCGGGAAAATGCGCTCCACGCCTGTCCCGTTGCTGACCTTGCGGACGGTGAAGGTCTGCGTGCGGCCCGTGCCTTTGCGCTGGATCACATCGCCGCGGAAAGGCTGGGTACGGGACTTGTTGCCTTCCACAATGCGGTAGTATACCGTGACGTTGTCGCCTGCTTTGAAGTCGGGCAAGCTGCGGTCTTCCACCAGCGTTTGTTCGAGTTCCTTGATGCGGTCCATAGCGTGCAAAAAAGGTTGGTAAAGGCCTGTTCAGAAAAGGCTGATCGACCTATCGGGGTTAGCCGTGCAAAGGTAGCCTCTTGCACTGGGATGGGCAAAGGTAGCCGCTTTTTGGCACGGAGGGAAATACGGGTTTTTAATGTGGATGTTGGGCCTTTATGCCCACCCGGGAAGACAGGCTGCCGTCACGTGGACGGCGCGGTGGCATCTCCTTGGGGTCCGGGCTTTGCCCGGGGGACTTCGTCTGATTGGTTCAGCAGTTCCGGCCGCCGCTCGGCCGTGCGCTTACGGGCCTGTTCGAGCCGCCATGCCTCAATCTTGGGATGGTCGCCGGACAGGAGGACGTCTGGAATGCCCCAACCCATGAATTCGGCGGGTCGGGTATATACGGGCGGAGCCACCAGTCCGTCTTGGAAAGAATCCGAAAGGGCAGAGGTTTCGTCATTGAGCACACCCGGGATCAAACGGCCCAGCGCATCGACCAATACCGCGGCCGCAAGCTCCCCGCCGCTGAGGACGTAATCCCCAATCGAGATCTCCATGGTCACCAATTCGGTCCGGATGCGCTCGTCAACACCTTTGTAATGACCGCAGAGCAGAATCAGGTTGCCCTTCAGGCTCATTCGGTTGGCCAGTGCCTGATCGAGCAGCTGTCCGTCCGGGCTGAGGTAGACCACTTCGTCGTACTTGCGCTCGGAACGCAAGGCTTCGATGGCCCGGTACACCGGACCAATCTGCAACACCATGCCGGCACCACCGCCATAGGCATAATCGTCAATCTGACGGTGCCTGGAGTCATCGCTCCAATCGCGCAGGTCATGCACGTGTACCTCCAGCAGTCCACGGGCTTGGGCACGGCCCATGATGCTGTGCTCAAACGGACTTTTCAACAGGGCCGGGACAGCAGAAAGGACATCTACGCGCATGGATTACGGCAAAAGGGTATGTCACAATTTTCAAAAACCTCCAACACGCCGCTTCCGGCTACAGTTCCAGCAGCCCTTCGGCAATATTCAGGGTTATGGTCCGCTTTTCGGCATCGAGGTCCAGAATCAGTGCCTCGTCCAGGGGCAGCATGACACTGCGTTGTCCGTGCCGCACCACGGCCAACCACTGGGCGGTTTGGTCGAGCACGTCTTCCACCGGACCGATGGCTTGGCCATGTTGGTCCACTACCGCATAGCCGATGAGATCCCGACGGCCGAGCTCAAGACCGTCCTGTTCCACCAGCGCTGCATCCACCCACACGTCGTGGCCGCATAGGCCACGTACGCGTTCCGGCGAATCGATGTCCTCCAGGGCCAGCACAATCCCGCCATCCCCGTGTTCGCGCCAGGTGCGCACAAACCAGGGGAACAGGCGCCCGTCTTCCTTGAGAAAAAGGACTTCCGGCTCCGTATGCAATCCCGCTACGGCCGGATCGAGCATCAGGCGTACTTCGCCATGCACCCCGAAGGGTTTGCTCAGGCGGCCCAATCGGATGCGTTGTTGCTCGGCCATGGCCTTGGCAGACGTACCGCACGCGGCAACCGGCACCATTATGCAGATACCGGCCGTGGTCCTCTGGATTCAGGACAGGGCTGGACTTTTTCAGCCTTCGGCGAAAACAGAGCCGCCCTTTATGCCGCGCACGGCGGAGATCAGGACTTGCTTTCTGCGTCGCCTTCGCCGGCTTCCGGCGCAGCTTCGGAGGCCGCTTCTTCAGCGGGCGCCTCAGCCGGTGTTTCGGCAGCAGCCTCTTCGGCAGCCGGCGCTTCTTCAGCGGCCGTTTCTGCGTCAGCGGAGTCGGCTTCATCAGACGCAGCTTCAGCGGCTTCGGCCTTGGCCGCCGCTTCGGCTTCTGCAGCAGCGGCGGCAGCAGCTTCTTCCTCAGCTTTTGCAGCTGCTTCTGCTTCGGCCTGCTTTTTGGCGCGCTCTTCGCGGATGCTTTCAATCTGCGCTTGACGCTCCTGCTCGATGGACTCAGCAGCTTTGCGGCCGGCATCGGCCACTTTGCTTTCGTGATCCACGAGCCATTCGCTGAAGCGCTTTTCGGCTTCCTCGACGCTGAAAGCGCCTTTGTTCACCCCTCGCAAGAGGTGCTTTTTGTACATCGCACCCTTGTACTTGAGGATGGCACGCACGGTTTTGGTGGGCTGAGCGCCCTTGTGCAGCCAATCGATGGCACGGTCGATGTCCAGGTTGATCGTGGCCGGTACCTCAACGGGGTTGTAGTCCCCGAGGCGTTCGATGAAGCGGCCATCGCGCGGAGCGCGCGAATCGGCAACAACAATGTAATAGAAGGGGCGGCGCTTGCGGCCGTGGCGCTGAAGGCGGATTTTGGTAGACATGCGTTGAAACGCGGTTTAGGAGTTAGCCATGGCCCGTTGGCGGTCAAGCCACCGATGGGCGCGGAATCGAAGCGCAAAGATAACGCTGGCCAACGGCTCTGTGCAAGGCCATGTTTTGGGCAGCAGATAGGCGGCTGATGGCTTTGAATATCCGGATAGATTAACTTTTACCACGTCACAAACAGTTGATTATTTGGCCAATAATATGCACACCTGACAGGATTGTTTGATGTCACAAACGGTGTAGGTTTGTCCGGCCTGAGGGATTGTTACCGGATACTTTACGGTATTGCCGACTCGGAGGGCGACCGACGCGCAATTCGTTTCATCCTTTCTCACCGTTGTTCCCCATGCGTAAAAACCTCCTTGCCGCCAGCGCCATGCTGGCCCTTTTCCTGGGTACCGCTCTTCAAACCACGTTGAACGCCCAGGGAGTCGCCATAACTGGCGAACTCAAGCGGTGGCACCGCATCGCAGTGACCTTTGATGGACCCAATGTCTGCGAGGACGATGCCTACAACCCCTTTTTGAACTACAAACTGGACGTGACCTTCAGCAACGGCACGGACAGCTTCCGTGTACCCGGCTTTTTTGCCGCCGATGGGAATGCTGCCGAAACCGGCGCGACCTGTGGCAACAAGTGGCGGGTCTATTTCACGCCCAGACACCTGGGGGATTGGTCCTTCCGGGCCTCCTTCCGCCAGGGCGGGGGTATTGCTACCGGTTCCTGGAGCGGCACCCCGACAGCCTTTGACGGGCTGGCAGGGAGCTTCACAGTTGCCGAAACCGACAAAAGTGGTCGGGATTTCCGCTACCACGGACGCCTGAGCTACCGCAACCACCGCTACATGCGCTTTGACGGATCCAAGGAATGGTTCCTGATGAGTGGTGCAGGAAGCCCGGAAAATTTCCTGGCCTACGAGGACTTTGACGGCACCTTCAACAATGGTGGCACCAGCTACATCAAGACCTATGGCCCGCACCTGAGCGGCTGGAACAGCGGCGATCCGGTCTGGCAGGGCGAAAAAGGCAAAGGCATCATTGGCGCGGTCAATTATCTGGCCAGCCAAGGCGTCAACGCCTCGTACCTGCTGACCTTCAACGAACA
>JAUIHG010000372.1 GCA_030432405.1 Bacteroidia bacterium | reverse complement strand
GGCGCCAACGTGGTCACCATGACCAGGACCAGCAGATTCAGGGGCATGCCGAAGCGCAGGTAATCCTTGAAGCAATAGCCGCCGGGACCGTAGACCATGAGGTTGGTCTGGTAGCCAAAGGGGGTGGCGAAGCTGGCCGAGGCGGCCACCATGATGGCCACCAGGAAGGGCGTAGGATTTGCGTCCATTGCCTCCACGGCGGAAAGGGTGATAGGAAAGACCAGCACCGCCGCTGCGTTGTTGGTGATCAGTTCGGTAAACAGGGACGTCACGACCACGACAATGAACAAGACCAGCCAGGCTTCTCCACCCGCCAGCCCCATGAGACCCTCGGCCACAAATTTCGCCGCGCCGCTCTTGTCCATGGCGTCGCCCAGGCCCAGGGCGGCTCCAATGACCAGTAAAACGGACCAATCAACACTGCGCCGCGCTTCCTGGCCCGTGCAGCAGCCCGTCGCCAGCATGAGTCCACCGGCCAACAAGGAGGCATTCAGCATGGAGAGCAGGCCCGTGGCGGCCGCAACCACCATTCCCCCGAGGATGATCAGGGCAACCCAGGCCCGGTGGTGGCGACGGGGTACGGAGTCTTCGATGCTGCTGACCAGATAAAAATCCTGGGTATTGCTGTGCCGTTGGGGGAAGGAGGCATGGCTTTCCAACAGGAGGGTGTCGCCCGTCTGCAGGACGATGTCGCCCAGCTTGCCCTGGAGCCGTTCCTGCCCCCGCGCCACCGCCAGCACAGCGGCTTCGTAGCGCTCCCGGAAACGGCCTTCCCGGATGCTCTTGCCCACCAGCGGGCAGGCTGACGATACGACGGCCTCGATGAGGCAGCGATCTTCCCGGGGGGCCGTGAGCTTGAAGATCTCCTGGGTGGCGGGCACGATGCCGGGCATGCGGTGCAAATCGGTGACGGACTCTACGATACCCACGAAGACCAGGCCGTCATCTCCTTCGAGGACCTCATCAGAGGCCACGGCGGGTAAAATGCGTCCCTTGCGATCGATTTCAGCGAGATAGAGGCCCGGCAGGTGGCGGAGCCCCGCGTTTTCCACGGTCTTGCCCACCAGCGGCCCCCCCGACGCGACCCGTACTTCCGCTGTGTAGCGCCGTGGGTCGTCCCGGAGGTTGATGGCGCCCTCGCGGGCTGGCAGAATGCGATCGGAGAAAACATAGATGTAGAGGATCCCTGCCAGAGAAACGGGGAGTCCGACCCAGGCAATTTCGAAAAAGCCGATGGGCTCCAGGCCCGGTGTGGCGTATATCAGGCCGTTCACCACCAGATTCGTACTGGTGCCGATGATGGTGCACGTGCCGCCCAGAATGGCCGCATAGGAAAGGGGGAGGAGGATTTTCGATGCGGGAATACCGGTTCGC
>JAUIHG010000371.1 GCA_030432405.1 Bacteroidia bacterium | reverse complement strand
AACGGGGGTGCTCGTTCATTTTGTGCTCGATCAGCTCAACGCCGGTAAGCTCGATGCTGCGTCGTATAAACAGCACAGCGGCCAGCCCCATGCCGACGGCGATGGCCACTTGCATGTCGAACAGGACCGTCAGGCCGAAACAAATCAACAGCGTTGCGATGTCTCTGCCGGGCGCAACCTTCAGGATTCGGGCAAAATGCTTCACCTCGCTCATGTTCCACGCCACGACAATCAGGAGGGCGGCGATGGATGCCATGGGAATATAGGCCAGCAGTGGCGCGAGCATGAGAATGGAAAGGAGGACAAACAGCGAGTGGACCACCGAAGCGAGGGGTATGGTGCCACCGGCGCGCACGTTCGCGGCCGTTCTGGCAATCGCCGCCGTTGCGGGGATACCGCCGAAAAACGGCACAATCATGTTTCCCAGGCCCTGGCCGATGAGTTCGTCGTTGGGGTCGTGCCGCTTGCCGGACATTCCGTCGGCCACGACGGCGCACAAGAGGGATTCGAGCGCGGCAAGGACCGCGATGCCGAAGGCGGGGCCGATCAGGTTTCGCAAGAGTTCAAAAGACAGCGTAAGGGGCGCGCCGCCGGCGCCGGAAAAGCTCCACGGCAAGGCAAAGGACGGCAAAACAGGCGGGATACCGCTTCCGTCGACTCCGTGGAGCGAATAGTGGAACCGGGAGCCGATTGTGGCCACCTCGAATCCGTCCATCAGCCGCGATGCGGCAAAGGCCGCGAGTGCGCCAACGAGAATACCGGCCAGGTGGAAGGGGGACCGGGTACGTAGACGCATCCATACAACCATGATCGCAAGGGTCAGCAGGCCTATCCCGGCTTCCTGAATATTCCACCGGGGCAATGCGCCAGCGAGGAGCGCCACGTTTTCCAGGTAGTTGCTACCGGCTGCTTCCAGGGGCAACCCGAGAAAGTCCTTGACCTGTAGCGTGGCAATTACCATACCAATGCCGGCCGTAAAGCCGACGGTTACGGGGTACGGCACGATCTGGATTAGCCCGCCCAGCCGAAGGAGCCCCATGCCAACGAGAATACAACCGGCCAGGAACCCGCTACACAGCAGGCCGCCGATGCCGTATTGCTGGACAATGGGAAGCAGGATTACCACGAAGGCCGCGGTCGGTCCGGAGATGTTGACCTTTGAGCCGCCGGTAAGGGCGATGGCTATGCCGGCCACGATGGCGGTGTACAGGCCGTGTTGCGGGGGCACGCCGCTGGCAATAGCCAACCCCATGGAAAGCGGCAGGGCGATCACGCCGACGGTAAGGCCGGCGAATAGGTTCGCCTGGATCTCCTGCCAACGGGGCTTGTTCTGGATAGATCGGGTCAATGCGGAAAACACGGGGTGGGTACTCCGGAAAC
>JAUIHG010000007.1 GCA_030432405.1 Bacteroidia bacterium | reverse complement strand
CGGTCAGTGGCCCGGCATCTTTTTCCTGCGCGGGAGCACCGGCAACGAGATCCGCCACCTGGTGCTCAAAAACAGCATCGAAGGCATCCTGGCGGGTTTTTCCAAGAGCGCGGAGCTCAGCGATTTTGCCGCCACCAATATGCCGCAGGTCCGTCTGGAAAACGTCACCATCCAGGACGTCCAGGGCAACGGCATTTTCAGCCTGCGTTCGGACATCAGCGCGGAAAACCTGCTGATCTACAACTGTGGGGCCTCCAACGCCGCACTGTTGATGGGCGGCCGTTACGATTTCCGGCACGCCACGCTGGCCAATTACGGCTCGGTGGCGCTCAACCATCAGACGCCCGTTCTGGCCCTGGCCAACTTTTTCACCTTCCCCGATCCGGTCACCGGAGCCGACCTGATTGTGCCTGCCGCACTGGAACAAGCCGAATTCCGCAACAGCATCGTGGAAGGCAACATCGTGCGGCAGCAGGAGATCGCGGTGGGCATCGAAGATGGCGTGGACTTCAACCACCGCTTTGACCATTGCCTGTTGCGCACGCGCATATCGTTGGACACGCTCAATGCGGTGGATTGCATCTTCCGCGAGGACGCGCGTTTCGCCGATCAGGCGGCCCGCAATTACAACCTGTTGGAAGGCTCCCCGGCCATTGACGCGGGGCTTAGCCTGGGCATCAGCCCGGACCTGGCGGGCAATGTGCGGCCCTTTGCCGGAACGCTCCCCGACCTGGGTGCGCTGGAGTCCGGTTACGAGGAATGAGGGTCGGCCGCTTGCGGCATGGAGGCGTATTCCCGCTCCACCTTGGCCACCCGAACCCTCCACCACCGGTACCAGTGGTTCCGGCCATGGGCCTGGGCCACCCGGTGTTCGGCATGCTGACGCCAGGCGCGGATGGCCTGCTCGTCGCGCCAGTAGCTGATCGTGATGCCTTCGCCGGAGGCGTCAGCCACAGCATCCATGCCCAGGTATCCATCCTGCCCTTCGGCCAGCTGCAGCATCCGTTCGGCGGTTTCCCGATAATCGGGCAGGTCCGCAGCATGCGGGGTGTGGACTGGATTTTCCCCGCCTTCGCCCGTACGGGCGAACCCGGAACCCTCCGCCGGACGTATGCGGGTAAAGATGACGGCGTAATAGGGCGGGCTGGGCGCCGACGTTTGGTCCAACATGGCATGGGCTTTGGACAAAGGTCCTCCAGGGGGCCGAATTGCGTTGCCCGCTTTGATGCCCAGGGCACCCTGCACCAACCCGCGCTTATCCGCTAATTTCCCGCACCCGTGAACCGCCTCCAGGGCCTTTTATACGCCTTCCCGGTCCAGCTGCTCCTGCTGCACCTCAAAAAGCACCACTTCCTGTTGCTTTTCTGGGTGATGCTCGCCTTGCTGGTCACCAGCGTCTGGGGGCAGCACTACGGGGTGAACTACCTGTTTTTGGACCCGGAGTATCTGGGCGAGGTGGACTTTTTGAGTTTCGGCATCATCGGCGCAGCCCTCGGCGCCTTTACGATGACCTGGAACATCACGGCCTACATCCTGCACGCGCACCGTTTTCCCTTTTTGGCCACGCTGCACCGGCCGTTCATGGTCTTCATGCTCAACAACGCCATCATCCCGGTGGCCTTCTTGACCCTGTACGCCGTGCACCTGGTGGCCTTCCAGCGGGACGCGGAATTCACGGATTGGCAATTGATCGCCGCCCAGGTGCTCGGCCTGTTCACGGGCATGGCGGTCATGGTGCTGTTGACCGGCACGTATTTTTTCCAGACCAACAAAGACATCTGGCAGATTCTCGGCTTGCGCCGCGATGACGATCCGGTGGCCGTTCACATGGACGCCGACGGCCAGCAGCCCCGCACCAACCTTTACGCATGGCGGGTGGACACCTATTTCAGCCTCGGTCTGCGGCCGCGCATTGTGCGCTCGGTGGAACACTACGACATCGCGCTCATCCAGCGCGTTTACCGCCAGCACCATGGCAACGCGGTCTTTATCGAGATCGCGGGCCTGGCCATCCTCTTCGGCCTGGCCCTGGGCATTGATGTGCCCTTTTTGCGCCTCCCGGCCGGCGCTTCCATCCTGGTGCTGTTTGGGGTCTTGCTGGCCCTGTCCGGCGCGTTCAGTTATTGGATCCGGGGCTGGCGTGCGGCGCTGTACATCGTCCTCATCCTGGCCCTGAACCTGCTCATGCAGCAGGAACTCTTCCAGAACCGCAATGCCGCCTACGGCCTGGACTATACCGTTCCGGCGGCGCCCTATACCCTCGACACGCTCATCGCCCTGAGCAGCCCCAAGCACCGGGCCGCGGACCGCGCCCATTGGCAGCACATGCTGGACCGCTGGGCGGACAAACAGCAGCGGCTGCATCCCGACAACCCCCGCAAACCCAAACTGGTGCTGCTCAACGCCAGTGGCGGCGGCCTGCGGGCGGGCTTCTTTGCCACCCGGGCCATGCAGTACATCGACAGCATGCTCGCGCTTCCCCCAGGAACACCGCCGAGCGGCCTTTCGCCTGCCGGCGCATCCACCCGGATGCTGTCGGCCCGCACGCCCGGCTCCGCCCCACCGGGCAGCACCTCGGGCCGCCGGGCAGGGCCCCAGCTGATGGACCGCAGCTTCCTGCTTTCCGGTGCCTCCGGGGGCATGCTCGGCCTGGCCTGGTACCGGGAGCTCTGCCGGCCAAAGCGGGATACGCTGTTGCCGCCGAGTGCTTCGCCGGAGGCGCGCCTGGCCATGGCCAGGGACATCCTCAATCCGGTGGGATTTACGGTGGTGGTCAACGACCTTTTTGTGCCCTGGCAGCGCTTTGAAACGGCGGGGCAACGCTACCGCAAGGACCGCGCCTACGTGTTTGAACGCATCCTGCACGAACACACGCAGGGCGCGCTGGACCATCCCATTTCGGCCTTTGCGGAGGCCGAATACCGCCAGGAGATTCCGGCCCTGGTGCTCAGCCCGACCATCATCAACGACGGCCGCCGGTTGTTCATCAGCCCCCAGCCGGTCTCCTGGTTGTGCCGCCCGGAAAACGCCAGCGCGGCCATCCGCCTGCCGCAGGTGGACGGGGTGGATTTTCGCGCCTTTTTCCGCGCCCAATCCGCCGACAGCCTGCGGATGGGCTCGGCGCTGCGCATGAACGCCACCTTCCCCTACATCCTGCCCAATGCCGCGCTGCCTTCCGACCCCCTCACGGAAGTCATGGACGCGGGCCTGCGGGACAATTTTGGTCTGACGGTCTCCACCCGTTTTGTGCACAATTTCAAGGATTGGATCCGCGCCAATACGTCGGGTGTGGTCATCGTGGAATTCCGCGGGCACGAGCAGTTTGAGCCCATCGCCGATTACCGGGGGCAGACCTTCCTGGAAAAACTCTTCAGCCCCGTAGGCAACCTTTTTTCCAACTGGAGCGAAATCCAGGACTACCAGCAGGACTTCCTCATCGATTATGCCGCGGAGGCCCTCGGCGGCCGCCTGGATGTGGTAACCCTGGAATACCTGCCCAGCCAGGCCCAGGAAAAGGCCTCGGTCAGCCTGCACCTCACCGACCGTGAAGTGCGGGACATCGCCGCGGCGGTGGAGCTGCCGCACAACCGCGCGGAAATCGAGCGGTTGGTGGCGCTGTTGCGTTAACCGCCGTATACCGGATTCAGCCTTCCGCACCCGCCAAACCCCATTCCGCATCGGGTTTGCGGTCCAGCACCGCGATGTTCTCGATGTGGTAGGTGTGCGGGAACATGTCCACCGGCTGCAGGCGCACGATGCGGTAGCCCTCGCCGAGTTGCTCGAGGTCGCGGGCCTGGGTGGAAGGGTTGCAGCTCACGTAGACCACGCGGCGTGCGCCGGATTCGAGGATGCGGCGGTTGACGCGTTCGTGCATGCCCGCGCGCGGCGGATCGGTGATGATCACGTCGGGGCGGCCCTGTTTTTCGAGGAATTCGCGGGTCAGCAGCTTGGCCATGTCGCCAGCGTAAAAGCGGCAATTGCCGATGCCGTTGCGCTCGGCATTGATGCGGGCATCGGCCACGGCCTCTTCCACCCATTCCACGCCCACCACTTCGGCACAGGCATCGGCCACGTAGAGGGCAATGGAGCCCAGGCCGGTGTAGAGGTCGTAGACGCGGTCATCGGGCCGCAATTCGGCGAGTTCGCGCGTCAGCGCAACCAGTTTTTCGGCCTGGTGGGGATTGGTCTGGAAAAAGGACTTGGGCCCGATGCGGTATTCCCGCTCCCCGAGGCGCTCCAGGATGGCGTGCTCGCAAGCGTGGTGCAGGGCTTCCAGGTCGCCGGTGGAGGAGTTGGGTTTGGTATTGACCATCAGCCAGAGCGAACGGACTTCGGGAAAGCGTTCGCCAAAGGCGTCCAACAACTCCCGGATGCGCGGACTGTCTTCGGAGGCCACCAGCACCACCAGCCAGTCGCCCAGGCGGTTGTTGCGCAAGACCAGGTTGCGCAGCACCCCGGTGCGCTCGCGCAGGTCGTAGAAGGGGATGCCCATCGCGTGGCCGGTGTCCCGCATGAAATCCCGCATGGCGTTGGAGGGGTCGGCCTGCAGGTAGCAGTGGTCCAGGGCCAGGACCTTGTCAAAAAACTTGGGCACATGGTAGCCGAGGGTGTCGGACCACTTGTCGATGCCGGTATTGAGCTCGTCGGGCCGGAGCCAGCGCTGGTTGGAGAAGGTGTACTCCAGTTTGTTGCGGTAGTAGCGGATCGGGTCGGCGCCTATGGCAGGCTGCACCTCCGCACCCTGAATGCGCGCTATGCGCTGCAAGGCATCGGCCACCAGCTGGGTTTTGGCGGCCAATTGCCGCTCGTAAGGCAGGTTTTGCCAGTGGCAGCCTCCGCAATGCCCGAAGTGCGAACAGAACGGTTCCACACGATCCGGTGAATAACCCGTGAAACGAATGGGGTAGCCCTTGGCGAAATTCGCCTTGTTCTTATACAGGCGGACATCGACCACGTCGCCGGGCACTGCGCGCTCGACAAAAATCACTTTGCCGTCCTGGTAGCCGATGCCAAATCCCTTATCGGCCACCTTTTCAATGGCTACATCGGTCAGTTCGCGGACTTTTCGGGCCATGGTCTTGGGTGGTTTGCGCCGCAACAGAGCAAGGAGCGTAGCATCGCAGGCCGTTTCCCGCTGCCCTCCACCGCTGATGCAGGCGCGCTGTCCGCGCGAAGATGCGCCATAAACCCAAGCCCGGACTTCCCCCGTACACCCCCATACCCGCTGTAGCCCCGCCCACGCCTCCATGCGTTCCCTCCACTTCCACCATCCCGCCGTTCGTACCGCATTGGGCATCCTGGCGTTGGGGGCATGGGGCCTTTCGGCATGGTCGAGCACCAGCAATGCATACAGTTGGTCCATAGCCCTGGAGCCCTGGGGGCAGCAATTGGCCAACGCGGTTTTCTTTGCCGCCACGCTGCTTTTTTTCCGTTCCATCTCCCGCGAGGAACCTACCCGTGAGGCGGAAACCCTGCTCGGGGCCCTGGTCCTGGGCGGCATGGCCGTGCTTAGCCTGGTGCTGGTTTCGCTCCTTTTGGAGCATACTGGCAAGGACAACGACCTGGGCTATTTCATGACCGACGTCTGGCCGGCCCTGCTCGCCTTGCCGGTGGTGGCCTACCTGTGCTGGGCTTTTGTGCGCATGCGCGGCCTGATCGACGAACGCACCCGGGCCACACGGTCCGGTTGGCACTATTTTTTCCTGTTGGTGCTGGCCAGTTCAGCCACGGCCATCGGGCCCTGGCCCACCTGGGCCATGTGGCCCTTCGCCGGCCTGGCCGGCATCATGGCCTTCAGCCTGGTGCTGCGCGTCAAGTGGATTGCCGAGCTGCGGCCCACCGGGCGGCTGTTCACGCTGTTTTACCTGCTGCTCATGGTCTGGGTGCACGGCGTCTTGCTGCTCAAGTTCATCCAGGATCCGATTCCGGATGTCTTCCACAAGGAGCCCCTGCTCAACGGCTATCCTTTGGTGCTGGTGGGTTTCAACAGCGCCTATGTGCTGGTTTCCTTGCTGGCCCTGCTGTTCAACTGGCCCATCAGCGCGGTGATCGAACGCCGGGCCCGGGACCTCGAAGGTTTTGAACGCCTGCTGGAGCGTTCGGCCACCGGCCAACTGGACGAAACCGAACTGCACAACCACCTCTTTGAAGTGGCCATGCAGCGCAGTGGGGCCACGGCCGGGTTCCGTTCGCGGCCCCTGCGGCGCCGCCATCGCGTGCAACACCTGCGGGAAGGCGACGTGCACACCGACGAGATCAGCCGCTGGGAAAAGGCGCTGTCGGAAAACGGCTTCACCAAGCCGTTGGAGGAACAGGCCTACATCTATGTGCGCGATACGCGCCGCCATCCCGGCTTGCGGGCCATGTCCAACCGCTTTCGCACGGCCCTGGCTTTCCGGCTGGAAGTGGCCAAAGAGGATGATGGCTTTCTGGTGCTGTTGCACCGCCATCAGGACGCCTTTGACGAGCGCACCATCCGCGTGCTGCACAACCTGGTCAAGCAGTCGCTGCTCACCGAAGAGAATTACCGCCTGGTCAACCGGGCCATCGAGGCCCAGCGCATGGAAGGCGAAATGGTGATCGCCAAGCGGGTGCAGGAAAACCTCCTGCCGCAGGAAATGCCGCAGGTCCCCTGGGCCACGTTGGCGGTGCACTACCGGCCGGCCATGCAGGTGGGGGGAGATTTTTACGACGTGTTCGCCGAAGGCGAAGACCGCCTGCACGTGGTGCTCGGCGACGTAACCGGGCATGGCCTGGGTGCGGCCTTCAACGTGGCCGAACTCAAAGGCATCTTCCACTCCAACACCGAATACCTGGGCAAACCCGTGCAGCTCATGCGCCGGGTCAACCACGCCGTATCGGCCTGTTTCCCGATCGGGGTCTTTGTCACCATGGCCTATTTCGACATCGAGCCCAAGGAAAACCGCTTCACCGTGGCGCGCGCGGGGCATTGTTACCCGCTGCATTTCCACGCCGATACCGGCGAGGCCGAATGGATCAAGCCCGGCTTCCTGGGCCTGGGCATGGAGCGCAGCAAAGACTACGACCAGATGGTGCGCGTCAGCGAGCACCGTTTCAACAGCAACGATGTGCTGGTCATCTACACCGATGGCATCATCGAGGCCGAAGCGCCCCGGAACATGCAATCCACGGAAGTGGTTCTGGACGCCTCCGGCGAACCCATTGACCCCGACCTGCCCAACATGTACGGAGAGGAGCGGCTGGTCGAGGTGGTCAAACACAGCGCCTACTTCGACGTGCACCGCATCCGGGAGAACATCCTGCAAAGCGTGCAGGACTTCCAGCAGGGCGGTCCGGTCAACGACGATTTGACCCTGTTGGTCATCAAGTTCACCTGAGTTGGTCATCGGATGCACCGCAGCGGCCAAACCTTCGCCGGCCGGCCTGCGTATACCCGGCCATGCAATCCGCTTCTGACGCCTCCCCGCTGCAGGTGACCGACCGGCAGGTCGGCCCCGCCATCGTTCTGTCCATTGCCGGTCATTTGGACGCCGCTTCAGCGCCGTCCTTCCGCCGCCGCATGCAGTCCTTCATGGAACTGGGTGCCCGCTGGTTTGTCATCGACGGGCGCGACCTGCTCTACATTTCCTCGGCGGGTCTGGGCGTGTTTTCGGCCAGCAAGCCGGAGCTCGACCAGAAGGGCGGCAAGATTGTCCTGTTTGGCCTGCGGCCGAACGTCTTCGACACCTTCCACATGCTCGGCCTGACGGACATGTTCCGCTTTGTGGAACAGGAATCCGAGGCCATCGCCCTGGTGGGCGAAGCCCGGGAAGACTGAGCATCTTCCCTTTTCCTGCGTGCCTGATGGGCACACAGCAAATCCTGCCTCCCAATCCCCATGTTCCAGCGCTACCACATTCCCAGAGCGGTCGAGGCCCTGCACGGCTTCCGGCAAGCCCTGCGTGTGGACCTGCTTGAAGCGGGCCTGGACGGACCGGAACTGGAGCGGGTGGTTCTGGCTGTGGACGAGGCCTGTGCCAACGCCATCCAACACGGACCGCAGAGCGGGGCCGGCCAGGCGCCGATTTTGGTGGAAATGGCGTTCGCCGAAGGCCTGTTGCGCATCCGCCTGGCCGACGTGGGCCGCTTTGAACCCCAGCCGGAGTCCATGGCCGAGGACCCGCGCCAGCGTGTGGCTTCCGGGCAAGCCGGCGGGCTCGGCCTGCACCTCATGCACCGCATCATGGACCGTGTCCAGTACCGCCAGGCCAACGGCCGGCATTGGTGCATTCTGGAACTGGCCGTAGGCCGGGGCTGAACCTTTCCCTTTCAGGCCCCGTCCATCGCATGCCCGGCCTTGCGCAGGCCCGTTTTCCCCCTGTATTCCGCCGCTTGCTGGATGGCGTTCGCCGGAAGGCGAAGGCGCCTTGTCGATGCCCCAAAGTTGCTACCTTTGCCGGGCTGCGGAGAAACCGTGTTTCCCGCGTTTTGTGTGCTTAATTGCTTCACCGACAAGCCCTTCGATAGATGAAAATCCGTGTGATCAAGGCCGCGGCATACCGCCTTTCCCTGGCCTTGGCCCTCAGCCTGAGCGCTGTGTACATGCCAACGGCCTTCGCCCAGACGGGCGGCAGCAATGGGGAGGATGCCTCCGCCGTGCTCTTTCGGGTCGGCAATGAACCGGTGACCCTGGACGAATTTGAATACGTCTACCGCAAGAACAACCCCAACCAGAAGGACGATTTCAGCCGCGAGGCCCTGGAGGAGTACCTGGAGCTGTACATCAACTTCAAGCTCAAGGTCAAGGAGGCCCGCAGCCTGCGCATCGACACCCTGCCGGGCGTGCGTTCGGAGCTGGACCGCTACCGCCGCCAGCTGGTCAAGTCCTATTTCGACAAGGCCGTAACCGACGGCATGGCCGAGGCCGCCTACGACCGCATGGTGGTGGAAGTGGACGCCAACCACATCATGGTGGAAGTCCAGCCCACTGCTTCCCCGGAGGATACTGCAAACGCCTGGAAACGCATCCAGTCCATCCGCAAGCGCCTGATGGACGGGGCGGATTTCGCCGAGCTGGCGAAGGCGGAAAGCGACGATCCCAGCTCCGAGGAAAACGGCGGCAACATCGGCTATATGGCCGGCCTCTACGTGCCGGACCAGAGCTTTGAAGACGCGCTGTTCGAAACCCCGCGCGGCCGCATCTCCAAAGTGGTCCGCACGCGCTTTGGCTACCACGTGGTCAAGCCCGGTGCCCGCCGGGACAACCGCGGCAAGGTACAGGTGGCCCATATCCTGCTGAAGGTGGAGGAAAACGAGGGCGAGGATGCCTTTTCCGGGGCCCGCGAACAGGCCGAGGCACTCAAGGATTCGCTGGATGCCGGCGTTTCATGGGAAAGCCTGGTGTCCCGCTATTCCGGCGACAAGAGCACCGTACGCCGGGGCGGTATGCTGGAGCCCTTTGGGTCCAACCAGATGGTGGATGCCTTTGAAGAGGCCGCCTTTGCCCTGGAAGAAGAAGGCCAGGTTTCCGAGCCCGTGCGCACCCAATACGGCTACCACCTCATCAAGCTGATCGGCAAGCAGCCGCTCGGCGGATTTGACGACACCAAGGCCGACATCATGCGCCGCCTGCAGCGCGCCGGCCGCTACGACGAGGCCCGCGAGCGTTTTGTGCGCAACGCCCAAAAGCAATACGGCTTCCAGGAGAACGACAGCGTCTATATGGCCTTCCGCGCCGCGGTGGATTCGGGTCTGGTCATCAATACCTGGCGCGCCCGCAACATGGACCAGCGCAATGCGGCCCTGTTCACGCTGGGCAATACCGCATTTACAACCGGCCAGTTTGCCGACCATGTGGAGAGCGGCCAACGCGCGTTTCGCGAACGCGACATTGCCGCCAAGCTGCGCCGCCTCTACGACCAGTTTGTGGAGGAAAGCACCATCGAATATGCCCTCGGCCGCCGCGATGAAGCCTTCCGGCGCCTGTTGCAGGAATACCGGGACGGCATTCTGCTCTTTGAGCTGACCGAGGAAAAGGTCTGGCAGGAAGCCATGCGCGACAGCGTGGGCCTGGTGGCGTTCCACGCCGAGCACGCCGACGATTACCGCTGGGACGAGCGGGTGGAGGCCACGACCTTCACCATCGCCGATGCCAAAACGGCCAAAAAGGTCCGCAAGATGGCCTCCAAGGGCGCCACGCCCGGTGAGATCCGCGAGAAATACAACAAGGACGGGGAACAGACGGTGCTGACCGAAACCGCGCTTTACCTGCCCGGCCAGAACGAACTGGTCGACGCTGCCGGCAAGGTGCCCGGTACGCTGACGGCCAATACCGACACCGAAATGGGTGAGGTGCGCTTTGTGCGCATCAACCGCGTGGTTCCTCCGACCAACAAGACCCTGGACGAAGCCAAGGGCTATGTGATCTCCGATTACCAGGAGTACCTGGAAAAGGAGTGGGTCAAGGAACTGCGGGCCAAATACCCGGTCAAGGTCAACGAAGCCGTCTTTGAAGGGCTGGTCCGCTGATCGGGGCGCGTGCGCCCGTAGGCTTTTCCCGGCATGGTGGGCGCTCGGTCTGCTGCTGCCGCTGTGGAGTGCCTGCAGCCCGGAGCAGGATTCGCCGGAAGGCGAAGCCCTGGCCCGTGTGCACGACCGCTACCTGTATGCGGATGACCTGTCCGGGATCGCCTTCGGCGAACTCAGTCCGGAGGACTCCGCCGCGCTGGTCGGCGATTTCATCGACCGCTGGATCAAGCAGGGCCTGCTGCTGAAGGTGGCCGAGGCCAACCTGCCCGACCGCCTGGACGACATCGAGGAGCAGGCCCGGGCCTACCGCGAGTCCCTGCTCACCGATGCCTACTTGCAGGAATGGCTGGAGCAGAACCTGGATACGGTGGTGCCGGCTACCGAAATCGAGGCCTTCTACGACGCCGAGCGGGCACAATTTGTGCTGGAGCAGCCCGTTTACCGCTTTGACCACGTGGTTGTCGAGCAGGGGGTGGTCAATTACGACTCCCTCCAGCTGTGGTTTGGAAATCCGGAGCGCTTCCAGGCCGAGCTCGACCGCTTCTGCCTGCTCTACTGCCTGGACTACCACATTGATCCCCAGCGGTGGTACGGCCCCCGGGAATTGAAGCGTAGTTTTCCGGGTGTGGATTTTGACCCCGAACAGCTCCGCACGGAGCGCGTGGTGGAAATCCGGCACCAGGAGCGCCTCATTCTCCTACGCCTTCGGGAACGCCGCGCCTCCGGCGAACCCGGTCCCCTCAACTACTGGAAGGACGACATCCGCCAACGCATCCTCAACAAGCGCCGCCGCGAGCAGGTCAAACAGACCTACCGCGACCTCTATCTCGAAGGCCAGCGGCGCGAACAGTTCGACATCTATACGCCTGGTGTACTGTAAAAGAAGTCCATTGAAATTTGCCGTGCATGAGCGCCGCGCATCTACCGCCCCGGCGCTCGCTGCAAATTCAACAAACTTCTGGTATAGTACACCTTATCCGTCCTCCCATGTGTGCTATTGCTGAAGTTTCGAAGAATGGCCGCGCCTGCGGCGAAGGCCGTGTTGCGGCCCCGGCGCGCTACTGGCGCCTGCTGCCCCTGCTGATGCTGGGTTTGGTGTTCGCCGGTCCGGCGAAGGCCCAGTACCCCAAGCTGGTGGACAAGGTCGTGGCGCAGGTCGGCGACCGCATGGTGCTCAAAAGCGACATCGAGTTCCAGGTGCTCCAGATGGCCGAGGAACAAACGCCGTCGCCGGAAATCCGCTGCACCCTGTTGGACCAGCAAATTGCCCAGCAATTGCTGGTGCTGCAGGCAGCCGAGGACTCCGTGGTGGTGTCCGAAGACGAAGTGGAACTGGAACTCAACCGCCGCTTTGACTACTTCATCGGCCTTTTGGGCAGTCCCGAGAAACTGGAAGAATTCTACGGCAAATCGATCGCCGCGCTCAAGGACGACTTCCGCGAAGACATCTCCAACCAGCTGCTGGCCCAACGCATGCAGCAGCAGATTGCGGGCGATGTACGCATCAGCCCGGCAGAGGTGCGGCAGTTTTTCCGCGAGATCCCCGAAGACAGCCTGCCCTATTTTGACGCCGAAGTCAAGCTCAGCCAGCTGGTCCTCATTCCCGAGCCCACGGCCGAGCAGCGCGCCTTTGCCCGCGAGACGGCCGAGGACCTGCGCCAGCGCGTGCTGAATGGCGAGAAGCTCGGCTTTCTGGCCAGCATCTATTCGGACGACCCGGGTTCCAAAGAAGAGGACGGGGACCTGGGCTGTGTGGGCCGGGGCCAGTTTGTGCCCGAGTTTGAAGCCGCCGCCTTTCGGCTGAAAGACGGTGAAATTTCCGAGGTGGTCGAAACGCAATTCGGTTTCCACGTCATCGAAATGGTGGAGCGTCGTGGAGAGCAGGCCTGCCTGCGCCACATCCTCATCCAGCCTTCGGTGACCAGCAGCAACCTCGCCCGTGTGTCCAGCCGCCTGGATTCCATTGCGCGGGAAATCCGCGAAGGCCGCCTCGGCTTTGCCGAAGCCGTGACGCGCTTCAGCATGGACGAGGCCAGCAAGCGCTCCGGTGGGGAGATGCTCAACCCAAACACGGGTGCCCCTGCTTTTGAGATCGACGAATTGGAACGGGAAGTCTATTACGCCATCGAGAAGCTCGAGCCAGGCCAGATTTCTTCGCCCCAGCCCTTCTACACGCCCGCCGGCAAACAAGCCTACCGCTTGCTCTTGCTGCGCGACCAGACCGAACCCCACCAGGCCAACCTGGACCAGGACTACTCCAAAATCCAGGCCGCTGCCCTGCAACAGAAGCGCGCCCGCATCATGGAGGAGTGGCTGACCCAGCGCCTGGGCCGCACCTATCTTCGCGTGGATGCCGCCTTCGGCGACTGCGAAGAAGCCGGGCGTTGGCGCACCGCTGCATCCGGCGCGCAGTAACAGCTGCGGGCTTTTTTCGATTTGTTTTCATTCGCTTTTCCCATCCGCCCATGTCCGCTTCCACCGCTTCCGCCAACGATGTCCAGGCCGTAGACGGCCTGGCGAATGCCTACGGCCGCCTGCGCTCGGAAATCGGCAAAGTCATCGTGGGCCAGGACGATGTGGTGCGCTATGTCCTGCTCTCGATTTTCTGCGACGGGCACAGCCTGCTGGTCGGTGTGCCGGGTCTGGCCAAGACCCTGTTGATCCAGACCATCAGCGATGTACTGCACCTGTCCTTCAAGCGCATTCAATTCACACCGGACCTGATGCCATCGGACATCATCGGTTCGGAAATGCTGGACGACCAACGCAACTTCCGTTTCAACCCCGGCCCGCTGTTTGCCAACATCATTCTGGCCGATGAGATCAACCGGACGCCGCCCAAAACGCAGGCCGCCTTGTTGGAGGCCATGCAGGAGCGCGGCGTGACCGCGGCTGGCCACCGCCACCCACTGCCGCTGCCGTTTTTTGTGCTGGCCACCCAGAACCCGATCGAACAGGAGGGCACCTATCCCTTGCCCGAGGCCCAGTTGGACCGTTTCATGTTCAACATCCGCCTGGACTATCCGAGCTACGAGGAAGAGGTAGCGGTGGTCAAGGCCACCACACAGGACCACAAGACCAGCGTCCAGAAAATCCTGGACGGCGAGGAAATCCGCGCCTATCAGCACCTCATCCGCCGCATTCCCATTGCCGACAATGTGCTGGAATACGCGGTGGATCTGGCGGCCCGTACGCGGCCGGGTACAGCCCGCGCTCCGGAGAAGGTCACCGAATACCTGTCCTGGGGAGCGGGTCCACGCGCTTCGCAGTTTTTGGTCCTGGGGGCCAAGGCCCATGCCGCCACCCACGGCAAATATTCCCCGGACATCGAAGATGTGCAGGCCGTGGCCGAGCCCATCCTTCGCCACCGCATCGTGCGCAACTACAAGGCCGAAGCGGAGGGCATCGGGCTGGAGCAGCTGATTGCGGATTTGCTGTAGTCCCGGGCGGCATTGCGCGGAGCCGAACTTCGGACGTCCATGCTCGGCGCTGCCGCGGCACAAACGCTCGTGCCTGCGTTACGCCTTCGCCGGTTTCCGGCCCACGAAATAGAAGTTGCAGGCCACTTTGCGGGCCCAGGGTGCGTTTTCGACCAGGCGGTCCAAAAACTTCCAGGGGTGCAGCAGCCAGCTGGCCAGAATGCGCACCGGGAACTTGCTCGCCCCGGGCGCCATGCCGATCAAAAAGTCCTGGACAAAAAGGGCCCAGGCCGTGAACGGCCCGGAGCAAATGCCGCGCTCTACGGTTTCAAAACCGTGGCGGGCAAACAGCTTTTCGATGCCCGACCAGGTATAGCGCTGGTAGTCGACCGGCTCCATGTGCCAGGCCCGCAAAAAGGGAATCTCCGCATAGACCAGGCCGCCGGGTTTGAGCAGGCGGAATTGATCGGCCACCGAGCGCTCCACGTCTTCGATGTGCTCCAACACGGAGCTGCTCAGGACTAGGTCCACGCTGTTGTCCTGTAACGGAAAGTCCATTGCGTCACCAAAGGCGTCAATCCGGCCATCCAGTGGCAGGCCCACGCGCAGCAGATCCGGGTATGGGGCGTACAGCTTTTGGTATACCCCATCGGTGCCGCTGCCGATGTTCATGACCACCTTGCCGGAGCTGGCGGGATCGTTTTCGCGCAAAATGCGCGTGACCGCGCGAAGGCAGGACCGGGTCCACACGCGTTGAGGCGGCGTGGGGAAGAGGCTTTTGAATTTGCCTTTGCCCGATTTTGGCGCGCTTCCAGCGCTCTTGCCGATGTGCTCGATGAAGTAGTCCCGAATCGGGTTGTCGGGATGCAACAAAAAGGGCTTGTCCAACAGCACAGGGTAGGCCGTGCCGCAACTGCTGCAGGTCCATTGGGCGGCCTCGGTGCGGAACGCATCCCGGGGTGCCTGGCATTTTGGGCAGCGCCAGGGCGCAGAACGTGCAGTAGCGGTCCTGTCGGGAGCTTGGGGATCGGCGTTTGGCGGCATTGGACGGCGCAAGATACGCAGGGCCTGCGCCCCTTCCAGCCTTTAGCCAGCCACGCCCACCAGGCGTTCGGCCCGGCATTCGGCCAGGTGTGCCAGCGCCCGCTGGAGATCGGCGATCAGGTCCTCTGGGTGCTCAACCCCAATGGACAGCCGCACCAGGTTTTCGTGGATGCCTTCCTGTGTGCGGATCTCGGGATCCACACCCCCATGGGTCATGGAGGCCGGGTGCTCGGCCAGGGATTCCGTACCGCCCAGGCTGACCGCCAATCGGACCAGCTTAAGGCCGTCGAGAAAATCAAAGGCATCCTCGCGGTCTTCGCCTACGGCGAACGCAATCATGGCCCCGGCGCCGAGGCACTGGTTGCGGTAGATGCGGGCCTGATTGGTGTCGATCTCCGTTGTGGCTGCGGCTTCGCCGTCTGCCTCCAGGAAGCCCAGGAAGTTGATGTCGGCCAGGGGGCTGTCGGGCTTTTGCGCTTCGCGGCGCAGCCAACCGGCCAAGGTGCGGGCCGATTGCTCCTGGCGCTCCATGCGCAGGCGCAGCGTTTCCAGGCTCCGGGTCAGCAGCCAGGCCGTCCAGGGCCCAGCGGCCGTGCCGAGGTATACGCGCATACTGCGGATAGGCACCATGGCTTCTTCGTTCCCGAGCACTGCACCGGCAATCACGTCGCTGTGGCCGGCCAGGTATTTGGTGGCGGAATACAGCACCAGGTCCGCACCGAGGTCGAGCGGGCGCTGCCAGATCGGCCCCAGGAACGTGTTGTCCACCGCCAGGAGCGTTTTGCGGTCTGGCTTGGAAAAGCGGTCGGCCAGGCGGCGGCAGCGCGCCAGATCCACCAGGTGGTTGGTGGGGTTGGCCGGGGTTTCGGCGTAGACCATGGCCACCCGTTGGTCAAAACCCGCTTCCCGTACACGGCGCAAAAGGGTAGCGTCGCTTTCCGAAGGGTCAAACTCGAAGACCTCTACGCCAAAGCCCGGCAGGGTTTCGCGGATCAGGTGGTCCGTACCGCCATAAACCGGACCGGTGAACAAAAGCACATCCCCCGGGCGCAGGTGAGCAAGGAAGGTGGTGGCGATGGCCGACATCCCGCTGTGGAACAGCAGGGCGGCATCGGCATCCTCCCATACGCGGAGGCGTTCCTCGGCCAGCACCAGGTTGGGGTGGCCAAGGCGCGCGTAAATCGGTCCACCCTTTGCGCCTTCTTCGCCGCGTACCGCGGCGAAGCGCTCTGCACCCGTTCGGGCGTCGGGAAACACGTAGGTGCTGCTGGCAAACAGCGGCATCTTGACGGCATCGCCGTGTGCGCTGGGATCGTGGCCCAGCGACATCATCAGGCTTTCGGGGTTTCGGGCATGGCGGTCGGACATGGCGTATGCTTTTCCTTAAAGTTGGGCCAAAGCAGACAATGTTTCCAGTGATGGGCATCACAGAAGGAAATAATTCTATTCTTGGCTGTTTAGTAGGATTTTATTCCCGATCTTTCTGCTCATGAGCGAATCCGTAGAAAAATATGCTGCCGCCAACCCCAGGGGCAGAACAGGCATTCGGCCCCTCGATGCCACGGACCGCCGCCTGTTGGCCCTTTTGCAGGAGAACGCCAAAGCCACCATCAAGGAATTGGCGGCTGCGTTGGGCCTGACCGTAACGCCGGTCTTTGAGCGCATACGCCGCCTGGAGCGCGAACAGGTCATCCAGGGCTACCGTGCGGTGCTGGATCGAGAACACCTTGGCCTGCCTTTTATGGCCCTCTGCGAGGTCACCCTCAAGGAGCACTCCACTGAATACATCCGGCAATTCGAGCAGGAGATTCAGACCCTGCCCGAAGTCACCGCCTGCTTCCATACTGCAGGCACCTTCGATTACCTGCTGCATATCCTGGTCGAAGACATGGATGCCTATCAGCACTTTATCGTCGAAAAGCTGGCCGCCCTCGGCAATATTGGCCGCGTGCAAAGCGCCTTTGTGCTGCACGTCATCAAGGAGGACCAGGGCCTGCCCATTTCCTGAGCAGCGGCAGAACCGGGCGTTGTGCGGCTTCGCGGGGCCTCGCGCATCAGCAGCAAGGGCCAGTGCCCTGTCCTTTGTCCGGAACGGCATTCGCCGGGAAACTTCCCGGCCCATATCCGGGTTATCTTTGTTCCTGTGCGGCTCCGGCCGGCCGATCAAAGCCGGAACCCCGCGCATTTCCCCTCCATTCCGGCTGCCGCAGGAGCACCTTTCCGGCCTTTGGTCCGCAGCAAACGGCGTTGATCCTGGCGGCAGCTTTTCACCCCTGCTTTCCCGTGTCCGATCCCATCAAGCACGAGTGCGGTATTGCTTTTATCCGCCTCCGCAAACCGCTCGATTACTACCGGGACCGCTACGGTAGCCATTTCTACGGCCTGCAGAAGCTGTACCTGCTCATGCAAAAGCAGCACAACCGGGGGCAGGATGGCGCCGGCATTGCCACCATCAAGCTGGATGTGCAACCCGGGGTGAAATACATCGACCGTTCGCGGTCCATCGATCAGCAGCCGATCAAGCACATTTTCGGCACGGTCTTCAAGAAAATCAACGACGGGATCGCCGACAAACCGCGGAAAAAGACCCGCAAGGGCGAATGGCTGAAGCGCAATGTCAAGTACACCGGTGAGGTGATGATCGGCCACTTGCGCTACGGTACCCACGGCAAAAATTCGGTCAATGCGTGCCACCCCTTCATCCGCGCCAACAACTGGAAGTCGCGGAACCTGGTGATGGCCGGAAACTTCAACCTGACCAACAACGACGAGCTGTTTTCCCAGCTCGTGGCCCTCGGCCAACATCCCACGCGCAACGCCGATACCGTGACCGTACTCGAGAAAGTCGGGCACTTTCTGGACGTCGAAAACCAGCGCCTTTTTGATCAGTACAAAAACTACCACGAGAACCGCGCCATTTCCGACCTCATCGAACGGGAGCTGGATCTCAAGCGGGTCTTGAGCCGTTCTGCGCGTGACTTTGATGGCGGTTATGCCATGGCCGGGCTGATCGGTTCCGGCGACGCTTTCGTCCTTCGGGACCCCATCGGCATCCGTCCGGTGTATTGGTACGCTGATGAGGACTTTGTGGTCGCGGCCTCCGAGCGTCCGGCCATCCAAAACGCGTTCAACCTTAAGGTGGAAGACGTGCGGGAGCTCAAGCCCGGCCATGCCTTGATCGTCAAGGCCAATGGCGATTTCGAGGAGGCCTATGTCCGCAAACCCGAACCCAAGCGCTCCTGTTCCTTCGAGCGCATCTATTTCAGCCGCGGTTCGGACGCGCACATCTACAACGAGCGCATCAAACTCGGCCAGATGCTGGCCCCGGCCGTGGTAAACGCCGTGGAAGGCGACCTGGACCACAGCATCATCAGCTACATCCCCAATACGGCGGAAGTGGCCTTTTTGGGCCTGGTCAAGGGCTTGGAAGACATCCTCGACGAGCGCAAACGCGACGCCATCCTGTCCATGGACGGCAAACCCGATCTGGTAGCCCTCGAAAAGGTCCTCCACCAGCGCCTGCGCGTCGAAAAACTTGCCGTCAAGGACGCCAAACTGCGCACCTTCATCACCGAAGACCAGTCCCGAAACGACCTGGTTTCCCACGTTTACGACACCACCTACGGCCAGGTCAAACGCGGTGTGGATACCCTGGTGCTCATCGACGACTCTATCGTCCGCGGCACCACCCTGCGCGAAAGCATCATCCGCATCCTCGACCGGCTGGGCCCCAAGCGCATCGTGATTGCCTCTTCCGCCCCGCAGATCCGCTTTCCGGATTGCTACGGCATTGACATGTCCAAAATGGGCGACTTTGTGGCCTTCCGCGCCATGATTGACCTGATCCGCGAGCGGGACATGGAAGACCTGCTTGCCGAAGTGTATGAAGCCTGCAAGGCAGAAGTGGGGCGCCCTGCGGGCGAACAGCGCAACTTGGTCAAGCGCCTCTACGAGCCCTTCAGCGATCAGGAAATCTCCGATCGTATCGCCCGCCTGGTCACCGCCGACGACATCCAGGCCGAGGTCAAGGTCATCTACCAGACCGTCGACGCCCTGCACGCCGCCATTCCCGGCCATACCGGCGACTGGTACTTCACCGGGGATTATCCCACGCCGGGCGGTATGCGGGTGGCAAATCGGGCCTTCTTGAATTACATGGAGGGGAAGAACATCCGTGCATACGCGTAATGCGTTTGCGACGCCGCTGGCGTTGTTACGCTTTCTCGTCGTTGGGTCACGTACCGGAGTACGCTCCCTGCACTCTTCAAAACCGCGCCTCACCAGGAACGCTGGAAACGCCTCAAAGGGTTGGGCTGGAGGCCCAAAGCCTTGCCGGTGCAAGCGGGAGGAGCATGTAGGATTCTGCCCAACGGCTTCTGGCCATGGAACGCATTCCATTGGTGGGGTGCAGCACTTATGGTTCTGACGGCTTGCATATCGCGGGGTCCCTTGAGTGCTTGAAAGGGTCTTGGAACAGCAAGGCTTGTGATTGCATCGCCCTCCATAGGGGGTTTTGTATACGTCAGTGGTTGTGGTTGGATACGCGGACTGATGTAGGCTTTTGCGCAAACCTGCCGGACCTAACTTTGTCCGCTGATCATGTCCGAATCCCCATCTGCTCAAAACGGCCAGACCGCCGCAGGCGAAAGCCCGCAAAGCCATGGCCGTGAACATGCCCAGGACGCCCAAAGCCAGGAACGCTTTGAAACGCGCCAGGAGGTTGTCATCAAGTTCGCCGGAGACTCCGGCGACGGCATGCAATTGACCGGCGGCCAGTTTACCAATTCCACGGCGCTGGCGGGCCACGATCTGGCCACCTTCCCGGATTTTCCGGCGGAGATCCGCGCCCCGGTCGGTACCCTGGCCGGCGTGAGCGGCTTCCAGATCAACTTTGCCAGCCGTCCGGTCTACACCCCCGGCGATCGCTGCGACGTGCTGGTGGCCATGAACGCCGCTGCGCTGAAGGCCAACCTCGAAAGCCTGGAGCCCGGCGGCCAGCTCATCCTCAACCGCGACGGCTTTGACGCCAAGAACCTGCGCCTGGCCGGCTATGATGAGAACCCTCTCGAAGGCGACGGCCTGCAGGGCTACGTCCGCCATGAAATGGACGTGACGCGCCTGACGCGCGAATGCCTCAAGGACTACGAACTCGGCACCAAGGAGAAGGACCGCTGCAAAAACATGTTTGTGCTCGGCTTCCTCTACTGGATGTACGACCGTCCGTTGGAACCGACCCTGGACTTTCTGGACCGAAAGTTCCAAAAACTGCCCGAGGTCAAGGCGGCCAACCAGGCCGTCCTGCACGCGGGCTATGCCTACGGCGACACCACGGAGACCTTCTCCACCCGTTACCGCGTGCCCAAGGCCGAGCTGGAGCCCGGCACCTACCGCAGCATCACCGGCAACGAGGCTACCGGCCTGGGGCTGCTGGCCGCTTCGCGCAAAAGCCGCCTGCCCATGTTCCTGGGCAGTTACCCCATCACGCCCGCCTCGGACATCCTGCACCAGCTCTCCGGCTTCAAACGCTTCGGCGTGCGGACCTTCCAGGCCGAAGACGAAATCGCAGCCATCTCCGCGGCCATCGGCGCGGCCTTCGGCGGCCACCTGGCCGTCACCACCACCTCCGGTCCGGGCATGGCCCTGAAGGGCGAAGCGCTCGGCCTGGCCATGATGCTCGAACTCCCCCTGGTGGTGATCAACATCCAACGGGCCGGTCCCTCCACGGGCATGCCCACCAAGACCGAGCAGGCCGACCTGATGCAGGCCTTGTATGGCCGCAACGGCGAATGCCCCATGCCGGTGCTGGCCATCCACTCGCCTTCGGACGCCTTTGAAACCGCTTACGAGGCCTGCCGGATTGCCGTGGAGCACATGACGCCGGTGATCCTGCTGTCCGACGGCTACATCGCCAACGGCGCGGAACCCTGGCGTTTTCCTTCGGCGGCGGCCATGCCGTCCATCCAGCCGCGTTTCGCCGATCCGGCGAAACTCGAAAAAGCCATCAACGAAGACGGCCAGTTTCTGCCCTATGCCAGAGACGAACGGCTGGTTCGCGCCTGGGCCGTGCCGGGTGTGCCGGACCTCGAACACCGCATTGGCGGCCTGGAAAAACAGGCCGATACCGGCAACGTTTCCTACGATCCGGACAACCACGAAAACATGGTCAAAACGCGGGCGGCCAAGATCGACCGCATTCCCGTAGCCGATCTGGAAATAGATCTCGGACCGGAAGAAGGCGATGTGCTCATCCTGGGCTGGGGATCCACCTACGGCACCTGCCGGGCCACCGTCCGCGACCTGCTCGGTGAAGGCCTGGCCGTTGCACACGCCCACCTGCGGCACATCCGTCCTTTCCCGGCCAACCTCGGGGACCTCATGGCCCGCTTCCGCCGGGTAATCGTGCCGGAAATCAACGACGGACAACTGGTGCACCTCATCCGCGACCGCTTCCTGATCGACGCGGTGCCTTTCAACCGGATCAAGGGCACGCCCATCCGCAAAGAGGAATTGGCGGCGGCGGTGAAGGCGCTGATTCCGGCCGCCGCAAACGCGTAACAGAACAGTCGTTCCAGAATAAAGCATCACACCAGGCAAGCCGTTCCCGACAAGACATTCCAAAATACAGAAGCCCGCTTCTGCGCAGTGCCTCAGGCCATGTCCGATACCTCCACTGTCCAACTGACCGCCAAAGACTTTGCCACCGACCAGGACGTGCGGTGGTGTCCCGGTTGTGGCGACTACTCCATCCTCAAGCAGGTGCAAAGCGTGCTGCCGGGGATCGGCATCCCGCGCGAGCGCATCGCGGTCATTTCCGGCATTGGCTGTTCTTCGCGTTTTCCCTACTACGTGAACAGCTACGGCATGCATTCGATCCACGGGCGCGCGCCGGCCATCGTCACCGGCCTGAAGGCCACGCGGCCCGAGCTGAGCATCTGGGTGGTCACCGGAGACGGTGACGGCTTGTCCATCGGCGGCAACCACCTCATCCACCTACTGCGCCGCAACGTGAACTGCAACCTGCTGCTGTTCAACAACCAGATTTACGGCCTGACCAAGGGGCAGTATTCGCCGACGTCGGAGGCAGGAAAAGTGGCCAAATCCACACCATTGGGTTCGGTGGACCACCCCTTCAATCCCGCGGCCCTGGCCCTGGGCGCGGACGCCAGTTTTGTGGCCCGCGCCATGGACCGCGACCCCAAACACCTGCAGGCCATGTTGCGCCGTTCCAACGACCACCACGGGACGAGCTTCCTGGAGATCTACCAGAACTGCAACATTTTCAACGACGGCGCTTTTTTCATTTTCACCGACAAGGATACCAAGCCGCAGCATACTGTTTTTGTGGAGCAGGGCCAGCCGTTGGTCTTCGGCGCACAGCGCGAATACGCCCTGAAGCTCGACGGCTTCAAACCCGTGCCCTTCAAACACGGCGCAGAAGGCAGCCTGGACGAGGCCTGGGTCCACGACGAAAGCGACCCGATCAAGGCCACCATCCTGGCCCGCATGTTTGACGATCCGCGCAACGAAGGTGCCCTGCCGCGTCCCTTCGGGGTCTTTTTCGCGCAAACGCGCGAGACCTACGAAGACGCCCTCAACGCACAACTGGCCGCGGCCATGAACCTGGAAGGGCCCGCGCACTTGCCCACCGGACCGGGCATGGCCTTCGCCGGAGGCGGAACAGGACCGCAAAAGGCAGACACGGCGGATGCCGCGCCCGCCTTTTTACCGCCCGAGCTAGAGGCCGAATTGGATGCGGAACTCGACCGTACCATTGCCGGAAAGGATACCTGGACGGTGCAGTAGCCACGATATCAGCCTGCGCCGGAAGGCGTTTCAGCAAGTACACGACCGTCCGGCAACAGGCGGTATCGGCCCACGGGAATGCGGCGCTTTATGAAGGCCTTTTCCATGATTTCGCGCAAACCGCTGGAGGTGATGGGCCCGGTGCCGTGTCCGAAGTCGTGCATCATAAGCCAGGTGGGGGAATGCTGGTGGATCCGACCATACACCGCTCGGCTGCCTTCCATCATGCGCCCCTTGGGTGGGGGGATGTTGAAAATCGGCTGTCGGTCCGGACCATTAAGGGAATCTGCGGCACCGTGCAACATGAAGGTGGGCATGGGGTTTCCAAGCGGCGTACCGGGGCGGACACACCCATAGAGCGCTAAACAGCCCTTGATGCGGTTGCGCCGGACACGGACTTCGTCGTCGAATGGCCCGCTCATCAACGCCAGGTGGGCTCCAAAGGATGAGCCGTACAGGATAAAGCTGTCGGTCGTGTTGGCGGCAATCTGGTCAATTGCCAAACGGACGTCGCGCAAAGCCCATACCGCGGCACTGTCCAGCCTTTGGAAGTCGGCTTCCGTTGCCTTGAACATGTCGCGTGGAATGCACCGGTTGTAGGAGCCTTCGTGCCACCCTCGGCGGTATTCCACACACCAGACGTTGTAGCCCTTTTCAACCAACTCGTAGACCAGATTGTCTCCGAGTGCTGCGTGCCCCACATCGCCGCCACCACCGTGGAGGTAAATGATGTCATAGGGTTGCCGGACTTCCGAAGGGCTGACCAACTGGATGACATAGCGCATCTGGGTCCAACCAAAAAGGTTGGTATCCGCCGGTGCATAGGGCACAATGCGATGGGCATGGCGCAAAAACGGGGTGGAATACTCCAGGTTGGCCAGAGCGGAATCGAACAGGTACGTCGAGCAAGGTTGCGCACCGAACTCGGATGCCGCTTGTGCCGTTTGGCGAAGACTCAGCTCCGGCGGCTCATGGTAGGTGCAGGCCAGAAATCCTGTGGCAAACAGGAGAAAAGCGGAAAGACGGGAGATCATAAACAACGGGATTAAAGCTGCTGCGTATCAGGCCACAACAGATCACCAGGCATGTTCATGCGCAGCACTGAAGGCATCGCGGCCATGGCACAAAGGACACCGCTTTTGACCTGGAAAGGAATTCCGTATTTTCAAGGACCGCCTTTCGGCGAAAAGCATCCTTTACCGATACGCTGTTTATGGATTCCTTGTTCTCCCTATCCCGGGCGTCTGCCGTTGTTTTCTCCCTCATCTTCACCGCCTTCGCCGTTCAGGCGCAACCCTGCTCCACCTCGAACGCGAGCGGCTGTGCCTGCAAAGACGGCACTACAGATTGCGATCTGTTGCCGGACATCAAAATTTCCCGCGACCTGCTGTTGGACGCGGCCGAGCAGCCCGAAGTACCCGGTGAACTGGGCGTTTCGGTATCCACCACCAATACCGGGCACGGGCCCTTGCGCGTGGTGGCCACGGATTACTACGTCTGCGGCTCGGACACCATCCACAGCCCCGGCGGCCTGACCACCTGCAGCGACGGCAGCGCCCCGCGGCAGCTCATCCAGCAGCGCATCTACCACAAAAACCCGGACGGATCGATGACCTACACGGACCGTTGGGCCGGCTCGATGACCTACCACCCCTCGCACGGGCACATGCACGTGGACGATTGGGGCGTGTACAGCCTGCGTACGCCGACGGCCGATCCCAACCCCCTGAACTGGCCGGTGGTGGCCGATGGCGCCAAGCTGGGTTTTTGCCTGATGGATTACGGCTCCTGCAGCTATTATTACGGCCATTGCCGCGACGCGGCCGACAACATCCTGACCACGGATGCCCCCAACTACGGCCTGGGCGGCGGCGGCTACAGCTGCGGGCTGACCAACCAGGGCATTTCGGCAGGCTACACGGATATCTACTACCACTACCTGGACGGCATGCAGATCGACATTCCCGAAACGGTCTGCAACGGCACCTACATGCTGGTCGTGCACGTGGATCCCTACAACTATTTCCTCGAAGAAGACGAAACCAACAACGTGGAGGCCGTGCCCATTACGCTGACGGAGCAGGGCAGCATCACGGCCTTTGACCTGACGGTCGAAGACGGCGGCACGACCATCTGCGGCGGCGATGTGGTGGAGATCAGCTCGCCGCTGACGGGTTCGGACTACCTCTGGAGCAACGGCGCCACCACGCCCACCATCAGCGTCAGTGACCCGGGCAGCTACTCGGTGACCGTCACCAGCCCCACCTGCGGCACGGTGACCTCCAACACCATCGACATTGCGGTTACGGAGGTGGTTTCGCCTTCGGCCGAAGGCGATTCGGTCTGCGACATGGGCTCCATGGTCCTCTCTGCGGGTCCCGGGGCCACCGGAAGCGAACGCTGGTACGACACCGAAACCGGCGGCACGCTGCTGCACACCGGGGCGGACTTCACCACGCCGGTGCTGAGCAGCACCACGAGCTATTGGGTGGAGCGCGACGCGCTCTTCCCGGGCCTCTCGGCCAACGTCGGCGAGACCGACCATGTGGGCACCAGCATCTACTCGGGCAACAGCTTCAACGGCGGCCTGCTGTTCAACGCCCTGGCGCCCTTCACGCTCAAAAGCGCCAAGGTATACACCGACCAGGCCGGAGACCGCACCATCGAGATCCTGGATGCCGGGGGCAACCTTGTGGCCGCCCGGGATGTCACCATCCCGCTGGGCGAAAGCCGCATCAGCCTGGACCTGGAGGTGCCTGCCGGCAGTGGGTATCTGATCACCACCCGGGAATCGGAGAACATCGCCAATTTCGGTTTCAGCTCCCCGCGCCTCCAGCGCACCAACGACGGCAGCGTGGCCTACCCGCATACCGTACCCGATGTGGTCGAGATCTACGACAGCAATTTCGGCCCGGGCTTGTACTACTATTTCTACGACTGGGACATCCAGCAGGAAGACCTCACCTGTACGTCTTCACGCAGCGAGGCGGTGGCCCTGGTCCGGATCTGCACGGGCCTGAACAATCCACTGGAAGGCGCGCTCTCCCTGAGCCCCAACCCGGCCAGCGACCGCGCCGCGTTGCGCTTCACACTCCGCGAGGCTCAGGACCTGAACTGGCAGCTGCTCGACCTGCAGGGACGTGTGCTGCAAAGCGGAGGCGGAGCCTTCGCCGCAGGCGCGGGACAGGTGGACCTGAACCTGGAGGGGCTTGCCGCCGGCACTTACCTCGTGGCCCTGAAGGCCGGGGAACGCGTGTACCGCGAACGCCTGCTGTTGGCGCCTGCCGGCGAACGCTGATCCCGGCCCGCGCGCCGCGCCTTTTTTGTACAGCCCGCCCTTTTTCCCGCCACCGGCCCGACCTTCACACGGGCGTCGGTTTCTTTGTGCCATGTCCTTCCGCCCCGCCCTTGTCCTGGTGCTGCTGAGCGCCGCCTTTTCTGCGCATGCCCAGCATGTGTTCGAGCTGTTTGATACGGGCAATTCCGGGCTGCCTTACGACCAGGTCAACGACCTGGCCATGGACAGCTCGGGACGGCTTTGGGTGGGCACCGAGTTCGGCCTGGGCGCTTTCGACGGCAGCACCTGGGAGACCTGGAACGCCAGCCTGGACGGCATGGGCGACGATGTGGTGCGCAGCATGACGGTGGATCCGGATGGCAGCCGCATGTGGGTGGGCCATTTCCTGGGTGGCCTGAGCCGCTATGATCCGGTGGCCGATCAGTGGGACATCTGGACTCCACTGGAGTCGCCGTTGCCGGACTTCTACGTGCGGGATCTGGAATTCACGCCGGACGGCGCCCTGTGGATCGGGACCACGGGCGGTCTGGCCCGCTTTGATCCGGTGGCCGATGCCTGGCAGACCTGGTCGGTGCTTTCCGGCGGCTTGCCCGGCAACAACATCCCGGCCATCCACATTCAGGAAGACGGCACCGTCTGGATCGGCACCATCAACAGCGGCCTGGCGCGCTACAACGGCAAAGGCTGGGACAACTGGACCATCGCCAACAGCGACTTGATCGACAACACCATCCTGGACATCGACGAGGACGACGCGGGCAACCTCTGGCTGGCCACCCCGGCTGGCGGCCTGATCCTGCGCACGCCGGACGGCAGCTTTCTGACCTTCAACACCATCAGCTCCGACATCCCGGACAACGAGATCGCCCGCCTGGCCGTGGGCGGGGATTCCGAGGGCTGGCTGGGCATGACCGCCGCAGGCCTGACCCTTTTTGACGGGGCCGACTGGACCCGCTACTGGACGGGCAACAGCAACCTGCCGGAAGACAACGTTCGGGCCCTGTTGCGCACGCGCGAAGGCGTCGCGTGGCTGGGCCTGTTGGGCAGCGGCCTGGCCCGTCTCGACCTCGGCGACACGGTCAGTGCCCTGACCGGACCCCTGGCGCATTTCGATTACCCGCCGCTGGGGCCCAACCCCTTTGGCGAAGCCTTGTATTGGGCAGCTTGGGAACCCAATCCCGACTTGGAATGGTTGATTTGGTCCCTCGACGGTCGAATGCTGGCCCAGGGGCAGATGCCCTATGCCAGCCAGGCCATCCGGGTAGACCAGCTGGATTTGCCGGCCGGTCCCTGCCGCATTGAGCTGCGCTTCCGGGATGGAAGCACGTGGAGCAAGACCTATTGGCATGCCCGCTGATCGCCACACTTCCACCCGGCACATCCGCAAAAGCGCATCCAGCCGCCAGGCTGGGCTGCCCGGCCGCAAGGCCTCCAGGCAAGAGGTACCGCTGCGCCACAAACAGACGGAAGCACCGGAAAAGAGCACCACGCCCGGGCCGCCGACGCAAGGTCCCTCAACCAATGATCCCTTGGTCCTGGCCGCTGCCCTGCTTGACGCCGTGCGGGAAGAAGACGCCCCTTCCGTCAGCGCCTTATCCAAAAGCCTGGCGGGCCTGGACCGGATGGAACTGAGCAATACCCTCAATACCGACGCGCGCAAAAAGGCCTTCTGGATCAACCTTTACAATGCCCAGGCGCAATGGGCCATGTTGCAGAATCCCCCAGGCGGCTCTACAGTGGCGTGGTTGTGGTTTTTCCGCAAAAAGCGTTTCGCCGTTGCCGGCGAAACCCTCTCCCTGGATCAGGTGGAGCACGGTTTCCTACGCCGATCCCGGATCTGGTGGGCGGCCGGCTACCTGCGCAAGCCCTGGACCTCGGCCCTCGAGCGCCGCTGGCGGGTGGACACCCTGGACCCGCGCATCCACTTTGCGCTGAATTGCGCGGCGGCTTCCTGTCCGCCCATCCGGCATTACAATGCGGCGGACATTGACCATCAACTGGATCTGGCCACGGCAGCCTACCTGGATGAAGAACTGGAAGAGGATGCCGCCAACGGCGTGCTGCTGTTGCCGGGGATTTTCAAGATGTTCCGCGGCGACTTTGCCACCGCTGGAATGGTGCACAGCGCTTCAGGCGGCAAAGGTGTGGCCGAACCCGCCTGGCGCGCCCTTTGGGGCCGGCTGACCGGTGCACCGTCCGCCAGCGAAGCCGGCATTCTGGCCTTTTTGAACCGCCACGACCGCTTCCGCGGCCAGGCGGAGGCGTGGCGCCTGCGCTTCAAACCCTTCGACCGCACCCGTACGCTGCGGCACTACGCCTGAGGCCACGATAGCCGCAGGCGCATCCGATCCGCCCCATGACCGAAACCAGCAACAGCTCCAAGACCGACAAAGCCCTGATGGTGTTCCTCCGCAATCCGGAAGCGGGCAAGGTCAAAACCCGCTTGGCCGAAGGCGTCGGGGACCAGCAGGCACTGGCCGCCTACCAGCACATGCTGGACCATACGCGGCAGGTGGCCGAAGCCGTCCAGGCCGACCGCTTTGTGTTTTACACGGATTGGATTGACCGCTCGGATGGGTTTTCAGACCAGTTGTTCCGGAAGTACGTGCAGTGCCATGGCGACCTCGGCGCCCGCATGGAGTTTGCCTTTTCCATCCCCTTCAAGATGGGCGGCTACAAACAGGTGCAGATTATCGGTTCCGATATTCCGGCGCTGACTGCGGAAATCGTGGAAGCAGGCTTCGCCGCCCTCGGCGAACACGACTACACCCTTGGCCCCGCCCGCGACGGCGGCTACTACCTGCTGGGGATGACCCGCTGGCAGCGCCACCTGTTTTCAGACATGCCCTGGAGCACGGACCGCGTGTTGGCTGAAACCAAAGCGCGGATCGAAAAGGACGGGTCTACCGTTCATTTGCTGCCGGAATTGGACGACGTGGACACCGAAGCCGACTGGGTGGCCGCAGGAAGGCCGGGGGCGCTTTGAGCCGTGTTTCGGCCGAAATCCGCCGAATTCCGCTAATCTTGCTCCATGCCTGAACAGCCCGAGAAGAGCAAACGGAATTTGCCCCGCAACCGCGAGCTGGTTCGCCTGCTAACGGTGATTCTTGTGTTTGCATCTGTGGTACTGATCGTGCTTTGGCTGTTCAGTAAGATTTACCCGGTATTCATCTTTTTGGCCATTGCCGGTGTGCTGTCGCTTTTGGTACGGCCGATAACCGACTGGTTGAACGAACGCAAGATTGGTCGTTGGCAGGTACACCGCACGGTTGCCGCCCTGATTACGATGCTGTTGACCTATGGGATTTTGTTTGGCATTCCAGCCGCATTCAGCCCCCTCGTCGTGCAACAAGCCGATGCACTCAGTCAGGTCCAACCGCAGGAGATCATCGAGTCCCTGGAAGATCCGCTTAATGAACTTGAGTACCGTTTGCGCAGCTACGGCATTCCAGCAGGCGACCTGGAAACCGAATTGCAACACTGGTTGGGCCGACTGGTTGGTGCCGTTTCCGTATCCAGTGTGTTCAGCGGGACGGTTGGTGTCATCAGCAGCATTGCGGTCGGCTTTTTTGCAGTGAGTTTTACCACATTTTTTATGCTGCGCGAACGCCGCTTGTTCAGCCGGGCCATGTTGGCGGCTACTCCGGAAAAGCACCTGCCGGGCATGCGGAAGGTGCTCAAATCGTCCCGGAGGATGTTGCGGCGTTACCTGTTGGGCCTCTTGCTGCAGGCGCTGGTTTTTGCGCTAATGACCACGATTGGCCTGAGCATTTTGGGTGTGCGCTATGCTATGCTCATCGGTGTTTTCGGGGCCCTGATGAACATCATTCCCTACCTAGGCCCCATCCTGGCGGGCGCCTTCGCCATTGCCATGGCCATCACGGGCCATGTCGGCGAACCCTTTGACACGGTCTTGCTCCCCTTGATCATCAAGGTGTTTGTCGTCTATTGGGTGGCCCAGATCCTGGACAACAACGTCTTCCAGCCCACCATTTTTGCCAATGTGGTCTCCGCCCATCCGCTGGAGATCTTCCTCGTGGTCATGTCCGCCGGCTTCCTTGCCGGCATTCCCGCCATGATCGTGGCCATCCCCACCTACACCATCCTGCGCATCATGGCCCGTGAATTCCTCTCCGAATACAAGGTGGTGCAGGCGCTGACCCAGTCGATGGATTCCTGATGGCCGTTCAACGGGGTGTATCCAGCGATCGCGAAAAGGATCTGAGTTTTCGGGACAGCCTCAAGGCCTACCGCAACGTACCGCGTTTCCTGCGCCTGGTTTGGGAAACCCACCGGGGCATGGCCTTGGGCAATGTGCTGCTCCGCATCGTGCAGGCGGCCATGCCGGTGGCTCAGCTTTATGTGGGCAAACTCATCATTGATGCGGTGGTTACTCTGGTGGACCTGCCTGCCGGCGAACGCGACACCGGCGACCTGTGGACCTGGGTGGGCCTCGAGTTTGGATTGGCCATTTTCTCGGCCCTGCTCGGCCGCGGCATCACCCTGCTGGATGCCCTGCTCGGTGATCTTTTTGCCAATGCCACCTCGGTCAAACTGATCGAACAGGCGGCCCGGCTGGACCTCCCGCAGTTTGAAGACAGCGCTTTTTACGACAAAATGGAACGGGCGCGCCAGCAGACGCTGGGCCGTACGCTGCTGATGAGCCAATTGCTGCAACAGGCCCAGGACGCGGTCAGCATTGTTTTTCTAGCCGGTGGCCTGTTGGCCTTCAACCCCTGGCTGCTGCTCATCCTGGCCCTGGCCGTTCTGCCCGTTTACTTCAACGAAACGCTGTTCAACCAGCGCACCTATTCGCTGACCCGTTCCTGGACCCCGCAACGCCGAGAACTCGATTACCTGCGTCTGGTCGGAGCCAGCGACCAAACCGCCAAGGAAGTCAAGGTCTTCGGCCTGGAAGGCTTTCTAAAAACGCGGTTTGCAGCCCTGGCGGATGCCTATTACCGCGCCAACCGCAGCCTGGCCCTGAAGCGCAACGGCTGGGCCAGCCTCTTCCATACCCTGGGCACGGGCGGCTATTACGTGGCCTATGTGGTCATCATCCGCCAAACCATCGCCGGCATCATTTCCATCGGTGACATGACCTTTTTGGCCGGCAGTTTCATGCGTACCCGCGGTCTGATGCAGGGCATGCTGCAGCGGCTTTCTGGCATCGCGCAACGCGCCATGTACCTCCAGGACTTGTTCGATTTTCTGGAAATGGAACCGGCCATTGCGGCCGCAGAAAACCCCATCCCCATTCCAGATAAACTCGAGCGTGGATTCGAATTTGAAAACGTGGGCTTCCGTTATCCCGGCACCGACCGCTGGGCCCTTCGGGGGCTGAGTTTCCATTTACGCGCCGGAGAAAAGCTCGCCTTGGTCGGCGAAAATGGCGCGGGAAAGACCACGCTCGTCAAGCTGCTCGCCCGCCTTTACGACCCCACGGAAGGCCGCATCCTGCTGGAAGGGCGCGACCTGCGCGACTACGACCTGGAGGGCCTGCGCGCCATGGTGGGCGTCATCTTCCAGGACTTTGTGCGCTTTTCGCTCACGGCTTCCGAAAACATCGCCATCGGGCGCATCGACCACAAGGAAAATCGGCCCGAAATCGAGGATGCGGCAGCACGCTCTCTTGCCGACTCGGTCATTGAAAAGCTGCCGGAAGGCTACGAACAAATGCTCGGCCGCCGCTTCGACAAGGGTGTAGACCTGTCCGGTGGTGAATGGCAAAAAGTAGCCTTGGGCCGGGCCTACATGCGGGATGCGCAATTGCTGATCCTGGATGAACCCACTGCCGCCCTGGATGCCCGTGCCGAATACGAGGTCTTTCAGCGCTTCAGCGAACTGACCGAAGGTAAAACCGCGGTGCTGATCTCCCACCGTTTTTCCACCGTGCGCATGGCCGACCGTATCCTGGTGCTCAAAGACGGCGCCCAGCGGGAAATTGGCAGCCATGAAGATCTGTTGGCGGCCAACGGGCTGTACGCCGAACTCTTCAAACTGCAGGCGGCGGGCTATCAATAAGGCTCGGGACCGCTCCAGCACAACAATGTGATCCACCGCATCGGCGGGTCAAGACCAGGGGTCCTCCTATTCCGCCGGCCGCATGCCGTGCAGGCGGTCGCGTTCCGCGATGGCGGCGTCGAGTTTTTCACCGGCGGCTTCCCATTCGGCCATGGCCGATTCCAGTTCCGCCTTGTGCTTCTCGTAGTCGGTGAAAATCTGCGGGTCGGCTTTGGAGAAAAAATCGGGGTCCTTGAGTTGGTCTTCCACCGCGCCGATGGCCGACTCGAGTTTGCCGATTTGTTTTTCCAATTGCTCCAGGCTGCGCCGGACCTTCTTTTCGTTTTTCTCCGCCTTTTTCTTGGCCTCAAACCAATCGGCGTGGGAGAGGACAGGGGCTGCTTTGGCCACCGGCTTCCCGCTGTTGTTTTTTTGCGCTTTTCCTGGCAGGGCAGCGCCACTGCGCAGGGCCTTGCCTGTGGATACGTCCGCGCTTTTTCCCGAACCTGCCACCGCGCTGTTGCTGCCCTTGCCTTCCTCGAATTCGCGCATCGTTTCGATGTTCTTCTTTTCGAGGTAGGCGTAAATGTCGCCGATGGTCTCTTCGATGTTGCCGCCGGTGAATTCGTAGACGCGGTCGGTCAGCCCGCCCAAAAAGTCCCGGTCGTGCGAGACCAGGATGGCGGTGCCGTCGTATTGTTCGATGGCTTCCTTGAGCACGCCCTTGGAAACCAGGTCCAGGTGGTTGGTGGGTTCGTCCAGCACCAACAGGTTGATGGGCTCCAACAGGAGTTTGGCCAGCGCCAGACGGCTGCGTTCGCCACCGGACAAAACCTTGACTTTTTTCTCGACATCCTCCCCGGAAAACAGAAAACAACCCAGCAGGGTACGCACCCGCGTGCGCATGTCCCCGGTGGCAATCTTGTCCAGGGTGTCAAAGACCGTCAGTTCTCCATCCAGTTTATCGGCCTGGTCCTGTGCGTAGTAGCCGATCTGCACGTTGGTGCCGATTTCGAGTTCGCCGGCGGTCACGCCGGTGGCCCCGACAATCATTTTGCTCAGGGTCGATTTGCCCTCCCCGTTGCGGCCTACAAAGGCCACCTTGTCGCCCCGTTCAACGAGCATGTCCAGGCCGCGCAAGACCTTCTTTTCGCCGTAGTCCTTGCGCAAGCCTTCCGCCCGGACCACGGCCAGGCCCGAACGCGGGGCAGGAGGGAAGCGGAAGCGGATGGCCCCGCTTTCTCCCTCATCCAGCTCAATGCGCTTGACGCGGTCCAGCTTTTTCTGGAGGCTCTGGGCCATCGAAGCCTTGGTGGACTTGGCCTTGAAACGGGTGATCAGGCGCTCGGCCTGTTCGATCTCCCGATCCTGGTTTTTCTTGGCGTTGATCAGCGTTTGCTGCCGTTCAGCGCGCAGCTCCAGGTATTTGGAATAGGGCGCTTTGTAGTCCTGCAGTTTGCCCGCGCTGATTTCGATGGTGCGGCTGGTGACGTTGTCCAAAAACGCACGGTCGTGCGAAATCACGATCACCGCCCCGGGGTGTTGGGTCAAAAAGCCCTCCACCCATTGGATGGACTCGATGTCCAGGTGGTTGGTGGGTTCGTCCAACAATATCAGGTCGGGTTTGCACAGCAGGATCTTGGCCAGTTCGATGCGCATTTGCCACCCCCCGGAAAACTCTTCGACCGGACGGTCGAGGTCGGTCTGGCGGAAACCCAGGCCCTTGAGGACCCGTTCCAATTCGCCTTCGGCCGAAGCCGCCCCCATCCAGTTCAGTTTCTCGGTGACGATGCCGAGGTGCTCCACCAGCTCCATGTAGCCGTCCGATTCGTAGTCGGTGCGGGTTTCCAACTGGTGCTGGATGTGGGCCAGGCGCTTTTCCAGGGCGCGCAACTCGTCGAAGGCCTTGGCGGCTTCCTCGCGCACGCTGTGGCCCTTCATGTCCTCGATGTCCTGGGCCAGGTAGCCGAGCGTGTAGTCCTGCGGGATGACCACCTGGCCTTCGTCGGCTTTCTGCATGCCCATGATCACGCGCAGCAGGGTGGACTTGCCGGCCCCGTTGCGGCCCGCCAGGCCCACGCGTTCGCGGGGACGCACCGAAAAACTGATGCCCTCGTACAGGGCCCGGCCGCCAAAGCGGACGCTCAAATTCTGAACCATCAACATGCGGCGGCAAAGGTCGCGTTTTGGCCCGTGTTCCGGGCTTTTCCGGCCAAAATGGGCCCATCCGGCACCCAAAACGCCTGAGCGCGATCATTTCTGCACCTACCGCAAAAGCCGTAATTTCACAGGATACCCTCAAGGGATGCCCCCTCTCGCGCGCGTCCCATTCGGATCGCTTCTCCCCTCTACCCCACCTTCGCATCCGTATCGCACCCTGCTGTACATAGGGTTCGCCCGTACGGGCGAAGGCCTTACCCGACCGATATGAACCGCTTTTTGACCCTTCTGCTCGCGCTGGCCCTTGTGGTCCCGGCGCAAGCGCAATGCCTGTTGACCTGGGACACCACCAGTACCCCTGGTTATGGCGGCACGGGCACCACCTATGAAGCCAACGAAACGGTGGAGATCTGCCTGTCCGTGAATACCTGGAATTCGGCCTCGGCCAACTGGTTCCACGGCTTTGAGATCATCCTGGGACCGGGTTGGGACGCCGGCAGCATCAACGTGACCAGCTTTCCTCCATCGTGCGATGGAAACGGCAATTGGGACTACTATCCAACCATTACTAGTTCTGCAACGGGTGCCAGCTACGGTCAAGGGATTTATTACGACTCTGGTATCGGTGGTCCACTGGACGGCAACCCGGGCAACAACTTTGGCGACAATGCTACTGGCACTTGTCCGGCCCCACATTGGGTGCAGTTCTGTTTTGAAGTCACCACCCTTCCCCCGGGCTTGTGCGTAGAAGGGGCCGACCTAAGCATCACCCTGAATACCCTGGGCGACGGCGAGGCGGGCAGTTGGTCTAGTTTCAACTGCGATGGCGATCCAAACATCGTCTTCAGCGGTCCTACGCTGACCTGCTGCGATCCGCCCATCGACACGGTGTTCAACCCGACCTGTGCCGGGGGCATGGACGGCAGCATCATCGCCGTCGGCAACAGCACAGGGCCCTATACCTTCGATTGGAGCACTGGATTGCTGGAAACCACCCCGGACAGTTCAATCGTGACTGGCTTAGGCGCCGGCACCTATACCCTGGCCATGACGGATGCCAGCGGCTGCACCAGCACTACCACCTATATACTCACCGATCCGCCGGCCATTTCCATGAGCCTGGACTCGATCGAGCCGGTCACCTGCCCGGGCGGCAGCAACGGCGCGGTCCTGTGGACGGCCAGCGGGGGCACGGCGCCCATTGGTGGTTTCACCTACAGCCTGGACGGCGGGCCGACCCAGGTTTTTGGCCTCTTTGAAGACCTCTCGGCGGGTTCGTACACCATCACCGCCTTTGACGCCAACGGCTGCAGCAAGGACACCACCTTCACCATCATCGAGGACAACCTGCTGGAGCTGGTCCTCCTGGACCTCCAGGACGTAGACTGCTTCGGGGACACCACCGGTTCGGTGGATCTCGGTGCCAGCGGCGGTGCCCCGCCCTATACCTACAGCAGCAACGGCGTGGACTACGGCACGAGCCCGGTGTTCGCCAATCTGGCGGGAGGGGATTATACCTTCTCCGTTCAGGACGCTACCGGCTGTGTGGTGACCATCGACGCCACCATCGATGAACCGGAGGAGCCCGAACTGGAAGCCGGCACCTACCTGCCCATTCCCAACGGCGGTGACGTGACCCTCGACCCCACCACCAACGTGGATCCGGTATCCGCCTGGATGTGGAGCCCGGGGGATGGCCTTTCCTGCACAGACTGCCCCAACCCGGTGGCTTCGCCCGAATTCACCACCTGGTATACGGTCACCGTCACGGACGCCAACGGCTGCACGGTCAGCGACTCCACGGAAATTGTCGTGATCCGCACCCTGGCCATTCCCAACGCCTTCAGCCCCAACGGCGACGGGGTGAACGACCAGTTCATCATCCGCACACCCTACGTGGACAACTACAGCCTGCAGATTTTCAACCGATGGGGACAACGCGTATTTGCCACAGGCGACATCAACATCGGTTGGGACGGCAGCTTCAAGGGCAAGGCCGCGGAGATGGCCACCTACATCTACACGCTGGAACTGACCACCGAATCCGGTGAAGCCATCCAGCGTCAGGGGACCATTACCCTGATCCGCTGATCGGGATCTGCGCGTTCGGTCGGTCCAAAAGCCTTCTTTATCGGACTGCCTTTCGCCGGAGGCGAAAGCTTTTCTTCCACAGGGGTAAACGAAGCCCGATCGAAGCCTCCCGTTCCGGCGCCTTCTTGTACATTTGAAGCCCTTGCCAGGGACGTGCAAGCGTCCACAGGCCGGCAGCTTTACGCAGCAGTTGCTTTGCGCGCCTGTTTTTTGGCCTATTTTCGGCCCGGTCTCACATGCGTAATCGCCGGATTGCCAATTCGGTAAACCGTTTCTGTTGCCAGAACGCCCCACGATGAGATTCGCGACCCTTATCCTTTCCCTGTTTTCCTTTTTTGTGCTTCAATTGCCCGCAGCCGTGCAGGCACAGGACGGCAATGCGGCAGCTGCCACGGACAGCACCAGCAGCGCAGAAGCCAAGAAGATCCCGAAGGGCCGCATGGACCAGTTCGAGGACTTCCAGGAAGGCAAAACCGATTTCCCGGCCCGACCCCGCAACATGTGGGAATTGGGCATCAGCGGCGGCATCCTGCAGGTGTCCGGCGACGTGCGGAGCAATCCGCTCGGCAGCCGCAAGGACCACCTGCCTGCGCTGGGCTATGGCATCCACCTGCGCAAGGCACTGGGCTATGTCATGTCCCTGCGCGCGGAATACCTCCGCGGCAATGCCTATGGCCAGAACTGGCAGCCTTCCAGCGGGATTGACCGCAACCCCGCCCTCAACGGGCAGACCAATCCCGAGCTCAATTACGCAGACAGCCCCGGGATCGTCTACCACAACTACAAGACCCAGATCAACGACTTGTCCGTTGAGGCCGTTTTTACGCTCAACAACATCAAGTACCACAAGGACCGCAACCGCGTGGGCCTCAACGTGATTGCCGGTCTCGGCCTGGCCAACTACGCTACCTATTACGACCAGTTGGACGCCGACGGCAACCTGTATGATTATTCCGCAGCCCGTGCGCTGGGTGGCGGTGAGTTCGAGGACCGCACAGCGGTATTGGACGCCCTTGGCGAAATCTACGACGGCGATTACGAGACACCCGCCGAAGGGCAGCCCGCCCGACCCACCCTGCTGGACCGCACCTACAAGCCGGTGATCACGGGCGGCATCGGCGTGCACATCCTCCTGTCCCAGCGTTTTTCGCTGGCCCTGGAACACAAGGTCAAATTCACCAACGATGACCTGCTGGACGGCCAACGCTGGGAGGAGACCAATACCCTGTCCCGGGATTTTGACACCTACCACTATTCCTCCCTGCATCTGAACATCCACCTGGGCAGCAAGGAGCGCAACGACATCCCCAGCTGGTGGGTCAACCCGATGACCTTCAGCATGGACGCCATGGCCGATAACGCCGAGGTGGACATGGGCGACGACGACAACGACGGGGTGCTCAACATCCTGGACCAGGAGCCCGATACGCCCGAAGATTGCCCGGTGGATACCCGGGGCGTGACCCTGGATTCCGACCGCGACGGATGTCCGGACTGCGACGATCCGGAACCTTTTTCCACGCCGGAGCGGCCCATCCAGAATTGCGTGAACGTCGGCGGTGCCGGTGCCATCGACGAACCGGAAGTGCGGCGCATCGTGCAGGACATGCTCGGCGACCCCAGCGTTTCGGCCGGAGGCTCGGACTGGTACCTGCCCATGATCCACTTTGATCTGGACCGGGACATGGTCAAAACGGAGTTCTTCCCGGAACTCAAGCACGTGGCCGATGTGATGAGCCGCTATCCCAAGCTGCAGGTGGAAGTCATCGGGTTCGCGGATACGCGCAATTCCGAGGAGTACAACCTCGATTTGTCCCGCCGCCGGGCGGCGAACGCCATCAACCACATGGTGGAACGCTACGGCATCGACCCGAACCGCTTCATCCTCCGCTATGAAGGCGAGGACAAGAACCTGGTGCCCAACGCCAACCGGGAAGGGGATCACTATATGAACCGCCGCGTGGAATTCCGCGCCGTGATTGGCGACGAATAGGTTCTGCGGCCAATCCGCACAGGATTCCCGTGACACGCAGGCGCTTACGAATAAAAAGCCAAGACCAACAATGGCAGGGCGGACGCGCAAATCCGTTTGTCGGTTGCATCATCCTTGCTATTTTTGGCCGCATGCCGTCGGAGGGCATGTGAACGCCATTCCGATCGCATCCCATCGAATCAATCAACCCCATGAGCATTAAACGTACCCTACTGGCCTTGTTGGTCTTTGCTGCACCTGCGGTGTACGCGCAGAACCCCAGCATCAACGAGGAGAATATTCCAGATGGCCGCATGGAACAGCACGAGCAGTTCATGGCGGACGAAACCCCCTATCCGGCAAAGCCCCGCAACATGTGGTCTGTCGGCCTGCATGTCGGCGCCCTGAACGTGGCTGGTGATGTGGCCGCCCGTCCCATTGGCGGCGTTGGCGGTGTAAGCCTGGGTTATGGTGCTTTTGTGCGCAAAGCCCTCGGCTACGGCACCTCTCTGCGCCTCGGTTATGTGGGCGGTACTTCCTACGGCCAGAACTGGGACCGCCAGGCCACCGGTCGCAACCGCGCACTGCTGAATGTCGGCTACGAAAACCCGGGCCTCAACGATCTGGGCGATCCCTATGTAGCCTTCGTGCACAACTTTGAAACCAAGGTGCACGACATCTCCCTGGACGCCATGTACAACTTCAACAACCTGAAGTTCCACAAGGGCCAGAACACCGTTTCCTTCTTCGTTGGCGCTGGTGGTGGTTTGTTCCTGTACAAGACGGCATACGATGCCCTGGATGCCAATGGCGCACCCTACGACTTCTACAACACCGTCAATAACGTCAGCTACAGCAACCGCAGCGATCAGCGCGATGCGGTTGAAGGCCTGATGGACGGCGAATTCGAAACCCCGGCCGAATACGACGAAGACCGCTGGACCTTCGGCGATTCAGCCGACGCTACGACGGCACGTCTGCGTGCCAGCCTGAGCGCAGGGTTGAACATCCGCGTGTCCAAGCGCATCTCCATCGATCTGGAGCACCGTGTGATCATGCCTTTCGACGATCTGCTGGACGGCCAGCGCTGGGAGTACGGTGGCCGCACCTTCACCTCCAGCAACGACGTGATGCACTACACCAGCCTGGGCCTGAGCATCCAACTGGGCGGCAACGCCGACGAGCCGAGCTGGTTTGTCAACCCGATGGACTACGTCTACAACGAGCTGAAAGAAATCCAGCCCACCGACATGACCGACTCCGATGGCGACGGTGTGATCGACCTGCTGGACGAGGAAGTGGATACCCCCGAAAACTACCCGGTGGACAGCAAGGGCATGACCCTGGACAGCGACAAGGACGGCTGCCCGGACGGCGAAGACCCCGAACCCTTCTCCAGCCCGCAGTTCCCCATCCAGGATTGCCAGAACGTGATGGGCAACCTGCTGACCGCCGAAGAGGTGGAACAGCTGATCGACAACAAGCTGGAGCCCGTGCTCGGCGGTGCCGGCAGCAACTGGTTCTTGCCCAACATCCACTTCGACCTGAACAGCTCCCGCATCAAAGCCGAGTCCTACGACGAGTTGGCCTATGTGGGTGAGGTGATGAAGAAGTACAAAGACCTCAAGATCGAAGTGGTGGGCCACGCCGACATCCGCGGCTCCGAAGCCTACAACACCGACCTGAGCCGCAACCGCGCCGAGGCCGCCATCACCTTCCTCAAGGAGAAATACGGGGTGAGCGAAGGCCGCTTCATCCTCAAGTACGAAGGCGAATCCGCACCGCTGTACGACGGCGCCCGCGCCGAAAGCCAGCACCGCGTCAACCGCCGTGTGGAATTCAAGCCGGTGGCTGGCAACTAAGCCATCCATGGACCAGCTCCGGTTTCCAGCCGGAACAAAGGCCGCTTCTTCCGGAGGCGGCCTTTGTTGTTTGTGGGATTGCTCCGTCCCGAAACCGCAGCTTGGACAACTGGCGTCAAAGCATGCTGGCAGAAGCGGTGGGCTTGCGGCTCCACAGCGCTTCGGCCAAAAGCACGGCCCAAACCATCCCGTATTCCAGTGCCGTCCAGGCATGGGGGTGGTGAAATCCGTTGTGCTGGTAGGCCATATAGGTCACGGGCACCAGCGCAGCCCAAAACAAGCCAAAGCGCCAGCGGCTGAAGCAGCTGTAGGCCAGCAGGGGCAGCAGATACCAGGGGTGCACGATGGTGGCCGTCAGCTGGTGGATGGCCACCATACCGAAGGCTGCTGCCAAAAAGCCGGCTGCATGTCCCGGACGGGCTTTGACCCAGGCATACACGGCCACCAGGAGCATGGCGATGGTTGACACCAAACCCAGCATTGGGCCCACCACATCGATGCGGTTGTACCCGGTACACTGGATGGACAGCCAGCGGGCAGCAGCATAAAGCCCACCGTTGAATTCAAATCGCCGGTAGTACAGGTCCAGGCTGCTGCTGAGGTGGGGCAGCATGTCGGCATTCCAAAAAGGCAAAAAGCTAAGGACGAGCAGCGCAACCGAGGCGGTCCCCAGCGCCAGGCCCCGCTTCCAGCCCAACAAGGCCGGGAAAAGCGGCAGCAGCATGAGTGGCGTCAGTTTGGTGGCCACGGCCAGCCAGAAACCCACCAGGCCAAGGCCGTACCAGAGCCATGCAGCCCCAGGTTGGGCATCCGCCTGTTGGGGCTCCCGGTCTACTTTCAGCGGTGCGGTGGTAGGTGCCTGGCTTCGCCGAAGGCCCTCCTGCCAGGCCCAAACGGCCAGCAAGACTCCGGCAATGGATACACCTTCGAGGTGCACATTGCCGGCCGTTTCGGCAATGGCCAGCGGGGCGAGGGCGTAGACAAGGACCGCTTTTCCGCCCCGGGTCAACCGCCACAGCAGGAACAAGGCCAGCCCGTCAAAGGCGAGGAACATCCCCCGGAGGGCCTGGAGGCTGGTTGGAATGTGCCCTCCGCCCAGTTCAGCCGCCAGGCGGAACAGGCCCTGGGCGGCTGGCGGATAGACCGTGTAGTAGTCCGGCGAGTTCATCCCCGCCAGCAAATCCGGCGCAAAGGCCGGCATCTGGCTGGGCAGGGCATCAAAGGGGTTGGCACCGCGGAAAGCCACCAGGCCGTCCCAGAGGTAGCGGTACCAATCGTCGGAGAGCAGAGGCGGAACAAAAAGCCAGATCGCCCGCAGGGCGAAACCAAGCCCCACCAACCCCAGAAGCTGGCGGCGGTTCCACGTGCCCAACATCGTGCCGACCCATCCAATGGTGGACACGCCAAAACCCAGGAGCACCAGATGGCTTTGGCCGCGGCTTTCCAGGCTCCACAGCAGCGCCTGACCGGCGGCGACCAACAGCGGAAAGGCCCAGCGGAAGGCGTGCAGCGGGTGTCCCGGTGTGATCCTGGGCAGCGTTGGTAAGGTGGGGCGGGGCATGGAAGGGGCGTGCAGAAAGGCGGTCCGCAAAAGGCCCGTGCGTTGCGGAAGCTGCACGGTGAAACCGCCTCCGGGTTGCCGGGCTGCTCAGCTGTGCTGGTTGCCGCCTTCGCGCGGAGCGCGGGCGTGCCGCACCGAATAAAACACGATCAGCCCGAACCCGAAGGCCGACATCAGGTGGAAAGGCAGCAGGCCGTAATCCTGGTAGTACAAGCCGATGGCCGCTCCCGCCAGGAAATAGAGCATCAACAGCATTTCCAGCCAGGTCAGCCAACCGATCCGGCGGCTGGCGTACTGCTTGTTTTTCCAGCCCCCGGTGGTGCCGACAATGGCAAACTTGGGCGTGCGCACAAACGCGGATTGCTGGCCGATCCAACCGCGAAATACCGCCAGGGCGTTGTGGAGGGAAAGCCCCATGGTCACCGCCAGAAAAACCGGAAGCCGGAAGGCGTACTCCCGCAAGGCCAATCGCCGGTTGCTGGCACGGTACACGGTGCTCACGTAGTAGGCGTAGGCAATCGACAGGCTGCCCAGCAAAAACACGGAAGCGTATTTGAAGTAGTCGATCACGACCACTTCGTGTTTGACCCATAGCAGCGGAATGCTCAACACCGCGGTCAAAAAGACCCAGAGGTAATTGGAGGTGTTCAGCAGGTGGCTGGCTGCATGGAATTTGACGCGGAAGGGCAGGTCGGAGCGCCAGACGGTGCCCATGAGTTTTCGCGCGGTTTCCGCGCCCCCTTTGTTCCAGCGGAATTGCTGGGACTTGACCGCGCTCATGTCGGTGGGCAACTCCGCCGGGGCGGTGACGCCTTCCAGGTAGCGGAAGCGCCAGCCCTTCAATTGGGCGCGGTAGCTGAGGTCCATGTCCTCGGTGAGCGTATCGGCTTTCCATCCACCGGCATCCTCGATGCAGGAGGTGCGCCACACCCCGGCCGTGCCGTTGAAATTCATGAAATACCCGGCGGCAAAACGGCCCAATTGCTCCACGGAGAAATGCAAATCCAGGGCAAAGGCCTGCATGCGCGTCAACAGCGAATAATCCCGGTTCAGGTGCTCCCAACGCGTTTGCACCACCCCCACCTTGGGGTCGGAAAACCAGGGCATGGTTTTGCGCAGGAAATCGGGCTCGGGCGTGAAATCGGCGTCAAAAATGGCCACGTATTCGCCTTTGGCGAAGGCCAACCCATACTGCAGCGCACCGGCTTTGAAACCTTTGCGCTCCGGCCTATGCACCAACTCCACCGGCACACCGCGGGCCTGCAACTCGGCCACTTTGGCTTCGGTAATGCCGCGCGATTCGTCGGTGGAGTCGTCCAGCACCTGAATGTGCAGGCGCTCGCGGGGCCAATCCAGGGCCGCCACGCTGTCCAGCAGGCGTTCCACCACATAGCGCTCGTTGTAGAGCGGCAATTGCACCGTGACGGTGGGCAATTCGGCCGGCAAGGCCGGGACCGCCTCCGGCGAAACCGCCGCCTGCTTGTGCCAGCGCACGTACTGCAGGGCCAGGTGGAATTGGACCAGGCAGTACCCAAAAATCAGCGCGAGCGCCAGGGAGTATACAATGATGATGGCCAGGCCCAATTCCATCGGCGCTCAAAGGTAACGGAAGATGGTGAGCAGAATTTTGTAGCCCGCGCCCAGCGTGCCCTTCAGCGTACCGCTGACCTTAGAGGTCCCGATGCGCTGGCGGTAATCCACGGGCACTTCCATGCCCCGCAGTTTTTGTTTGGCCGCTTTGACCTGCATTTCCACGGTCCAGCCGTAGTTGCGGTCCACCATGCCGAGGCTTTCGTAGGCATCCCAGCGGATGGCGCGGAATGGACCAAGGTCGGTATAGCGGACCCCGTAAAGCCCACGCAACAGCGTGACGGCCAGGCGGTTGCCGAAGACTTGTTGGGGCGTCAGGGCGCCGCGTTCGCGCGTGCCCAACGCGCGGGAACCGATGACCAAATCCGCTGCGCCTGCGGCGATGGGCGCCACCACGTCCGGCAATTGCTCCGGGTAGTCGGAATGGTCGCCGTCCAGAAAGGCCAGGATGTCCGGCGGGCCGTCGGGCAAGCTGCGCAGTTCCGCGATGCCCCGCAGGCAGGCATTGCCGTAGCCGGGCTGCTCCTCGCGCAGCACCAATGCCCCGGCCTCGGCCGCGATGCGGCCCGTCCCGTCGGTAGAGCCATTGTCCACCACCACCACATGCCGCACCTGTGCCTGCATGGATTCGCCTTCAGGACCCCGGAGCGCAAAGGCGCGCGGCACTTCCCTGACCACCTGCGCAATGGCGCCGGCTTCGTTGTAGGCGGGAATGACGATGTCGATGCGCATGGGTGCAGGGTGGGCTGGCAGGAGCGCGGATCAGTGCAATACCTGCACGCCGCCTTTTTCGCTCAGTTTCAGCGCC
>JAUIHG010000176.1 GCA_030432405.1 Bacteroidia bacterium | reverse complement strand
TGCCCAAGAACGCCGGGCTGGTGCATTTTCTGCGCAAGACCGGCCTGCGCAAAATGGCCAAAAACATCGCCCCGCGCTTTGTTGGACAGGCGGCCAAGAAGGTCTTCTACAAGCAAACCGACAATTTGACCATCGAGCAACGCGAAAAGGATTTTTTGCGTCCATTGTTTGAAGACGACGTGCAGCAGCTCTCCCGCATTCTGGGCCGTGACCTGTCGCACTGGCTGCAATAAGCCGGAGCATGGCATCTGCCTGCACTTGATTTTCAGCTCCGTTTGGAATGGCCCACGCCGAACCCATAGCACACCCCTTGCCGCCCCTGGAGGGGCGAAATCCGGCGCACCGGCGCGCGGGGCGCAGGGGCAGCAGCCGTGAGCGTTTTGCCCTCAAGGTCTTTTTGGGCTTTGTGGTGGTGGGCTTGAGCGCGGGGGTCTTTTCAAAGACCATTCTGGCCGAGGCCTTCGCGGGCATCGAAATGATCTTCCGCTATTTCCTGCTGCTCTTTTTCGGATTTTACCTCATCGACCGGCTGGTGCTCAAGAAGCGCTTGAACTTCTTTGACGTCATCATCCTCATCATTCTTGTGGTGCCCATTTACACGGCGTTTTCGGCCAAACGCGAGTTTGGCCAGCCGATCCTCATGGGCATTCTGGCGCAGAACTACCTGTTGATGTACCTGGCAGGCATTTTTGTCTGGTACCTCGTGCGCATCAAGTGGGTGACCATTGAAGCCCTGCGCATGGCTTTTTTGATTTTGGGCTGGGTTTCCCTGATCCTCTTTACCGGTACCGAGTTGTTCGTGGATCCAGCCAACTATGTGGATTCGGAGTTTGTGCGGTCCAAGGATACCAAGGGGGGCTACTTCTTCAAGTATTTCACCTACTTCATCACCTTTGGCGGGATCTACCACGCCATCAGCTTCTTTTTCAAGCGGGAAGGCCTGCAGCTGCTGTTGTTTTTGCCCTTTCTGTTTTTCATGGTGGTGATCAACAATGGCCGCACCGACCTGGTGGTGTTCCTGGCCACCTTGGCCTTTATCTTCTTCAAACACCAGAGCTTCAAACAGATCCTGGTGTACAGTTTTTACGTGTTCCTGGCGTTCATGGCTTTTGTGGCCATTCTGGTGGTCTTCGCCCCGGAGGAGGCGCAAATCATGTGGGACATGTATTCCTCCTATTTCACGGTGATCACCGGGCAGGAGTCCGACGACAATTCCGCCACGTCCCGCCTGATCCAGATCGGCTTTGCGCTGGATTACCTCCTGCAGAATCCGGACGCCATTTTCTTCGGAGCAGGCAAAGTTTCGGGCAATTACGACGTGCCCCTGATGCGCATCGTCAACCCGGTGGACATCGGCCTGTTGGGCCTGATTTTCAACCACGGGCTGATCGGTTTGATCATCCTGTATTCACAGTTTGTGTTTGCCTACAATTTCATCGGCAAAGTCAAACACAACCAGGGGGACATGTTCTTCCTGACCCTGAAATACTACATGTTGATGATCCTCATCCAGTCGCTGTTCAAAGGGCCGCTGTTCTACCTGCCCGGGCAGTTGATCGTGATCATCGGCATCCTGTACGCCTACCGCTACCGCGATCTCGAAACCGATGCCCTGCTGCAGTGGAGGGCCTGGTGGGCCAGTTGGGGATGGGGTTCGCCGGTAGGCGGTAACCCGGGTGTTGCTGCCGGAGCACAAGCCCGCTTGCCGGGTGCTTCCGGACCGGTAGCCGGTGGTCCCGCTTTGCCGACCGCATTCCGTCCTGCTGCGCCTGACGGCGAAGGCTGAATCCGGGCACAGCCGTACGCTGAACAGCTCCAGGACCCAACCATCGCTTCCCTTTTCCGTATCCTCGCCTTCCATGGACTACCGCTTGCCCGATTTCTTTTTGGTAGGAGCCGTCAAGGCCGGCACAACGGCCCTGCACCTGTTTTTGGACCAGCATCCGGAGATCTACATGTCGCCGGTCAAGGAGACCAATTTTTTCAGCCAGGCGGACATGGACGAGGCGCATTTCAACCGCGACTACCGCCACGACGTCAACGTGGGCCTGGACCGCTACCTGGAAGGGCCGATGAACCGGGCCATCCACATCGCCAACGTCCAGCGCTGGGACCAGTACCGCAAGTTGTTCCGCGACGCCACCGGCTACCGCATGGTGGGGGAGGCGAGCAACAGCTACCTGCTCTGTCCTTCGGCCGCGCCGGCCATCGCCGAAGCCTGCCCCGATGCCCGCATCCTCATGATGCTGCGCAACCCCATCGACCGGGCCTGGAGCCAGTACATCATGAACCTGCGCCTGGGCAAGACGCTCAGCGAAGACTTCATCGAAGAGTTCAACGCCGACAGCAACAAGGAACATCAGGGCTGGGGCGTGAGCCACAACTACCGGGAATTGGGCCATTATGCCCGGCAGCTGGAACGTTTTTACGCGCACTTCCCGCGCGAACGCGTCAAGGTGCTGTTGTACGACGACTACCGGGCCGATCCCGCCGCAGCCATGCAGGACATCTTCCGTTTTCTGGGGGTGGACCCCGACGTGGCGGTGGACACCGACCAGCGCCCCAACGAAGCAGCCGTGCCACGCTTCAAGCGCCTGAACTACCTCCTTTTCCAGTCGGGCGTAGTCAATGCTGTTAAGCGTATGGTGCCCGAGTCCTGGAAAGGCGCGGCCAAAAGCGCCATGTTCTCCAAAGCGGACATTCCACAAATCGGTGAACGGGAAAAGGACTTTCTGCGCCAGGAGTACGGCGAATCGGTGGCGCGCCTTGGCCACTTGCTTGACCGCGACCTGAGCCACTGGCTGGCCTGAGGGCCAAGCGCGGCAGCCGTTTCGGGCGCGGCAGCGGAACAACCGCTCAGGGCGCTTTGCGTGCCGCTTCCATTTCCATTCCGGCCTGGAACAGGGTGAGGCCGGTGGCCTTGCCTTCGGGTTGGTCTTCGCCCGGAAGGGCGAACACGATGTCCGCCTGCACCACTTTGAGGAAAAACTCCGACGGGCTGCGGGCATGGAGCTGGACGTCGGGTTGGCCGGGCATGAGCACCCACAATTCCGAGCCGCGGCGTTCCACGGTCATGTCCATGCCGCGCAGGACGTAGACGCCGGTGAGCCGGTCCAATTGCGCGGCCGTCAGCTCGGTGCTCTTTTCTTCTTTGAGTTTGCCGACCTCCATTTCGCTTCCGCCCTGGCGGTGCAACCCACCGGTGACCAGGCCCTCGTCGTTGCGCACAAAACGGATGGAGGCTTCAACCACCTTCCAGAAAAACTCGTCCTGGCCACGGGCGTGCAGTTCAAACTCCTGCTGCCCGGTGAGTTGCGCCAAAAGCCGGCCATCTTCCGTGCGCACCGTCATCACTGCGCCGCCCGGATAGGCGTAGCGGCCGGCATAGTCGGCCAGGTTGAGCGTGCTGGTGTTGACCGTACGGTAGGATTCCTGCGGCGCCAAATCCTGCCATGCGGCCAGTTCGGTCATGCTGGTCACCAGGGCCTGGGGGTTGAGGCCATTGCTGGGCTCTGCGTTCACCAGGGCAATGGCGGTGATGTCCAGGCGTGGGAAATACGACAGTTGGGAGATAAAGCCGTGCAAGCCACCGGAATGCCAGATGACGGGCTCTCCGCGGAATTCGCCGAAGGCCCACCCGTAGCCGTAGCCCTGGCCAAAGGCGTTGGCGGGTTGGCCGTCAATCTCGACAGCTGTCGTGGCTGCCTCCATCATTTCCGCGCTGAGCAGCTTGCCGCCAAACCAGGCGCGGGCAAACTGGAACAGGTCGCCGACCGTGGACTGGATGGCCCCGGCGCCCGCTGCCCAGCTCATGTCCCAGTCCAGGGACCGCTCGTAGTTTTCGCCGTTCCAGGCGTGCCCCAGGGCCTCATCCCGACGCAGGATTTCTTCCCGGTTGTCGTAGATCGAGCTGCGCACCATGTCGTGGGGCATGAAGATGTGTTCCTGCAGGAACGCTTCCAGCGAAGACCCGGTCATCTCCTCCACGATCCGTCCCAGCAGCACGTAACCCGAATTGCAGTAAGACCAGGACGTGCCGGGTTCATACAATGGGTCGAGCGAGGCGATCAAGGCCTCCAGGTCCTGTGGCGCAATATAGGACTCCACATGGTCCATGAAATCAGGTTGCTCCGTATAGCTGGCCAGCCCGCTGGTGTGGGTCAGCAGGTGCTCGATGGTGATGCGGTCCGCATTGGGCATGTTGGGGTACCAGCGGTCGATGGTCTGGTCAAGGCCAAAGCCGCCGGCCTCGGCCACCATGAGGGCAGCCGTTGCGGTAAAGGGTTTGGTCACCGAGCCGATGCGGAACAGCGAATGTTCGGTCAGTGTGCGGCCGCTTTCGATATCGGCCAGCCCTGCTGCTCCGCTGTACACCACCTCGTTGCCGCGCGCCACCAAGACCGCAGCACCGGCATTGTCGGAGCCCACCTCTGCTTCCAGGAGCCAGGCGGCCAACTCGGCGGTCCGGGGAAAGGGCAGGCTGGTGTCCGCACCGCCCTGGACCAGGGCTGCGCAGACGTCGCTTCGCCCGCGGATGCGGGCCAATTGCCAGGCGCTCAAGCCCGGACCGGTGGCAGCATTGGGATCCGCGCCGAGCTCCAACAGGTCCTCGACCACATCCAGATCGCCGTGGCCGGCTGACACCGCCAGGCGCCGGTTCAGGTCTGCTTCGTTGAGGCGCTGCACAGCAAAACCCCAACCGTATTCCATATTGTGGATTTTGACCAGCAGGCGGTTTTCACCCTCCTCGAGGTCCACCGTAACCAGATCCTCGTTGAGCTGCAGGCCGCGGCCGCCCCATTGTTCGTGCACCAGGGTTCCATTGAGCCACACCCGAACGGCATCGTCCGAGCCCAGGCCCAGGTTCAGACGGCGCGGCTTGTCGGATTTGAGGATGGCAAAGGCGTAGGCATCCGTGAAGTCGTGCTGGCCCAGGTAATCGTCAAGTTGCACAGCGCCCTGTTCATCCGAGCGGATGCTGTTCCAAACCAGGCGCGTGCCGCCAAAAGCAAAACCCTGTCCGGGATCCGGATGCCGGTTCGGATCAACGTGCTCGGTTTGGAAAAAAGCCCGTTGTTCCTCGTTACTGGGCTTTTGTCCTTCCTCGGTGGTCATGGGCAAGGGGCCGAGCAGGAGCCATTCCATCGCGCCGTCGGCAGCCAATAGGTTCATTTGGGCCAACAGCAGGGCAACAATCGCAAAGGGGTAGCGCATGGAAGCAAAGAAAAGCCCCGTCCGCAAGAAGCGAACGGGGCGGTACGGGCGTTGCAGTGGATGGGCCACTGCAACGGTAGGGGATGTACTTAGCGGTACAGCACGCGCACGGTGGCGCTGTTGCCTTCGGCGTCCGCCAGGGTGGCGAAGTACATGCCAGCCGGCAGGCTGTTGCGCTCCAGCACCACGCGGTTGCCCAGGACGGGTTGCGTACGCACGACCTGGCCCATGGTGTTGGTCAGGGTCAGGGTGTACGCGCGCTGCACTTCGGCGTCGAAGGTCACCACGGCGTAGCTGGTAGCCGGAGCCGGGAAAACTTCGATGTTGCTCAGGCCAGCGATCGGAGCATCAATGCCCGTGGTCTTCTGCACCGTCAGACCGGCAAAGGCGGTGCCGTCGGTGTTTTCAGCCGTAGGGGTAGCGCTGTCCACACCGCGGATGAAAATGTCCGTGCAAGCGGCGTCCTTGCCTTCCAGGGTGCCGTCCGCATTGCGGAAAACAAGGCCAATGGAAAGGATGGTGGTATCGCTGCTGATGCCGTAGTAAGCATTCGGGTCGATCATGATCTCCCACATGTCGGTGCCAACATTGGTCATCTCACCGATGCCATCGTCCATGCCCCAGTTGCCGATAACGGTTTCCCAGGCAGCGGTGGCGTCCGTGTAACCAGCACCGGAGTGCATGTACATTTTGGCGGCACCGAGGGGCTGGCAAGCAGCACCGGACATGGTGGCGTCATAGGTGATGGTCAGGGTCTGGCCGAAAGCAGCACCCGCCACTAAAACGGCGAGCAAAAGGGTAGAGAGTCTTTTCATGTCAAAATCTGGTTTGATTGGAAAGGAAGCGTGTGAACGTCCGGTATGGGGCCCACTGTCTTGTATACGGCTGCAGGTCGGAAAACCGTTGCCTGCCGGCGAATACATGACCAAGGTCAAATATACCCATGCATAGGCCTCAGAGCGATGCCTCAGGGTGTCTTTTTTACACTGAGCCTGATCATGGCGTCAATCTCATCTGCTATCCACCGCGGTGACCCGATTGCATTGTTAAACCTGGATCCGGTGCTAGAAGAGTTACGAGAAGAGGTTAAAGATCCTGCGTTTATCCCTTCATTGATCAAAGAGCTGCTATTGGATAACTCACACTATGTTCGCTTAACCCTGCGCCCAGATAGTGGGATGGAAAAACGCAAAGAGCTGGATGAAAAAGCAAGACTGGAAGCGATTCGCCAATCACTCAGTGAAACAGAGCGGCAAGCGATTATTGAACAAACAGCTGCGCTAGAAGCTCGCCAGCTACAAGAAGATGATGAATCCATTTTGCCGAAAGTCACTTTGCAAGATGTGCCTGTCAATATGCATATCCCTGAGAGTGAAATCAGTCAGATTGCTGCTCAGACCGTTGACTGGTTTGGCCAAGGGACGAACGGCTTATTGTACCAGCAAGTGGTAATTGACCTTCCTGAGCTAACGGAAGATGAGCAGCGCTTAATGCCGCTGTTTAGTCACTGTATGACAGAGCTTGGATGTGGTGAGCGTAGCTATCAGGAGAACCAGCAATATCATGTGCAAGTCTCAGGTGGTATTCATGCCTATACCACAGTTAGAGGGGCTACAAATGATGAGCAAAATGTCGCTGGCTACTTTGTGATCTCAGGCAAAGCGTTGTTACGTAATGAGTCAGCCTTAACGGATCTGCTGTACGAAACCTTGAATGATGCACGCTTTGATGAAGTTAAACGTATTCGGGAAATAATCTCACAAAGCCGTAGCCGCAAAGAACAGAGCATCACAGGGCAGGGGCATAGCCTAGCCATTATGGCGGCGGCTGCAGGGCTGAGTCCTAGCGGTAAATTGGCTCATATGACCCGTGGCTTGGAGAGTATCAAGTTTATAAAAGAACTTGATAAGCAAGTCGGCAGCGATGAAGGCTTAAGCAAAGTATCGGATATCCTTAAAGGTATTCATAACAAACTGAGACAAGCTCCGCGCCGTTTCCTTTTGATTGCAGAACCAGAACAGAAGCAGGCATTACTTGAAGCGTTACAACAGCGCTGGGTGGATGCGCCGTCAGCATCCATTAGCCCAATGAGCTTAGCGCCTACGCGCGAATCGGTACGTCAGCTTTGGACGACCAGCACACAAGTAAGCTTTTGTGCGAAAGCCTACCCGACCGTGCCAGTCGATCATGAAGA
>JAUIHG010000175.1 GCA_030432405.1 Bacteroidia bacterium | reverse complement strand
GCACAACAGGAGGCCTATAAAGCCAGCCTGAAAGGGCGTATGGAAACCGACGGCATGGAGGACGACCAGTAAGCCTGCTGTGCGGACGGGGCGGTCCCAACCGTCTCCCTGACGGGTTGCGGCTTCCAACCTGCGGACAGCGATGCCCATTCCCCGGTTCTGGTACCCATCCAGGCATCGGGGAATGGGCTTTTTTTTGTGCCATGCCCACCGCCTCTACATCCTTCGAAGGGGAGCCCATGGACCTGCTGTATGCCGAACCCTGGCATGGCGGCAGCCACCGCCGTTGGATCGAAGGGTATCGGCAGCACAGCCGCCTGAAGATCGGCGTATTGGGCCTCGCGCCCCGGCATTGGAAATGGCGCATGGCTGGCGCTGCGGGTCAGCTGGCCCGGCAGGCGGTACAGGAAGGCCTTCGGCCGAAGGCCATACTGGCCTCGGACATGCTGCACCTCCCGGCTTTTCTGGGCCATTGCTGGAGCCTGGATCCCCGTCTGCTTCTGGCCGAGTCTGGCTTTCCAGGGCATGGGCCATCAGGGGCCCAGCAGCGCATCCCCGTGCACCTCTTTTTCCATGAAAACCAGTTGACGCATCCGGTTTCTCCGAAGGACCGCGGCCCCCGCGAAGACCGCATGCCGGCCTGGTTGAACGTGGACAGTTGCCGCGTTGCCGACCGCATATGGTTCAATTCGGCTTACCACCTCCAAGCGTTTTATGGGGCCCTGCCGGACTATTTGAAACAGCTGCCCGAGCAGGGTGGATTTACCGCAGGAGCGCTCGGCGTCTTGCAAGCCAAAAGTGGGGTGCTCCCACTGGGCATGGATTGGCCCCAGCGTCTGGAGTCTCGCGATCGGTGCAAGCCGTCCTCGGGCAATGGCAGCAAAGTTCCACAGGGCAGCCGCTGCTGGAATACAGCCAATCCGATCCTGCTTTGGAACCACCGCTGGACCTTTGACAAGAACCCGGGACTATGGGCCCGCACGTTGATCGATTTGTCCCTGCGTCATGCCTTCCGGGTGGTCCTGCTGGGGCCCGCCGGTTCCGATCCGCAGTTGCTGCAGTGGCGTGGGCGGCTGGCCGAAGCGCTTGGACCAAGGCTGCTGCATGAGGGTGCGGTTTCGCCGCAGGCGTATGCGGATTGGCTATACCGCGCCGACATCCTGCCCGTTTGCTCCCGGCACGATTTCTTTGGCCAGTCGGTCGTCGAGGCGTTGCACGCCGGACTGCTCCCGCTTTTGCCCGATGCACTGGCCTACCCGGAACACCTGCCGCCACAGCACCCTGCTTGGTGGCGGTATGCGCCGGGCGGCTTTGCCGAAGCCCTCGAGGCCCTGTTGCTCCGCTGGCCTCAAGCCGTCGCCCAACAGGCACAGGTTTATCCGACCTTGAAGGCCCATTTGGAAGCCCGCTACAGCTGGCCGCTTCTGGCACCGCAATACGATGCCCGTTTCGGGACAGGCGCCTGAGGCCGGCACGGATCTGCAGCAGCCATCAGGAGGCTACGGCCGGCGGTGCCTTGGCCAGCACGCGTTCCAATTGCCGCAGCGTTTCGCTGTGCAGGCTGTGTTTGCCTTCGAAGCTCAAGGTATTGAGGTGCCAGCCGTTTCGGCGTTTGCGCTCCTCGTACGCCTGAATATGGGCGTCGGTCAGAAAGGGATCACGGGTGCCGTAGACAAAGTAGGTGTTGAAGCGCCCGAAGGCTTCGGCCTGTTCCAGCTCTGGCGGGAATTCCCCCGCCCAGAGGATGCAGTTGTCGATCCGGTATTGGGTCTTGGCGGCCCAGCGTGCTGCCGCAGGAGCGCCTTGGGAGAAGCCCAGCACATGGACCATCGCATCGGCGGGCACGGCGTGTGTGGCAATCCGGTACAAGGCGTCGAGGTAGGTCATCTGGTCTTCCAATTCCGCCTCGCGGTCTTCCCGGGTCATCCAGGAGGCGCCCACCTGCTGGTGGGCATCGTCCACATAAAAGCGGCTCAGCGCTTCGGGGGCCACCATCAGGTTAAAGCCATTGTCCAATACCGAAAAGGCGGACAAAAAGGATTCGGCCAATTGGCCGTACCCGTGCAGGACCAGCCAGACGGCCTTGGTCTGATCGCCGGGTTGGCCAAGGGTATAATAGCGGGCGGAACGCCGGATGGGCAAGCGCAGGGTCTTCATGGGCAATACATCGCGGAAGGGGTGGAATGGAAACGCTTATGGATCGGAGCCTGTGCAAAGGACGGTTAGCCGCTGCGCTATTGGCCTGCTTCAGGTCCATTTTTGGCCCCCGACCCGGATCTGTTGGCGGTTTTGGTTTTTGATTTGATGCCGGCCTGGATGGCGTCCCACATGGCTTCGGGAACGGCGCTGAGCTGGCTGAACTCGCCGGCCCCCTGAAGCCATTCGCCGCCGTCGATGCAGACCACTTCGCCGTTGAGGTATTGGCCAAAATCGCTGACCAGGTAGGCGGCCAGGTTGGCCAGCTCCTGGTGATCGCCTGCCCGGCCAAGCGGCACCCGCTTGCTCAGGTCAAACTGTTCCTCCATGCCCGGCGGGATGAGCCGGTCCCAGGCGCCTTCGGTAGGGAAGGGACCCGGCGCAATGGCGTGGTGGCGGATGCCGTATTTGGCCCATTCCACGGCCAGCGAGCGGGTCATGGCCAGCACGCCGGCCTTTCCACAGGCCGAGGGCACCACATAGCCGGAACCCGTCCAGGCGTACGAGGTCACGATATTGAGCACCGTGCCGGCCTGCTTGTTTTCGATCCAGTGTTTGCCCGCAGCAAGCGTGGCGTTGTAGCTCCCTTTGAGCACGATGTCCACCACCACGTCGAAGGCCCGGTGGCTTAGGCGTTCGGTGGGGCTGATGAAGTTTCCCGCCGCGTTGTTGACCAGCACATCCAGGCCGCCAAAGGTTTCGCGCGTACGCGCGAAGGCCTCCTCCAGTTCGTTGTACTTGCGCACATCGCAGGCCAGTGGAAGGACTTTGCCCCCCGTTTCGGCCTCCAATTCGCGGGCCGTCTGCTCCAAGACTTCCAGCTTCCGGCTTCCGATGGCGACGGATGCCCCGAGTTCCAGGAAATAGCGCGTCATGGAGCGGCCAAGGCCGGTGCCTCCACCCGTAACAAAAATGCGTTTGCCCTTCAGGGCTTCCGGGCGCAGCATGGGTTGGTTGTAGTTCGGCATGGGACGGGGGTGCAGGATGGGCAAGACGTGAACACAGGGAGGCGCCGGGAGCATCATGGCGGACGCTTTTTCGGTGCCGGCAAGTTAACCATGCACCGCAACAGGACGCGTTGTCCGACACCGAGCATGCCTCCGAGTTGGGTTGGTAGCACTAAAAGAGGCCTTTGTCGGACATGCGACGCTTTATTGGTAGGCCATTTTGGTGTTGCACCATTGGTGGGTTAAGCACTTGGTTATCAAGATGCATGACGATTTGGCAAGGCGTGACTTTAGACAAAAACAAGCGCATACGGGCTGCTCATGGTTGGCATCATCGAATGCATTGACTTCCGTGGATTGATGAAATAAAACTTGTAGGTCATATTTGCCGTAGCATAATGCACCTTATCTTAAAGCTCCCCGCATATGGACTGCTCGAAGCGCATACCGTCCCACACCAAACCTCTATTAACACACCAATTGTTAAACCAACACGCACCTAAACCATGCTTTCACCCCACGTACACGTACTCCATACGCCGGCCAATTTAGGCAGCCGGTTGATGGCCCTTCCCGAGGCCAGGTACGTGCAAGGGCAACCCAAAGGCTATCACATTTACCGAGAAGATGAGCCACGCACGCACTTGTACTACTTACGCGAAGGCAGAGTCCGCTTGAGCCAGCGCCAACCCGACGGCCGCGACATTTTGCGGGCCATGGTTTTCCCCGGAGAAGTGTTTGGTGAAGAGAGCCTCTTTGCCGCCTCCATCCAGGGCGACCGCGCCGAAGTGGCCCAGAATGCTGGCTACATGCAGGTCCCGCTGGAAGCGGTTCGCCAGGGACTGGCGCAGGATGCCGAACTGACCAGGCTGTTTGTCGACATCCTTGGCGAAGGATTGGTCCGGATGCGCGACCGGCAGGTCAGCCTCCTGTTCCACGATGCCCGGACCCGCATCATCGGTTTCCTGCGCGAAGTCACCGAAGACCGTGGCGAGGCTGTCGGCTACGAATTGCTGGTCCGCGACTTTGGTTACACGCATCAAGACATCGCCCATCTGGTTGGCACCTCCCGCCAGACGGTGACCACGGTGCTCAATGAACTGAAGGAGAGCAATCTGATCTATCTGGATCGGCGCAACCTGCTCATCCGGGATCTGGACCGGCTCAAATAGCCCGTTCAGGACCTCCTCGTACATCACCATGCTGCTCCGGCTGAACCGGAGCAAAGCGGTGCTTTGTTAGGTCCTTCCACGCAAGCGGTTGGCCGGTCGATGGAGTGGTGCAAACCGATCTGTCGAACCGGCCAACGGCTCTTGGATGACCTGCACCGCCAAGTCAGTACGCATGCTGACCCGGAGGCATCCCTGTACGGTTGGCGTTGGACCGGCGGAGCCGCATTTAGTGCGATCTTCGCCGTCTATGGTCAATACGCTCCCGTTTAACGCGTTTCACACTGCAGGCGCAGCCCTGCGGTTGTGCGCACGTTCAAGCCTCCTGCTCTGCGGAGGGCTGATGGTTTCGATGCTGGGCGCCTGCAGCCAACAGGGCGCCTCCGGCGAAGGCTACCGCATCCGCGGACAGTTTGAAGGCACCACCGAAGGCCCTGTCTACCTGTTGTATCAGGACGGCACAGAGCTGGACACGGTAGCCCAAGTGCCCCTCGAAAACGGCCGCTTTGCCATTGAGGGTGAAGTGGAGGGCCCAAGGATGCATTTTCTGCGCTTCGGCGAACTGCCCCAGGCCGGCGCCATTTTCCTGGAGAACGCCGACATCCGCGTGCACGCGTGGGCCGATTCCCTGCCGGACCTGGAGGTCGAAGGCTCTGCATCCCACGATGAGATCATGGATTTTGTGGCCGGATTGCGGCGTTTTGACCGAGAGGCCCAGGCCCTGCAGCTGGAATACCGCAACCTGATGCCCGGGCCGGGCACAGACACCACCGGCAAAATGCGCCGCATCACGGCATTGATCGACCAGCTTAATGCCAATGTGGAGGCCAAAACGGCCTACCAGAAGCAATGGCCGATGGACAACGCAGCCAGCCCTGCAGCGGCTTATGCCGGTTGGGCCAACCGGCAAGCCCAGGTGTATTCGGATGCGGAGCTCAACGATTTGTATGCCGTGCTCAAGGAGCAACAGCCCAATTCGCCCTATACCCGGGAGATTGCAGACTACGTGGAAACCAAAGGGGCGACGGCGGTCGGCGCTCAGGCACCTGCTTTCACGCTGAAAAACCCTGCTGGTCAATCGGTTTCGCTAGCGGACTACCGGGGTCAGTGGGTGCTCCTTGATTTCTGGGCGGGTTGGTGCCGTCCCTGCCGCCAGGAAAATCCCAACCTGGTCAGTACATACGAAGCCTTGCAGGATCAAAACTTTACGATCCTGGGCGTATCCCTGGACCGGGAACGCGCCTATTGGGAGCAGGCCATAGCAGAAGATGGGCTGCAGTGGGAACAGGTGTCCGACCTGAAGTTCTGGCGCAGCCCGGTAGCCAAGGCCTATGGCGTGGAGACCATTCCCGCCAATTTCCTGATCGATCCCGAAGGCCGTATCGTAGCCAAAAACCTGCGGGGGCCTGGCTTGCAAAGCCGCTTGGAGGGCTATATCGGCGGGTAGTTGAACACCGCGCTTCGCGCGATAGGGCATCCACAATGCGCTCATAGCACGCCCGGAACCAAGGCCTTGCGTTCCGGCGGGTAATCGGGGAAATGCGCCCGGTACCAGCGGTGGTGTGCCAGGGAACGCGGCAGCACATTGAGGATGGTCCAGGCCGCAAACACCATCGCGGCCGGATGCATGGTGAGCAGTGCAAAGCCGATCCATTCCAGCATCTCCGCCCCGTGGTTGGGGCAAGAGACCTTGCGGAACAGCGGATGTTGCGGAATCCGGTACTGGCTCGTGCCGCTTTGGCCCGTTGCTGCATTGGTGGTTTCGGATGCGTTTTCGCCGCTGCGGCGGCGAAGCCCGATCAGGTAGTTGTCCGCGACCACATTGACGGTCCAACCGCCCAAAAAGAGCAGCATGCCCAGACCGACCCGGGCAAGCGCTCCACCAGACCAGGGCAGGGTAGGCCAGGACATATCCGACGCGGCAGCTGCAGATGTGCCTGCGGCAAGGCCTTGGCCCCAGTTCCATCCAAGGTCTCCCGGCCCAAAGCCTCCCAACAGGCCTTCGAGGCCGAAAGCCGTTGGATGGCCCAAACCATGGCCGAGCAAGGTACCGTTGCCGATGTTGAACAGGATGGCCATGCTGGCCACCGCCCAGGGCATGCGCTTGCGGCCGGTCCGAAGGCGCCATGGGTAGATCAGGGCACGGTAGCCGTAGTGCAAGCTGAAGAGGCCGGCAAAAAGCAGGAAAGGACCGGTTTTTGGTCCCGGACCAGTCCAGAATGCGTAGTGGAAGCACAAGAGCACAGGCACCTCCATCAGGAACCAGGCCAGCCGGTTGTTGAGCTCGGGTCCCCAGCCGCCGCGTTGGTGCCGGCCGTAAGGTGCATCGGTGCGCAGGGAGCCCAGAAAGGCCAGCAGGCCCAGACCGAGCCAGATCCAAAGCACGAGGGCATAGTGGTCCTGGAGGCCCTGGCGCCATGCGGGATAGACGCTCAACAACAACGCGGGTGCAGGCATCACGCGTCCGGGAGGTTGAAGCGTTGGATCCACTGGTGCAGGGCTTCGCGGTGGGCCGCACCAACGGGCAGCCAGACCTGGTCGCCTTTTTGGATTGCAGCGCCCTTGCCACCGCCTGCGCCGCTGGAGGCTGAACTCAGACCGCTGAGCTGAACCCGGTTGCCGTCAACGGCCACCACAGCCGAACGCGCTACGATGTAGGAGCGGTGGATGCGCATGAAGCGTTCGCGCGGCAGCGCCTTTTCCATGCCTTTCATGGTATGGTGGATGATCAACCGCTGGTGGGCCGTATGGATCTGCACATAGTCCTTCATCGATTCCACGTAACGGATATCGGCAAAAAGCACCTTGCGCATCTGGCCGTCGGTTTTGACAAAAAAGCCGTTGGGTGCGTTCGGGCCTTCGGGCGTTTGACCGCCTCCGGCGAAGGCCTCCTCCGTCGTGGCCGCTGCGCCTTGGGCATCATCTGAACCGGCCTGATCCGAAACCACGGGCACCGAAGCGCCCCGGCCTGGATCCGTTGCCGCCGCGGCAGGGGCCCCACCATGCAGTTTCGGGGCTTCGCCGCCCGGCGAAGGACTCGGATGCGGCTGCCGTCCGGCATGCAAGGTAGCGGCCTTGTCCACCGCCTTCAGGAAGCGG
>JAUIHG010000174.1 GCA_030432405.1 Bacteroidia bacterium | reverse complement strand
GCCCGAAGGGCCTGCATCTCCAGCTCCGCCAGGCGTCGGTCTTGCTCCGCGCGTTCATGGGCGGCCTGGGCCGCCAACTCCACACGCCTTCTGGAACGATGTGTAGAAAACCGACCGGCACCCAATACCGCCAAAAACAAAAGAAAGCCAGCCCCCAGACGCACATCGTGTCGTTGCCAAAAGGGGACCACTACCCGAAAATGCAGGACGCTCGGTGCACCCCACGTCCCGCCAACGTAACGGGCACGTACTTCAGCGCGGTGCCAGCCCCCGGATAAATTGGTGTATTGGACCACGGTACGGTCCTGCTGGTCCTGCCAATCTCCGTCCAGGCCAATGAGACGGGTTTGGTACTGGACCGTTTGTTCCGGATCTGGAAAATGTACGCCAAAACTCAAACCCAAACTGCGGGCACCATTGCGTGTGATGGTTACCGAATCGGTCATAAAGAATGCCCCGATCATGCTGTCCTGTGCCTGCATGTGGTGCCAGTAGGCCTTCGGGCTTGGCCACGATTTTTCGGAAATGTGGCTCGACAAGCCCAATTGTGCTGGATGAATGCGCCGCAAGCCGGTGGCTGAACTCATGTAGAGCATGCCGTCCGAATGCGGGACAACTCGGTAGGCTCCCTGCGGATATCCACCGGTCAGCCAGTTGTCCAGCATCCGCGGTTCCTCCGGTGGCTTAGGCATGCGGTACAGGCGGTAGGTCCCCTGCGCAGGATCGAGCACCACCAGCCCGGCACCACTCGCCAGCAGCCAATGCCTCCCAAAGCGCTGCAAACGCATGACCACATTGACCGGGTGCCCTTGGTCCACTGGCGCCAGTGCCCAATGGACAAAGTGCCCACTGCTGCGTACAAAACCGACCAGGCCCCGCTCCCAAAGTCCCATCCAGAGCGTATCTCCGGTAGCCATAAAACCGTTGATGGATATCTGCTGCGAACGGGTAGGCTGTGTTTCCGGAATGAAATGCCGAAAACGGCCGCTTGGTCTGTGGAACGTGCGCAAGCCCCACTGCGTGCTGAGATAGAGCAAGGTATCCGTACCGGGCTCATGCCAGGCATCTTTGAGCACCATGTGCCCGTGCGGCAATTTGGAATCGCCCGGAGGGCAAAAAGTCTTCGCCGGGCCTCCGGCGGCATCCAATGCCACAAGGCCATAAAGGTCCGAAAGGGCATAGAGCCGGTCGTTCCAATCGTAAAACCGCAAGGCCCGCTGATGGGGGTAGCGCGGGTGGCCTGCGGTATAGGTCTCGAAGCTGCCGGCACCTTGTGGCCTGTGCACGAGGCCGTTTTGGTTGGTGGCCAGCCACAAGCCACCGCGTGCATCAACGGCGGCCGCATCCAATCGGGCTGTCGGTATGCCTTGCCGGTTCCGGGGTCCTCCGATCAGTTGGTCGAGGTGCGTGCCGTCGTAGCGCCAAATACCGTTGAACAGGGAAGAGGCCCACAAGTTGCCAATGCGGTCTGCCTGCAATTCGTGGATGCGGTCCGGCCCTGTGGCCCCACCTACGCGCTGCGGATCGATCGTTGTATCCAGCACGCACTGGGCATGCTCCATGAAGACATCCGGGGCTTGCCGTTGAGCCTTCACATCGGCACTATAGCACATACCCACTGCGGCCAGCCAAAACAGCAGCCAACGCACAAAGCATTGGGGAACGGGAGTGCAGCGGCGTCGGTATAAGGTGAGCTGTTGCATGGCCATGGGCCCTGGACGCCAGGCTTTTTGTACAGCCTGATGGTCCATGAACAAGAATACGGAAGGACGGCGCAAGGCAGTTGACCAAATGCGTTGGCGGTCCGAACCGTGTAGCCTTTGGCCGAAATTTCGATTCAGCGGCAGGAAGCCGTCAAGCCATTGGCATGGAAGGCCCTACTTTTCGGCCGTGGCCAACACATCTCCTTCCGGCCCGGTATCAAACACCTCCGGTCCAGCGTCCGGCAGTGCACCCCGTTCTTCCGCGCCCTGGAGGCGATGGGGAAAACGGATCGGCATTGCCCTGCTGGTCCTGGCATTGTTGCCCCTGCTGGCCATGGAGGGTTTTGACCGCTGGTTGTCCAGCGAGCGCGGTGCACGCTGGCTTTACCGCAAAGCAGCCGGTCCGGTACATATCCACCGTTCCGACGATGGCCTGCGCTGGCTGGAAATCGGCGCTCCGGACAAGGCACCGGTGGTCTTGCTGCACGGTTCGCCCGGAGGGCTCTTTGATTGGAAGGCGTTGGTGGAGGACAGCGCGCTTGTGGCACGTTACAGATTGATTGTTCCAGAACGTCCGGGCTATGGGGCCACCAAACCGCGGGGACCGGAACCGTCCATCATGCAGCAGGCCGAGCGGATATTGGCCGCCCTTTCGGGCGAACCCATGCCCCTGACGGTACTGGGCTACAGCTATGGCGCACCGGTCGGGCTGGCCATGGCCGGGCAGGCGCCCGACCGGGTGGAGCAGTTCATCGGCCTGGCGGGGCAATACGATCCTGAAAACGAAATGATCCTTCAGGTATCTCCGTATTTGCGCTTTGGCCTTTTTCGCTGGTTGATGCCGCGCTGGTTGTGGGTGTCCAATGAAGAAAAAATGGAACACGAGGAGGCCCTGCGTGCTGCGCTTCCGCTTTTTGAAGCAGCCCGTTGCCCGATCTGGTTGCTCCACGGTACGGCTGATGCCATTGTGCCCACGGCCAACAGCCCCTGGCTGGCCAAGCGCCTGGAAAGGGCATCCGGGTATACGGTTGTGGAGGGTCCGCCGACCGACCACAAGCCCTTGCCACCGCAGCACCTGTATTTGGATGTGCGCACGGAAAAAGACCACAGCATCCCTTTTTCGGAGCCGGAACTGGTGGTGGATGTGTTGATGCGGCTGCCGGGTTGAGCCGCGGGCAGGTATTGTGTGTTCGCCGGAGGCACACCAAAAAAGATGTTGGGGCGTTAAACCCCTGTGTGGCCTCAGCATCCATAGGCCGTGGCCACCAACGGGATCGTTTTGATTTTCGGCACGGCCTTTGCCTGCTTTTGTGCCGTTGCCTGTAAGGCCACCGTGCCCGCTTCTGGTTTTTCCATTCACCAAAGCACTCCCCTACCCATGTTTTTTGTTCTGAAACGTGCCTTCGCGCCGAAGGCCCTGCTTTTGTTGCTTCCCCTCACCGCGCTGATGGCTTCCTGCGAGCGCGAAAACACCAAAAAGCTGGATGCCTCCGCCGAATCCGCCCGGATGGAATCCGAAACCGAAGCCGTACTGGAAGGCATCGATGCGGCCACCTTGCGGGGCGGCAGTGGAGCGCCCTGTGCCTGGGGCACGGTGTTTCCGATGTGCGCCTCGGTGGACAGCTCGGATGTCACCTTTCCCGACACCACCGTGCTGGTCTTTGATCCCGCCTGTACCGGCCTGGACGGCCGAAGCCGCGAAGGTACCATCCGCATTATCCTCAGCGGCCCCATGGACGTTGTGGGCAGCGTCCGCACCGTCCTGTTTGAGGGCTTCGGCAAAGGCAGTTACCACACCACGGGTTCGGTCATGACCACCTACACCGGCACCGACGGCAGCGGCAACCCCATCTACAACCGCAGCGTGGACATGGATTGGGACGTGCCCTCCGGCGATTTCAACCGGGTCTTCAACGGCACCATCACCTGGCTGGAAGGCTGGAATACGGCCGCCTGCCTGGACAATGTCTGGGAAGTGGACGGCTCCAGCACCATCACCACGCCCTGGGGCGAAATGCTGCGGACCATCACCAGCCCGCTGCGCATCGACCGGCCCTGCGGCTACATCACCGAAGGCACCGTGAGCATCGAAGGCCCCTACGGCGACCGCGTGCTCGACTACGGCGAAGGCGGCTGCGACGACGAAGCCACCCTCACCCTGCCTTCCGGCACGGTCTATACCCTGGACCTGGATAATTTCAGCTGGCGCCGGCGCTAGGCGCCGCTGCCGGGCCCTTTGGTGCCGGTCCGGGACCTTCCCTTGGACCCTTTCCAGCCCCATTCCGCCTCCGGCGAATCCCGCATGCAACTCCCTGCCCACCGCGGTTGACCCGCTGCGCCAAAGGGCTATCTTTGCCGCGGAGATGTGCCAGAGTGGTCGAATGGGCCGCACTCGAAATGCGGTGTACTGGCAACGGTACCGGGGGTTCGAATCCCTCCATCTCCGCCCCCGACCAAAGCCCGTCCTCCCGCCCGGAGGGCGGGCTTTTTGCGTGTAAGACGGACCCTCAAGCTTGCTTGAAGGGGACGGCGAACACGCAAAAAGCCGGACCGGCGAAGCCGGGACGGAACGGACTGCCGTCGGGAGGCTACCCCCACCTAAGGGATCGGCGGAGCAGGCCGAAGGCATGCGGAGCCAATCCCGACCGTGCCATACCAAACGGCAAAGCGCCACGCCTACTCGAGCCCCCTTCGCCGGCAAAGCCGGCGAAACAACCCCACCTTCTCCAGAAGCCCCTACTCCAACCGCCCCGCCAGCACCATCAGCCCGGCATCTGTACCGGACCGCCACAACGTATCGCTCCAAACCAATTCCCGGCCATAGCCTTCGCTGAAGTACTCGGCCAAAAAAGCCGCATGATTCCGATCGGTCAAGACGATGCCCCCTCCATCCAACAAGGCCGACCATTGATCCACAAAGCGGACCTGACCCGTCCGCTGCGTCCGCCATTGCACCTGATCCGGCAGACAAGCCAGCCAACCGTCCATCAGCACCACCTCATCCATGGCCCTCCAGGGCGATGGACGCAATGGATTGGCATCCACCAGGAGTTGATAGGCCGGGATCGTCCAAAGGACGGATTGTCCATAAACCACCGGCAACAAAGTGGCCTGCTGCGCCACCATGTCCGACCGATGCCGCTGAGCAGCCTGCTTGGACGCCATAAAGGCATCGTAGCTGCGGGATGAAGCCGGAATCAAGCCCACACTCCAAAGGACCCAAAGCACCGGGTACAAGGACCATCCGGACCACCCCTCCAAGGTCTTATGCAGGCCATGGCCAAGTGCCAATATGGAACCAAAAACCAGGGGCATGAGCAGCGGCTCCAAAACCCGATCGTGCATTTTCAGCATGGTGGCGAGCAGCAGAACCACGCCATAGGCCAGCAACCCGTATCCAATGGAAGGGAGTGCCCATCGGCGGGCAGATGGGACCGCGGCCAAGGCCAATACCGCACCCAAGAACAGCCACAAAGGCAGCGCATACCGATGGCGCAGGTGGGCCCACCAATACCGGTGTACCGCGCTGAAGGCTTCCCAAAAACCCGGGCTTTGATCGCTCCGCCAGCGGGCAGGCGCCCAGGGCCGGGCATAGGCCATGCGCTCGACACGATCCTGTCCAAAGATTTGCGGATCCGCATAGCTGAAACGCCGAAGGGCCTTCGCCGACAAGGCGTCTGCATGGTTCTGAACCCACCATGGGCGCTCCATGCCGTAATCCAATGCTTTGATGGCTTGCATGCCCCGGTAAACCGCTGGATCGTCGGCATAGGGACGCTCCACCACAGCATGCTCAAGCGCCACGGCTGCTGCCACCAGCAATACCCACCCCGTCATTCGGCGTGCAGGGGCAGGCCATAGCCACATGTTCTGCCCGGCTTTTTTGATCCACACCTGACGCAACAGCGTCAGGCATAACATTGCGGCATACAATACCACCAGCATGGGCATGCCCATAGGGCGAATCCCAATGGAAACTGTGAGGCAAAAAACTGCCAGGCTCAACGTCGAAACACGGTTGCGCCAGCGCTTGTCCTCAACCAGCGCCACATGTCCGGCCAACAATCCCGTCATTCCCAGGTAGAGGGCGGAGCGGTTCAAATTCAAAAAAACAAAGGAGCCGTACCAGGCAGCGAGGGCAAAACACAGCAATGCGATGGCCTTCCCCCACCGCGGCATGTGCCGCGGCAAGAAAGCCCAGAGCCAAAACGACCAGAAGCAGTGGGCAAACAGGGTGGATCCAAACAAAAAAAGTCCGTTCCATGCTCCATCCGGATGCATGCGGTACACCCCCGCCAGGACCGGACCGGCCAACCGGTACAAGGCACCCAAACCATCGAATGCCTGGTCTGCCGCAAGCCCTCTTAGGACCATGGAAATGGCCGGGTCATCATTGGTTTCGTAGTGCAGCCCATGCGCGATGGACAACACGGCCAGGAGTGCCGAAACAAGGACCGCGGCGACGAATGCAAAAACGCCTTCGCCGGAGGCGAACGCCTTGGAGGTATCCAAATCCACTGCCACGCAAGGAAGTTAGTACGGGCCGATTTGCCCCGTACCTTCGCCCCATGATCCCCTACCGCCTTCGATCCGACGCCTTTCGCCGGTACGGCGAAACGCATTTCGACTGCCTGGTCATCGGCGGCGGCATCACCGGCGCGGGCATCCTTTTGGACGCCACCTCCCGGGGCTTGCGCACCCTGCTCATCGAACAGCAGGACTACGCCTGGGGCACCTCCAGCCGCTCCACCAAGCTGATCCACGGGGGCCTGCGCTACCTTAAACAGCTGGAGCTCAACCTGGTCCGCGAGGTAGGCCGTGAGCGCGCCATCGTGCACCGCAATGCGCCCCATCTGGTCCACCCGGAAGAGCTCCTGCTGCCCATCGTCGAAGACGGCAGCCTGGGCAAATACAGCACACCCGTCGGCCTGTGGCTGTATGAAAAACTGGCCGGCGTCCCTGCCCCGGAGCGCTTCCGCACCCTGGACCGGGAAGAAACCCTGGACGCCGAACCCCTGCTCAACGAACACATTGTACGCGGGGGCGCGGTATACCGCGAATACCGCACCGACGATGCCCGCCTGACCACCAGCATCCTCAAAGCAGCTGCACGCCAGGGCAGTGACGCCATCAACTACGCCCGGGCCACGGCCATCCTGCACGATGAAACCGGACAGGCCACTGGCGTTGAAGTGGAAGACCGGCTGAGCGGCAAAAAACACCGCATCATGGCCCGCTGCACCGTCAATGCAGCCGGCCCCTGGTGCGACGAGGTCCGGGCGCTGGAAGGCCCGGTCGAGGGCAAGCGCCTGCAGCGCACCAAAGGCGTGCACGTGGTGTTCGCGCGCGAGCGCTTCCCGGTCAACCGGGCGGTGTACTTTGATGTGGCCGGCGATGAGCGCATGGTTTTTGCCGTGCCCCGCGGCCGCTGCACGTATTTTGGAACGACCGATACAGTATACGAAGGCGACACCGGTTATCCGCAAACCAAGACCGAAGACGTCGAGTATTTGCTGGCCGCAGCACGCCACATGTTCCCCGACCTCAAACTCGAAAAAGACGACATCGAATCGAGCTGGGCGGGCTTGCGGCCCTTGATCTACGAACCCGGCAAAGACCCTTCCGAACTGTCCCGAAAGGACGAAATCTTCCAGGCCCCAAGCGGCTTGCTGTCCATCGCAGGCGGCAAACTGACCGGCTACCGGAAGATGGCCGAGCG
>JAUIHG010000173.1 GCA_030432405.1 Bacteroidia bacterium | reverse complement strand
CCAGGTCTCGTATCCGTTGTCTTCGGACGAGCTGTTGTCAATGATGTCCATGGCATTGTAGAAGATCCCGTAGGCGGTGCTCTTCTTGCCCTGGAGCATGAGGTTGTTGACGAACTGCGTCACCATGGGATCACCGTAGCGGGGATCCGGTGCCAGGGGGCGCTTTTTGGCTTTGGTCTTTCTCATCGGAGCGGCGGGATGAAACGCGCCTCCGTGGAGGCGCGTGGGGAGTTCCGTTTATGCCGGGTTGGATTCGGTATCGGCAGTCCTTAGGATTTGGGGCGCTTGGTTCCGTATTTGGAGCGGCTCTGCTTGCGGTCGTTCACGCCGGCCGTATCCAGGGCACCACGCACAATATGGTAGCGCACACCCGGCAGGTCCTTTACACGACCACCGCGGATCAGCACGATGGAGTGTTCCTGCAGGTTGTGGCCCTCGCCCGGGATGTAGGCGATGATTTCCGTGGAGTTGGTCAGACGCACCTTGGCCACCTTGCGCAAGGCCGAGTTCGGCTTCTTGGGCGTGGTGGTGTAGACGCGGGTGCAAACACCGCGCTTCTGCGGACAGGAATCCAGCGCGCGGGACTTGCTTTTGGTCTTGATGACCTTGCGGCCCTTGCGGACCAGCTGTTGAATCGTTGGCATGCGGCCTCGAAAATTTTGGGACGGCAAAGATAGGCACCTATGGGGAGCCGACAAAGCATCGTCCGGCCGCTTTTTGACCGCTGGACCATGCCTGTTCGGTTCCGATCTAGGCCCCGGATTACCGGTCGTCGATTCCTCGACGGGACCCCACCTGAAACAAGCGTTGCTCATACGCCGTTCCGCCTTCGGCGAAACGCCCCTTTTCAACATCCGGCCCACATGTGTGTATACCGAGCACCGAAAGGGCTGGCAAAGATAGGCGCTTTCTTTCAGAGAATTTGCTGCCAGCCGGTGAAATTTTGCGGTCCTTTTGCGCTTCGCGCGAAGCGCAGGCCCGGCCTTCCTTTCAGCCCTGAACAGCAGCGCTTTTCCACCACGTCCCAATCCGCCGGACAAAGCGCTTTTCAGGCCGGGGGCTTTCCCTAGCTTAGCCGCCATGAATGTCCGTCCCGTCCTTCCGGAGCTCTTCACGAGCCACCGCAAACGCCTGACCGATCGCCTGCCCGCCGGTGCCCTCGTGGTGCTGGTGTCCAACGACGAAATGCCCCGTTCCGGCGATGCCGTCTTCCGTTTTCACCAGAATCCGGACCTCTATTATTGTTGCGGCATCGATCAGGAGCAAACAACCCTGATCCTCTTCCCGGACGCCCCGGATCCGCGCCATCGCGAAATGCTCTTTTTGCGCCGCACCAGCGAGCACATCAAGGTCTGGGAGGGCCATAAGTATACCAAGGACGAAGGCCGGGCCACCAGCGGCATCCAGGAAGTCCGCTGGGCCGACGAGCTGGACAATTTTCTGCCCATGCTCATGGGCCGTGCCCAATCCGTTTGGTTGGGGGCCAATGAAAACGACCGCGCCAGCAATCCTGTGGAAGACCAACAGGCGCGCTTTGCGCGCGCACTGCGCGAACGCTTTCCCCTGCACGATTTCCGCAGGGCAGCCCCCCTGCTGCGTGATCTGCGCATGGTCAAGGACGAGGCAGAGATCGGGCTGATCCGCGAGGCCTGCCGCATTACCCGCGACGGCTTCAACCGCATCCTGCAGATGATCCGCCCGGGCGTGGGCGAATGGGAGATCGAGGCGGAATTGGCGCACGAATTTGTTCGCCAGAAGGCGAAAGGCTTTGCCTACGAGCCCATTATAGCCTCGGGCGCGGACAGCAACATCCTGCACTACAACGCCAACAACAAAGTCTGCCAGGACGGCGACCTGCTGCTCATGGATTTCGGCGCGGCCTACGGGCCTTTCAATGCCGACTTGACCCGCACGGTACCGGTGAATGGCCGCTTTACCGAACGGCAGCGGGCGGTCTACGATGCGGTGCTGCGGGTCATGCGACGGGCCTATGGCCTGCTCCGACCGGGCACCCTCTTGCACGAGTACCACGAGGAAGTGGGCCGGATCATGGAAGCCGAGCTCATCGGTCTGGGCCTTTTGGACAAGGACAAAGTAGCACGGCAGGACCCCAAGGCGCCTCTGTACAAGAAGTATTTCATGCACGGCACCAGCCACCACCTGGGCCTGGACGTGCACGACATCGGCGACCGCTACGGCGCCATTCAAGCCGGCAATGTGTTTACCGTTGAGCCGGGCATTTACCTGCCGGATGAAGGCTTTGGCATCCGCCTGGAAAACGATGTGGTGGTTACCGATGGAGAGCCCCGTGACCTGATGGAGGACATCCCCATCGAAGCCGAGGCCATCGAAAACGCCATGCAGGAGGCCCTGCAACAGGCCTGATCGCCTGCAGCCACCGGTCATTCCCTCCCCATGGAACGCATCGTCCGACAGATTCCGAACGGCTTTACCCTGGCCAACCTGTTCATCGGTTGCCTGGCCATCGCTTACCTGTTTTACGACCACCTCTACATTACGGTGGTGCAGAGCGGTGGGGCAGTCAGCAACATCGATGCCGAAATGCCGCGGGTGGCCATGGCCTGCTACCTCGTTTATGCCGCCACCGCCCTGGACTTTGTGGACGGGTTTTTGGCCCGTGCGCTAAAGGCCCAGTCGGCCATGGGCAAACAGCTGGACTCCCTGGCCGACCTGGTGACCTTCGGGCTGGTCCCGGGCCTTATGCTGTACCAATTGACCGCGCGCGCGTATTTCCAGGGCAGTTCGGCCTTTTCGGTGCCCATGCTGCTGTTTGCCAGTGCGTTTCTGGTCACCCTGGCCGCAGCCTGGCGGCTGGCCCGTTTCAATACCGAAGAACAGCACGGCAGCGGGTTTACCGGCTTGGCAACCCCGGCCATGGCAGGCCTTGTCGCCTCCCTGCCCATGATTGCCGAAAGCGGCCAGGCCCCATTTGCAGCATGGCTGAGCGATCAGCGCGTGGTGCTGGGCATCACGGTCCTGTTGGCCTTCATGATGGTGAGCAACATCCCTTTGCTGGGCCTGAAGGTGAAGCGCTTTGACCTCAAAGCCTATCCCTGGCAGTTGGGGGGCATGCTCTCCGGTTGGGCCTTGCTGTTCAGCGGTATCTTCGTTTTCGGATGGGCCTGGGCAACCATTCCCATCTGCTTTGCCTGGTACCTCCTGCTCTCGCTCGGGCATGCCCTATTCGCCGGAGGCGAATGAAGAGGGTGGATTTCGCCGGAGGCGAATCATGAAACCAGCCCCAGCCGGAAGCAAATCCCGAAAGCAACGCTGCCGCAGGCACCCCTACCCCTACTCCTACCCCAGATCCCTGACCACGCCATGACCTTCAAGGCCGACATCACCATCATGCCGCACCCCGAACTGCTGGACCCCCAGGGCAAAGCGGTCACCGCCGGCCTGGAAAGCCTGCACCTCGACGCCATCCACGACGTTCGGGTGGGCAAGCACATCCAGATGCTGTTGGATGCCGAGGACGAAGCCTCAGCAGAGGCCATCGCCGAAAAGGCCTGTAAAGAGCTGCTGGCCAACCCCATCATGGAGCATTTCCGCATCCGCCTGAGCGCCGTGGAAAGCGCGGCGGCCTCCTGATGCCCGACCCATCGAATGCCCGGCCCTTGTCCGGACCCCGTACCCCAGCTCCGAACGCCACATCGGCGGTTGGCGGTCTCTGGATGATCCCCACGCCCATCGGCAATCTGGAGGACATGACCTACCGGGCGGTTCGCCTGTTGGGCGAAGCAGACCGCATCCTGGCCGAGGATACGCGCACCAGCCGCCGCCTGCTGAACCATTATGGCATCGACACACCGCTTGTAGCCTACCACCAGCACAACGAGCACCAGCGCACGCCCGAGTGGATCCAGCGCATGGCCTCCGGCGAACGCCTGGCGTTGATCACCGATGCCGGCACGCCCGGCATTTCCGACCCGGGCTTTTATATGGCCAGGGCCTGCCGCGAGGCAGCCATCCCGGTCGAATGCCTGCCCGGTGCGACCGCCTTTGTCCCCGCTCTGGCCTGCAGCGGCATCCCCTGCGACCGTTTTGTGTTCGAGGGTTTTCTCCCGCCCAAAAAGGGCCGTAAAACCCGTTTGGATGCCCTGGCTGCCGAAGCCCGCACCAGCGTGCTGTACGAAAGCCCTCATAAACTCCTCAAGACGCTGGCAGCCCTGGAGGAGCGCTGCGGCCCCGAGCGCCGCATCGGGGTGTTCCGGGAGCTGAGCAAGTTGCACGAAGAGCATCAAGTAGGTCCGCTGGCAAAGGTGCTCCAGGCTTTCGCGGAACGCGAAAGCATCAAGGGAGAACTGGTGCTGGTCCTCGAAGGTGCTGCGGCCTTATGAGGCCCTGTTCTGCATGGTCCAACCGCTTCCAAGCGAGACTCGTCCTCCCGTAAACCGCTCCATTCGGGTTAAATTGCCAGAATAGAAACGGCTGTACCTGTACAGGCTGCGGGGTCCCCTATCTATCCCAGACCCGGCACGCACCCTCCTTGAACACCCCTGACATCCACCTAACGAGCAACACCATGCCCCGACACCTTACCCTCCTTTCCCTTTGTGGCCTTTTGCTGGCTGCGGGTGCCCTCAACGCCCAGGCCCGCAAGATCCCGATGTTCGAACACTTCACGCAGGCCTCTTGTGGCCCATGCGCGTTGCAGAACCCCATTTTTGAACCAATCCGACTGAACAACATCGGCAACATGAACCATGTGGCCGTGCATACCTCCTGGCCTGGTTTTGACCCGATGTACAACGCCAACACGGTGGAAGCCGACGCCATGGTGGGGCTTTACGGCATTTCCGGCGTACCCAGCATGATCCTGGACGGCAGCAACATTGGCGGACCTGCCGGGGTCACCCAGGCCACCATTGATGATGCCAGCTCGGAATGCAGCCCCATCCGGGTTCGGGTTGCTGAAACCGGCACCACCACCCGCAACGTGACCATCACGGTCGAAAGTGTGGGTACACCGCCCAGTGGCAGCCATGTGGTGCGGGCATTTGTGGTGGAAGACCCCTTGGAATACGGCAGCCCTCCCGGCAGCAACGGCGAAACGGATTTCCCCAACGTCTTCCGCGAAACCCTGACCGGAACCAGTGGAGCAGCCCTCTCCCTGCCTGCCATGGGCAGTTCCACAGACCTGAGCTATTCCTACACGGTAGACCCCGGTTGGGATGCCGCCAACGTTTACGTCATCGCCTATGTAGCCAACAGCAGCACCCGGGAGGTCCTCAACTCCGGCAGCAGCTTTGCACCCGGCTATGAAGCCACCGCCTGCGGCGAAAACTTCGGCTCCGGCAATGCTGCTGCCAGTTTCGATGCGTCGGTGAGCACGTTTGATGCCCCGCAAAACCTGACCATCAGCCTGGACGCCACCCAACCGGGCGACTGGAGCGCTGAATTCAGTTTCATGGGCAGCACCTACAGCAGCACGGCAACCGTTGCGGTCGGTGCCAGCAGCACCGAATCGCTGTCGCTGGACGTCACGCCCGGCAGCACCGCCGGCCTCGGCGAATACATCCTGACAGTGGAAAGCGACGACCCGGATTTTGCCCCGCAGTCCATGCGCTTTTTCATCAACAACGGCGTGACCGACCTCGTGGTCACCAACCTGGAGGGCTTTGGCGACGGTTCCTCTCCCGATGCTTTTGACTGGTCCGGCATCTATACCAATGGCCTGGATGACGCAGGCCGTGCTACCCGTGCTTCCACCAGCCACCTGACCTACCTGAGGGGCATGGAAGCCGAAGCCCTGGGCAGCGTCATCAACCTGTATTACAACGTAGGCTGGACCTTTCCTTCAGCCACCGATGACAAAGTCCAGGCCCTGATGGATTTCATGGATGCCGGAGGCAATTTGTTCATCAGCGGGCAGGACATCGGATGGGAGATCAACGAAGGCGATCCGACCCCCTTGAACGGCATGTTCTTCGAAGACTACTTGCACGCCGACTACATCAGCGATGGGGCTCCCTCCAGCAACAGCTTCGAATTTGTGGACACCGACATGCATTTCGGCAGCGCTGGTGGAGCGGACATCGATCCGGTGTACGGCGCCGCCTATGTGTACCCGGAACAAATCGATCCCATTGATGCCGAAGCGAGCCCGCTGCTTTACTACAACGGCACCCCCAGCCTGAACGGTGGACTCCGCATCGAAACCCCTACGTACAAGGCCGTATACCTCGGCATTGGGGTGGAGATGATCGACGACCCCGCCCTGCAACGCCTGGTGGTCAAACTGGCCCACGACTATTTCTACGAGGGCATCAGCGGCCTGGAGTTCGAGCAGGCCCTGGCCGAAGCTTTCGGCCAGAACCGGCCGAACCCTGCCGGCTACACCACCATTATTCCGCTGGCTTCCGCCAGCGAAGGCGCTACCCTGAAGCTCAGTGATGCCACCGGCCGCGTTCTGCGCAGCATCCCCGTGGCCAGCGGTCAGCAACAACTTGAACTGGACCTCAGTGGACTGCCCAATGGCTTGTACACCTACTATCTGGAACAGGCCATGCAGCGCAGTCCGGCCAAAAAGTTGACCGTCTTGCGCTAATCGCCGTATCTTGGTAGTTCATACCACCTCGCAGCGCCCATGAAACGCATTCTTACCCTCGTTCTTCTATCCGCGTTCAGCAGTTTCACCATCCTCCAGGCCCAGTCTACCCTGAGCCTGGATCCATGTCCCCTGTCTGAATCGGGCAACATCTGGGATTTGGCCAAGGTCAAAGGCGACCTGAGCCACTCGGGCAGCACGGACATTGAACTGGCCTGGATCCGGTCTATGGTGGATATCCCTTCGGAATGGACCACTTCGGTCTGCGACCCCAACCTGTGTTACGCGCCCTTCTCGGACGAACCACTGGGCCCGGGCGACGTTCTGGAGCCTTTCACCATCATGGCCGGCCAAACCATTTCCGGTGAACAGATGTACGTGCAGTTCCAGCCGAATACGACGCCTGGTACCGGATCGGTGATGCTGAAAATCTACGAGATCGCCAATCCGAACAACAGTGTGGAATGCGAATTCAGTTTTTCGGCTGTTGCCACCTCTACGGGAGATCCCGAATTGGTGACGGTAAGCCTGCAGCCCAACCCCGTCGGCGACCGCGTCCGCGTGGTGACGTCCAGCAACGCCCCGGTCCGCCAGGTGCAGCTCTACAACCTCGTGGGCAAACTGGTCAAGCAGGTGGACCTTGGCAGCGCCGTGAATGCGTTTGACCTCGACCTCACGGAACTGCAAGAAGGCATGTACTTCGCCCGCATGTTGAACGCCTCCGGCGAATTGGTCGCTTCCAAGCGCTTCAACAAGCTTCAGTAAACAACGGTCTACACGCGCCATTTGAGCAGTTGACCGAATGGCCAAAAAAGCCCCTGAGCACGATGCTCAGGGGCTTTTTTCATGCACAGTACGTATGGCGGCAT
>JAUIHG010000370.1 GCA_030432405.1 Bacteroidia bacterium | reverse complement strand
CCAATCCGGTAAACCCGCCACAGGGCTTCAACCGGCTGGGCTACGGCATACTCAACCTGGGGCCAACCCCGGTACCGGGCGGACGGGTGGCGTTTACCAGCAACCGCAATGGCTTTACGCCGCCCAAGAGCTTCACCAACCCGACCCTGCAGCTGTATGTGATGGACGAGGACGGCGCGAATGTCGAAGCCATCGCTCCCATGAGCATCAACAGCGCCCTTCATCCCACCATTCTCAGCGATGGCCGGCTGATGTTTTCCAGCTACGAAAGCCAGGGCCTGCGCGACCGGCGTTTGTGGGGCATCTGGGCGATCAATCCCGATGGCCGCGCCTGGGTTCCGCTGGTGAGCGCGTTCCACCAGCCGCAGGCTTTTCATTTCATGACCCAGTTGTCCAACGGTGACCTGGTGGTGGTGGATTACTACAACCTGAACAACAATGGCTTTGGCGCGCTGTACCGCATGCCGCTGGCGCCGCCGCCCGATACACCGGCTGATACGCCGGCCTTTGGCAGCCCGTTTCCCAACCTCAATCCGCCCATCGACCAGACGGTCGGCGGCGGTTTTTCCTATCCGTTCCGCATGTCGTTCACGCCCTACGGTATGCACAGCATCACGCCGTTCACCCATGGCCAGGATGAAGCGGCGCCAATCGGCGAGGATGGCGTTACCCGGGTAGGCAAATTCACGCATCCTTCCGGTGCGCCGGATAACGATCTGCTGGTGGTCTGGACACCCGGCCCGGCCAATGACCTAAACCGGCCCACGACTTTGCCGTACTACGATGCCGGGCTGTATCTCATCCCTGGCGGCGACATCGTCAACGGCCCGGATGATTTGTTGCTGATCAAAAATGATCCTGCCTGGAACGAAGCCTGGCCACGGGCCGTGGTGCCGTATTCGGCGGTGCATGGAATGGCGGAACCACCGGAGCTGCCGTGGTTGCCGAATGACGGATCACTGCATGCGGAACTGCCGGCAGGTACGCCCTTTGGCCTGGTGGGCAGCAGCAGCGTGTACAAGCGTGAAAGTTTTCCCGGTCGCGGCGTTGCCAGCTTTGACGGGCTGGACCCGTTCAACACTTCGGAGAACGATGCGTCCAGCAACTGGGGTGCGCAGGGCGCCGATGCGGGCAAGTACACCAACGCCGACATCTGGGCGATCCGTATCGTCGCGCTGGAGCCCAACACGCACCGCAGTTACGGGCCAAACGAAGGCAGCAAGTTTTACAACTTCGCCAACGAGCGCCATCGCATCCTGGGAGAAATCCCGCTGCGCAAATTCGACAGCGAAGGCCAGCCCATCCTTGATCCCGAGGGCAACCCGGATACCAGCTTCCTGGCAAAAGTCCCGGCTGATACGCCGTTCACCTTCCAGACCCTGGACCGCAACGGC
>JAUIHG010000172.1 GCA_030432405.1 Bacteroidia bacterium | reverse complement strand
CCGCCGCAAGCGCAAACGCTACAACCGCGGCCGCCGCAGGCGCTGATCGCCAACCGCCCATTCCGAACGCATCCGACCGCACTTCCCCGTTTTATCCCATGTCCCAACCCAGCAACCAGGATGCCTTCCGGATCGAGGGAGGCCGTACCCTTTCCGGCCGCATTACGCCCCAGGGGGCGAAAAACGAAGCCCTCCAGGTGCTCTGCGCTACCCTGCTGAGCGCCGAGCCGGTGACCATTTCCAACATCCCGGACATCCGGGACGTCAATTTCCTCATCGAGATCATCGGCGACCTGGGCGTGAAGACCGAACGCCTGGCCCCGGACACCGTGCGCTTTACCGCCGCCGAGGTGGACCTCGACCACCTGGCCAGCCCGGAGTACACGGCCAAGGCCCGGCGGTTGCGCGGGTCGGTGATGATCCTCGGGCCTCTGCTGGCCCGCTACAAACGTGCCGCGCTGCCCAAACCCGGCGGCGACAAAATCGGCCGGCGGCGCCTGGACACCCACTTTTTGGGCTTTCAGAAGCTCGGTGCGCGCTTTGATTTTGATTCGGAGAGCGGCTTTTTCACCATCGACGCCAGCGCCCTGCACGGCACCGACATGCTCTTGGACGAAGCTTCGGTGACGGGGACGGCCAACATCGTCATGGCCGCCGTGCTCGCCGAAGGCACCACCACCATCTACAACGCCGCCTGCGAACCCTACCTGCAGCAGCTCTGCCGCATGCTGGTCCGCATGGGCGCGCGCATCGAGGGCATCGGCTCCAACCTGCTCACCATCCACGGCGTGGAACGGCTCGGCGGCACGGAACACCGCCTGCTGCCGGACATGATCGAGATCGGCAGCTTCATCGGCCTGGCGGCCATGACCGGTTCAGCGCTGACCATCGAAAACGTGGGCTGGGAACACCTCGGGCTGATCCCGACGGTTTTCCGCCGCCTGGGCATCACCCTGGAACGGCAGGGCGAAGACATGCACGTGCCTGCCCACGACCACTACGCCATCGAAACCTTCCTGGACGGCTCCATCATGACGGTGGCCGATGCGCCCTGGCCGGGCTTCACCCCGGACCTGTTGTCCGTGGTGCTGGTGGTGGCCACCCAGGCCAAAGGCTCGGTGCTGGTGCACCAGAAGATGTTCGAGAGCCGCCTGTTTTTTGTGGACAAGCTCATCGATATGGGCGCGCAGATCATCCTCTGCGACCCCCACCGCGCCACGGTCATCGGCATGGACCGCAGCCAGGATTTGCGCGGCATCGAGATGTCCAGTCCGGATATCCGCGCGGGGGTAGCTTTGCTGATTGCCGCCTTGTCGGCGAACGGAACGAGCATCATTCGCAACATCCACCAGATCGACCGCGGCTACCAATTCATCGACAAACGCCTGGGCGCCCTCGGCGCACAGATCGAACGTTTGTAGGCCGCCGCGATCCAGCCCCTCCCCCAGCCCCCCTCCCGTCCACTTGGGCCGCCAAGCCCGGCGTTTTACCCCATGTCCTCCTTCCTGCACCGCGCACGGCAGGTCCTCCAATCGGGGACGGCCAGCGCCCTGAGCTCCTGCCGGGCCCTCTGGTCCGGTATCCTGAGGTCAGTCCGGCACCTGCTGTCCGGCACCTCGCCACAATTCCAGCTGGTGCTGGGTTTTGCGCTGTTGGTGGCCCTCGGCTGGGGACTGTTGTGCCTGCCTTTCAGCCAGCGTTCGCCGGTAGGCGCTTTGGATGCTTTGTTTATGGCCACCAGTGCCGTGTCCACGACGGGGCTGGTGACCGTGGATCTGGCACAACGGTTTACCGTCTTTGGCCTGGGGGTGGTGCTGCTGTTGTTTCAGCTGGGCGGCATCGGCTACATGACGCTGATCTCCTACCTGTTGTTCCGGACAAGCACCCGCCTGTCGGAATGGCAATTGCGGCTCATCGGCGCCGAATACGATGTGCCCAAGACCTTCAAACCGGCGGATTTTGTGCGGGCTGCGCTGCTGTTTTCTGCCGCCATGGAGGTTCTGGGCTGCATCGGGTTTGGGGCCCTGTTCCATCAAAGCGGGTACCGGGGTTGGACGCTGATTGGCCAGAGCATCTTCCACAGCGTGTCGGCCTATTGCACAGCCGGTTTTTCCCTGCTGCCCAACGGCTTTGTGGCCTTCCGTGATGTGCCCGCCGCCAACCTGCTGGTGGCGGCGCTGGCCCTGGCCGGTTCGCTGGGCTTTATCACGGTCACCGACATCGCCTACCGCCTGCGCGGGCAGACGCGCGCGCTTTCCTTCACCACGCAGATTGTGGTGGTGGGCATGCTGATCCTGCTGACGGGTGGCACCCTGCTGTTTGCGCTCACCGAACCCGCCCTGGATGCCGGGCAGTCCCGATGGTGGCCGGCCTTTTTTCAGGTGATGAGCGCCATGACCACGGTGGGCTTCAATACGGTGGACCTGGCCGGTTTCGGGCTGCCCATCCTGCTGATCACCATCTTTTTGATGTACGTCGGGGCTTCGCCGGCAGGCACGTCCGGCGGCCTGAAAATCACCACACTGACCGCCATGCTGGCGGTGCTCAAATCCCGCCTGCTGGGCCACCGCCGCATCACCTTCCTGGGCCGGCGCATTCCCTTTGAACGGCTGTATGTGGCCACGGCCTCTTTCGGGCTGTACACCAGCCTGATTTTTGCGGCCACCTTTTTGCTCAGCCTCACCGAAACCGCTGCGCTGGAGGACATGCTCTTCGAGGTCTGCTCCGCCCTGGGTACTGTGGGCTTGAGCACAGGCCTGACACCGCAGCTTTCGCCGGCAGGCAAGTATTGCCTCATTGCCCTGATGTTTGTGGGCCGCATGGGCATCCTGACCTTCGGCCTGGCGCTGCTGGTCCGCACACCGACCGAGGAACAGGGCAGCGAAGCGGAGCTCGACGATCTGGTGGTCTCCTGAAACACCGGGCATAAAAAAATCCCGCCCCTCAAAGGTGGGAGGCGGGATTTTTTGAAGTGTTCGCCAAACCGGCGAAAGCCGGTTCCAGTTGGCCGAGCCCGGCGAAGGCCGGCCAAAAACGGTGCGTGGCTGCCGCGCGATCAGATCACATAGCGCAACGCCAGGGTTGGGTTGAAGCCCGCCCCTGCGATGCCCGAGCTGTAGGGCAGGTAGCGCCGGTCGGTTAGGTTTTCGATGCCGCCGCTGAGGCGAAGGGCGTCGGTGGCCTGCCAGGTAAAACGTAAATCCAGGCGGTACCAGGAGGGGCTGAAAGGCTCCCCGTCGGCATCGGCGGCGTAGAGGTAATCCTTGGAGACCTCGGAAGGCGGCATGTCCTCGGCGGCCACTTCGGCGTGGTATTGCCCGATTAGGGCCACCCGCCAGCGGTTGCCGCGGTAGCTGATTTCGCCATGGGCAAACCAGGGGGCGGCGTGGCGCAGGGGCGCTTCCGTGCCGTCGTCCAGTTCTTCGACGCCGTCCTGGTAACTCCAGCGGGCCACCACGCCAAAACCGGCAGGCAGGCGGGCCTCCACTGCAGCCTGGAACCCGTACACCCGGGCCTGGGCGGCGTTCTGGATGGCCTGTACGGCGCTGAGTTCCCCGTCGTAGAAAATGCTGTCCTGCCCGTCCAGCGTGAAGTTGCGGCGGACCAGGGCGCTCTGAAGCCAGGTCCGGTAGCCGGTCAGGTCCACGCGTACGGCGTCGCCGAAGCTGCGGGCCAGGCCCAGTTCGGCGTTCCAGGCGTATTCGGCCTGCAGGCCGGCATTGGGGACCACCACCGAGCCGGGCTCGCTGTCGAAGACCTTGCCGATGTCGTCCACGTTCGGGGCACGAAAGGCGCTGCCGCCCGCCGCTCGGAAGGTCCAGGCACCCGGCCGCCAGACCAAACCGGCTTGGCCGGTGACGGCGCCGTAATCGTTCTGGACACGGTCAAAGGGCAACGGAAACAGCGCCGTGTCGAATTCGGCATCCACCCGGATGCGGTTGTAGCGGGCACCGGCTTCCAGGTGCCAACGCTCCGCGCCGTCCCAGGCCCATCCGGCGTAGGCCGCATAGCTGCTCCAGCGCGCATCGGGGTAACGTGCCGCCGCAGGCATTTCCTCCCCGAAATCGATGTTTTCGTCTAGCCCTCGGGAGCGCACCCAGTTTTCTACGCCCTCCAGGCCGTAGTCCAGCCGATGCCCAAAGCCGAGGTCCTTGCGCGCATCGATGTTGACGGTAAAGGCGTCGACCTCCTCAAAGCGCTTGGTCCGCAGCGGGTCGTTCAGGTCCCGGTCGATCCGGCTCTCCTCAAAATGCTGGAAGGCCACGGTGGTCTTCAGCGCGTCGTAAAACCCGGTGGCGTGGCGGCTTTCCAGGCCCAGGCGGTGCTGGGTCCAGATCTGCGGCCCGTAGTACCATTCGGCAGAGCGGAGGGTTTCGCCCCGCGGGCGAACAAGCCGGTCGTAGCGCGGCACATCTCCCGTATTGCCGTGCTGGAAGGCGTAGTTCAGCTCCACGGCGCTGTCCACCTGGAAGCGCAGCTTTTGCAGGACGTTCATCTGGCGGTAGCCGCTGGCCACCTGCTTTTTGGGGTTGGGGTTTTCAACCACCGTATCCATGCCGTCGATCACCGTTTGGTATTCCGGCCGCAGGTAGTCGTCCGGGCCATTGGAGCCCATGATCTGGTCGGCGTAGTCCGTGTAGGTGAAGCTGGTCAGGGAGGCCCAGCGTTCGCCGGACAGGCGCAGGGCCCCGTGTCCGGTTTTTTCCTGATTGGCCAACGCGCCCCGCGCAAACAGTGTGGCCCCGGCCTGAAAACCGCTGCTGCTGTAGCGCGGATCTTCTGTGCGGAAGGCCATCACACCACCGATGGCGTCCGAACCATAGCGCACCGAACCGGGACCGAAGACCACTTCGGCCTGTTCCACGCTCAGCGGGTCAATGGAGATGACGTTCTGCAGGTTGCCGGATCGGAAAATGGCGTTGTTCATGCGCACGCCGTCCACCACCAGCAGGACCCGGTTGGTGGAAAAACCGCGGATCATCGGACTGCCGCCGCCGAGTTGGCTTTTCTGGACAAAAACCTGTCCCGAAGCGCCCAGCAGATCAGCTGCTGTTTGGGGGTTGCGCAGGGCAATGTCCCGGGCATCCACGGTCAGCACCTTGGCCGGCGAGTTGCCCGAGGACTGCTCCCAGCGGGAGGCGGCCACCACCAGTTCGGTCATCGGGCGGGCATCCCGCATGAGGGCGATGATGGTGTTGCCGGGATTGGCCACGGGCGGCAGCAGGGCCACCGTACGGGTCTGGTAGCCCAGGTTGCGGACCCGCAGGCTGTCGTCCTGGGAAAAGAGGTCGCGGGGCACCCGGCCCCGTTCGTCCGCCACGGCGGAGCGGCCGGAGGGCAGGCCCTCGAGGGTAGCCCAGGGCAAGGGTTCTTTGGTCTCCGCGTCCCGCACCACAATGGATTGTGCATGCAGGGAAAGGGAGGCAAAAAGAATCAAGACCAGGGCCCATGCATCAGGCACGTGGCCCCTTGGGGCCCGTGCAGGGTTTGGTTTCATCAAATCGAAAGCGTTGAGGATGCAAGAATCGGCACAATGCCCGTGCCGAAAGGCGCGGACGCTGGCCAGAAAGCACCTCCACGGAAAGGAAGGCGCCGCTCAGCATATCTGCCGTCGGGGCGGCGGCACCCAAGGTCGAGGACCAGGCGCGGATGCCACGCCCACCAAGACCGCCGGCGGGCATGTCCGTGAAGCCCGGTCTGGCCGGTGTTGGGCCAGCAACTCCTCGGATAACCAGGGCCCGTGTGGTGCCGGGGCTTGAGCGCAGCACGCTGTCCCTTGCATGCCTGCCGCCTGTCGGCGAACCTGCTGCGCCACATGGGCTCGGGCCGATGCTTCCAGCGCCCCGTCCACATGGTCGGCAAAAACCGTGCAGTGCCAGCCGCCTTCGCCGCGCGTTTTGGAGGCGATGTCGTAAAACACCCCCTGACAGACAAACTCGCGCGTGTGTTTCCAGCGGAAACCTTCCGGCGGCGCTTCGGCCCAGGCATCCGGGATCCAGAACACCTGCAAGCCATCGGGCAGGGCTTCAGCAGTCTGCAGGCGTGCAGCCACCGTCCGCCCGCGGATTTCCTGGCGCAATTGGAACAATCCGGAACCAAGCGGCCCCGAACCGCTCAGGGCCAGCAGCAGCAGCACCAACACGGAGGCGGTGCTGCGGAACCAGCGGATTCGGGCGGACAGAAAATGGGCACCTGAGGCCATTGGGCAAAGCTAGTGCAGGGCTTTAGAGGTTCGCCGGAGGCAAAGGCTTTCCGGCCGCTCATGGCCCGCGCTAAAGGGTCAAATTTCCGTCAGGCTTGCGTGCGCGGAGGCGCCCCGCCCGGGCGATCCTGCCAAATTGGCGCGGGATGCGCTGCAGGGCACCGAAGGCATGGAATTTGACCGAGTTTTGCCGCGCAAAGCAGGGCCCCGGCTTTTTGCCCTTTGCCCTCCGGCTGGCGCCATGCCCGGCCCTTTCCGGAGGCGCTCAAACCCCTGCCCGATTTCAGTACTATGGCCAACGAGCATTCCCAACACGAAGCCCCCAAGGGCAAGCACAGCGGCGATCACGACCTGGAGGTGGACGAGCGCCTGGAACAGGCCGCTGCGGACGATGCACCACATATTGCCGAGGAGGATGAGGACCTGCCGGTCCGCAGCGCCTCCGGCGAAGACGAAGACGCCGACCCGGTAAAAGACCACGACCTGGTGGTCGAGGAACTGAAGGATGAAGTGCAGGAGGCCCGGGACAAACACCTGCGCCTGCTGGCCGAATTCGAAAACTTCCGCCGCCGCAGCGCCAAGGAAGCGGTGACCTTGCGCCAGACAGCGGCACGGGACCTGATCTCCGACCTGCTGCCGGTGCTGGACGATTTTGACCGGGCCCTCAAGGCGATGGACGGCAACACGGAACACGAAGTGGATTCGGAAGGATTCCGCCTGATTGCCGAAAAATTCCGCGGTATCCTGGAGCGCCGCTCCCTGCAGCCCATGGACTGCCTCGGCCAGCCCTTCGATCCCGAGCAGCACGAAGCCATCACCGAAATCCCCGCGCCCGACAAGGCACAGAAAGGTACCGTCCTCGACGTGATCGAGGAAGGCTACCGCCTGGGCGAGACCATTATCCGCCACGCCAAAGTGGTGGTCGGCAAGTAAGCCTTCACCGTTAGCATCCTGGCCACCGGCCGCATGGGGTTTTCGCCCGGCGGGCGAAGGCCAAACCCAACACCATGGCCAAACGCGATTATTACGAGGTACTGGGGGTCTCCAAAGGCGCCAGCACCGACGAGCTCAAGAAGGCCTACCGCAAGATTGCGCTCAAATTCCACCCCGACCGCAACCCCGACGACAAGGAAGCGGAGGAGAAGTTCAAGGAGGCTGCCGAAGCCTACGATGTGCTCTCCAATGCGGACAAGCGTGCGCGCTACTACCGCTTTGGCCATGCCGTCATGTGCGGTGCTGCCG
>JAUIHG010000369.1 GCA_030432405.1 Bacteroidia bacterium | reverse complement strand
CGCGCGAAGCGCGATCCAATTCCTCCCGCATCCAGCCGAACACACGCGGAAGCAGCTCGTCCAGGTGGGTGGAGCAGGTGTGGTCTCCATGGTCCACATATTCCAACGTGCTGGGGCCCCGGACCGTATTGCGGATGTCGCGCGCCTCGAAACGGTTGACCACTTCGTCTTCCATGCCGTGCAGGATATAGGAGGGGCATTGAATGCGCGCAAAAACGTTGCGGATGTCCATGTCGTGCAGCATGCGTTCCACTTCGGCATCGCTGCGGCAGCCCGACCATTGGAAAGTGCGCTGCTTCATCAAAAAACTCAGGCCGTGGTAGACCTTTTTGAGGTGCATGGGCGCACCGATGGTGGCCACCGCCTTGATGTTTTTGCTCAAGCCTGCGCTGTACAAGGCCGTGAAGCCGCCAAAACTGAAACCAAAAGCGCCCACGGCGTCATGGTCCACCCGGGGGTGATGGGTGAGGTAGTTGACGGCATTGCGGATGCAGGTGCTGGCGGCTTTTTCGGAATTCAGCAGATTGCCGGACATGCCGCTTTCGCCAAAACCGGGCTGGTCCACGCTCAGCGTGGCAATGCCGTGCTGGAGCGCATAGTCCTCGATGAAGACCATGAATTCCTTGACCGAGTCGTTGCCCTGGAAAATGACCACCGCCGGACAGGGTTTGCGCCGGCTTTTCAGGTGGCCTTCCGGAAAACGCAGGTTGGCCATGATGTGGCCCTTCTTATAGGGCAGAGCCACTTTCTCGATCTGCGGAATGTGGAAGCGCTTGAACTGCTCAAAGGCCTCCATGGCCTGGCCGTAATTGCGGTGCTTGAGCGGTCCGTGGTCCAGCGGCCAATCGGCCACCAGATGGTAGATGGAGGACCGCAGGTATTTGTCCTTGGCCGTGTAGGGATCGCCCGCCGCTTCGTGGGCTTTGGCTTCGCCGGAAAGGCGGAAGGCCATTTGTTGCCAGGAGCGGAAGAAGGACCCGTTGAAATTGCTGGCCCCTTCCAGGGCTTCCAGCATTTCGTCGCGGTCGGCGCCAAAGGATTCCAGCGTGTGGAAAAACATCCGCATCAGGGGCATGCGGTAGAGGATGTTGTAGTCCAGAAGCCGGTTGGCCACCGCCAATTGGGTCTTGTGCGGCAGCCTGGCAAAGAGGTGCTGAGAGAGGCTCATAAGGGAATGCGATCCAGGCTATCTACTTAAAGAACGGTGAAAATGGCCAAAACGTCAAGCCGACACGAAGAGACAAGTGCCTGAGCGTGCGGAGCTTGTGGATATCCTGAGGCCTTTGAAGCAGGCTTTTCATGCCGTGCCGGGGCGCCCTTTCGAGCGAAAACCCCCGGCTGCAGCAGTCCATGTGCCCACCGTCCCGGCTGCCGTGGCGCGCCTTTATTCAATCA
>JAUIHG010000171.1 GCA_030432405.1 Bacteroidia bacterium | reverse complement strand
ACGTGCCTGGCGGTGTTGCAGGGCTTCGTCGAACCGGTCACGTACTGGAGTACGCTCCCGGTCCTCCTCAACCCTGCGCCTGGCCAGTCCCGCCCTGGCATCACCGCAATCCCAGTGGGTGCACTCGACGGCACCGCGCCTCCGGGATCAAACCGACCCACACACACGCTGGATCACCGGCGAAACGCACTTTGGTGCTCGGCGCCTGGCCAGTCCCGCCCTGGCATCACCGCAATCTTAGTGGGTCCCCTCGGCGGTAACCCGCCGCTTGTGATTCTATAAGGTTATCCATGGATGCGGTTGGCCCATGCATGACCGCTAGTTGCAACCCAGTTGCATTCATTTTTTTTCCTCCACATCGTTTTGTTGAACGAGGGCCTGGCGCAACTTTTTGACAAATCGGGCGGGAAATGGGCTTCGCCGGAAGGCGGTGATTGTCAGTGTATTGAACCTATGTAGCTGATAATCAATGGGGTGTGCGATACGAATAGGCGTCAGATTGGGTTGCCTGATGGTTTAGAAAAAAAGAGAAATAAAAATCCGCCGGCCTTAAACAAAGCGGTAGGGGCCGTGTTGGGAGGTTGTACTAGCACTACAACCATAATCCCAAACGACCCCCACCAATGAGGAAAGTACTCCTATTCAGCTTGATCGGCCTATGCGCCGGTCTCTTTTCGACCGCCAATGCCCAGACCGCGCGTCTGCAGGTGATCCACAACTCCCCCGATCCGACGGTGGACATTTATGCCAACGGTGCCATTCTGTTGGATAGTGTTCCCTTCCGTGCCGCAACGCCTTTTCTGGATGTGGCTGCCGGTGTGGACATCCAGATCGGTGTGGCGCCCTATCCGTCGACCATCGCCGACACCATTTACAACATCACCGTCAACCTCAATGACGGCGAATCCTACGTAGCCCTGGCCCAGGGCATTGTAGGCGATCCCACCACGCCCTTCATGATCCAGCTCAAGACCATGGCCCGCGAAAGCGCATCGGCCGGTGGCATTGATTTCTTCGGCGTGCACGGATCGCCCGATGCGCCCACCGTGGACATCATCGCCCGCGACGTAGCCATCCTCCTGGATGACGTGTCCTTCGGCGACATTTCCGATTACATCAACGTACCGGCCGGCAGCTATGTGCTGGACGTGACCCCCGGCGACGACAACTTCACCATCGTGGAGAGCTTCCGCGCCGACCTCAGTGGTCTGGACGGCGGATCGGCTGTGGTCTTCGCCAGCGGTCTGCTGGGCGGAACGCCCGGTTTTGGCCTTTTTGCGGCCCTGGCCGACGGCACCGTGGTGGAATTCCCGGTTGAACCCAAGGTCTTCACCAACCTTCAGGTGATCCACAACAGCCCGGATCCCGTGGTGGACGTGTACGTGAACGGCAGCCTCCTCCTCGACAGCTTCGTCTTCCGGACCGCAACGCCGTTTGTGCCCGTTCAGGCCCTGGTACCGGTATCCATCGCCGTGGCCCCCCACCCCTCCACCAGCGTGGCCGATGCCATTTACACGGTTGACGGTGTGTTCCGCAACCCGGACAACGATTACGTGGCCCTGGCCACCGGCATTGTGGGCGATCCCACCACCCCGTTCCTGATCAACATCCAGGGCAACGTCCGACAGACCAATTCGGGTGGTGGCATCGGCATCATTGCCGCCCACGGTTCGCCCGACGCCCCCGCTGTTGACGTGGTGGCCGACGGTGCCCTGACCCTGTTCGATGATCTGGCCTACGATTCGGTGACCCGCTATGTGGGCGTGCCTGCAGCCAACTACAACATCGACATCCGCCTGGCCGACGGCATCACCTCCGTGCAGGACTACACCGTGGACCTCACCGGCCTGGCCGGTCAGAACGTGGTGGTCTTTGCCAGTGGCCTGTTGAGCGGTGCGCCCGCCTTTGGCCTCTATGCTGCCCTGAACGACGGTACCGTTGTGGCCTTCCCCGAAGCCATGATGCGCGTTGCTGAAAACGTCAGCGTGCACCAGGTCTACCCGGCCGTGGCCCGCAACACCGTCAACGTCCGCATGACCAACGACAGCGGCGCCCCGGTTGACCTGATGCTCAGCGATGCCCAGGGCCGCGTGATCAGCACCCAAGTGGCCAATGTGCAAGGCACCGCCGTGCACACCATGGACGTGAGCGGTCTGGCACCCGGTGCCTACTTCGTGACGGTTTCCGGTCCTGAAGGTCGGAGCACCACGACCATCATGAAGCAGTAAGCTCTTTTTCCTCCCTTGTGTTCATGTTTTGCAGGCCGGTCCTTCGGGATCGGCCTGCTTTTTTATGTAAGCCTCGGGTCTGCGCCAGCGAGGTTGCGATGCCCACTCCTTATCCACAAGCGCTTCGCCGTTCCGGCGAAGGCCCTCGTTTCCGGCATCCCTCCGCCTATCTTTGGTCCTTATGGCCCTTGCCACCGGCACCTACGAAATCCACCTGCCCCAATTTGAGGGGCCCTTTGACCTGCTCCTGTTTTTCATCGAGCGGGACGAGCTGGACATCTACGACATTCCGATCGCTTCGATCACCAACGATTTTTTGGCCTACATCAGCGAGATGCAGGCCCTGGACGTGGACCTGGCTTCGGAATTCATCCTGGTGGCCTCTACGCTGATGCGGATCAAGGCCAAAATGCTGCTGCCGCGCAAGGAACTGGACGAGGAAGGCAACGAGATCGATCCGCGTGAAGACCTCGTGGCGGCGCTGTTGGAATACAAGCGCTACAAGGGCGTGGTTGGCACCTTGCAACAATGGGAGGCCGAGCGCCACATGACCCACCCACGGCCGGTGCAGAAGTCGGAGCTCAAAAAAATCGCCGACGCGTTTGAGACCGATACCGACCTGTCCGATCTGACCCTGTACAAACTGATGCGGACTTTCCAGCGGGTCCTGGAGCGCATTGAGTCCCGCAAGGAAGCCCTGGCCCACCAAATTGTGCCTTACCCCTACACGGTGGACGATTGCAAAACGGACCTGTTGGGTCGCCTGGAAAAGACACCGCGCTTGGACTTCGAGGCCGCCTTTGGCAGCGTCAAGGAACGCGTGGAAGCGGTCTTTCTCTTTTTGGCCATGTTGGACCTGGCCCAATACGGCTTCCTGCGGATCCAGATCGGCCTGGGCTTCAACAATTTCTGGTTGGAGTCCGTCCCCGAAGCCGAGCGGGAACAGCGGGAGGTCGCGGCCGAGCCGGCCGGGGGTGAAGCGGCAGAGGAAGTGGAAGACACGACCGCCTAGCCTTTGAGTGTAGCCCGCCTGGACGGCATTCGTTTTTCTATTCCACCGGTGCGGCCAGCTGGTAATTGGTGCTCCGTCCGCCGGATTCGGTTTTCTCCAGCACGTCTTTTTCCATCAGGTCCTGGATGTCCCTCAAGGCCGTATCCTGTGAGCACTTGGTGATTATGGCCCATTTGGATGTGGTCAGGTTTCCGTAGAAGTCGCCCAAAAGCAACTCCAGCATATGGATTTGCCGTTTGTTGAAGGCCATGGCTTGGTGCACGGCCCAAAAGCGGTGCTTGCGCATGATTTTTTGGACTACTATGGAAGAAGCGTCTATGGCGCCGCTCATGCAATGAAGAAACCAGAGGAGCCATTCCGTGATGTCCAAACCTCCCTTTTGAGTGGACTCGAGGATGCGGTAGTACCCTGCTTTTTGTTTTTCAATTTGTCCGGACATGCTGTAAAACCGTCGCGTCTGCTGCTCGGACCGGCACAACATCATGTCGGTAATGGCCCGGGCTATACGTCCATTCCCATCGTCAAAGGGATGCAGGGTGATGAACCACAAATGGGCCATTGCCGCCTTGAGGACCAGATCGCCTTCCGGTGGCTGGTTGAACCAGGTCAAAAAGGCACGCATCTCTTCCGGCAATCGCGCCGATGCCGGTGCCTGAAAATGCACGGTTTCTTTTCCCATTGGGCCGGAAACCACCTGCATGGGACCAGTGCTGTCCGTTCGCCAACGGCCAACGACAATGTGTTGCATGCCGCTCCTTCCGGTGGGGAAAAGGGCAGCGTGCCAGTCGAACAAACGTGCTTCTGAAAGCGGCTTTTCCCATTGCTGGGTGGCATCCATCATGACCTCAACGATGGCCTCTACATGCCGATCCGGCGGGGGCAGGCCGCCAATGTCCATCCCCAAGCGGCTGGCGATGGAAGACCGCACCTGTTGAGGATCCAGCAGTTCCCCTTCGATGGCGCTGGTCTTCGCAACATCCTCCGATAGCGTCTCCAGATATGCTTCGTTCTGCTGTTGAAAGCCAATAACCTCCATTTGGCCCGACAATACTCCTTGCTTGTTCCGCACCTGGGCCAATAGCGCAACCAATGCCGCTGCATCCCATTGGAACTTGGGCCATTCGCTGCGCATATGGATGTAAGAGGCCATTCTCCGCAAATTATGCGGTGAATATCGCCGTTAAACGCCGCAAAATCCAGTACGCGCCCTATTCTCCGCACATTATGCGGAGATTAAGCCTTGTATTCGCCGCGCGCTGTGCGGCGAAAGCGGTTTCCCTGCCCCCGGTAGGCATGGTCCACGTTGCGCCGCATCAAGCGCAGGCAGCATGGTCGTTTCCGGGCTCAAGCGCTGAGCGCGTAGTTTTCCGGAACAATTTGCCGAACCATGTCCTCCAACCGCTACCCCTCCCGCCCACGGGCGGTGCTGTTCCTCTTTTGTGCCCTGCTCGTCGGCGCCACCGGCTTGCTCGGACCCGGCCTTCAGGCCCAGTCGATGACGGCCTTCGCCAACCAGTTGGCGGACATGCCTTCCGGCGAACGCGAAGCGGCCATCGACTCCTTTATGGCCCAACTGCCGGCCGTGCCCTGGACGGACGGGGACACCGCCCACTTCCTGTACCGCAGCCCAACGGCTGCGGCGGTAAACCTGGCCGGTGACTTCAACGGCTGGGACCCGGTCGAGGAACTCGAGCAACTGTCCGGCACCTCGCTGTGGCGGCGTTCGCGTGTCTTTGAACCCAACGCGCGGATGGACTACAAACTCATCCCCGACGGCAGCTGGATCCTGGACCCGCTGAACCCCAATACCGTGCCCGGCGGCTTTGGCGACAATTCCGAACTGGCCATGCCCGCCTACGTGCAGCCCTGGGAGATCGAGGATCTCGGCGCACCTGCCGGCAGCGTCAGCTCGGCTTCTTATGCCAGCACCATCATGGGCAAGACCTACCAGTTGACCATCTACCTGCCGCCCGGCTACGACCCGCTGGATCCGGAAGGCTATCCGGTAGCGTACTTCCAGGATGGCCACGAGTACGTCGGCCTGGCCTCGGCCAACCTGGTCTTTGACAACCTGCTGGATTCCGGCTTGATCGAGCCGGTGGTTGGCGTTTTTGTACGCCCCACCGACCGCAACAACGAATACGCGTTTGACGACCGCGACGCCTACGCGGACTTCTTTGCCACCGAGCTCGTGCCCTACATCGACGGCACCTACAACACCCAGCCTTTCCCCGAAAAGCGGGCAGTCATCGGCCCCAGCTTTGGCGGCAACATTTCGGCCCGCATCGGCATGGCCCACCCATACGTGTTCGCCAACCTGGGCATCCACTCCGGCGCTTTCTGGCCCTTGAGTGGGGAAACCTACACCGATTGGCTGGCCTTCGATCCGCCGCCCTTCTTCCGGGTGGCCAACATTTACGGCACCTACGAAGGCGGGCTGACCCTGCTGATGCAGGACTGGACCACCGAACTGAGCAACGACGGCGTCGACTTCATCGAAGATGGTCTGCCAGAGGGCCATTCGTGGGGCCTGTGGCGCGCCACGCTCGACGACATGCTGACCTTCTTTTTCCCGCCGGAGGGCCGTACGGTGGGCCTTCCTTTCGCCTCCGGCGAAAACGAAACGGCATCGGGGCTGCTCTACCCCACCCCCAGCACGGGGCTGGTGTTTTGGGAAGCCGCCGGGACCTGCCAACACGGGACACTGCGCGTGGTCGATCTGGATGGCCGGGAACACCTGCGCATCGGCGGTCAATCCGGAGCCTCCTGTGCCCCGCTCGAACTGGACCTCCACGCCCTGCCGATCCGTTCCGGCTTCGTGCTGTGGACGCCGGAGCAAGGACCGCAACAACGCCAGCGTTTCCTGTTGCACTAATTTGGAGCTACAAGCTCCGAACCATGTCCAACCAAGATGCCAAAACCGCAGCGCGGGCCGAAGGCCTGCGTTCAGAAGCCCATGTCCTGGCCGACACCTACGCCAAGACCCGGGAGCTGACGCGTTTCTTTTTCTCCAAGATTCCAGACGAGCGGTTCTCCGAAAGGCCGCAAGCGGCCAACGGACACCGCTTCAATTCGGCGCACTGGATCATGGCCCACCTGATCTGGTCGGAGGATTACTTGTTGCTTCAATGCCTGGACGGCCCACGGGCCGAATTGCCCTGGCTCAAGGAATTTGGCCTTGGCAGCAATCCGGACGAGGTGCAGGTTCAACTGACCCGGGATGAACTGAAACAGCACGCCAAGGTGGTGCATCGGCAAGCCCTGGAGCACATCCGCAGCCTGACCGATGCGGACCTGGACAAGGAAAGCGGGATTGCCATGTTCCCCACCTGGCGGGAAACCATCCAGCACGCCATCCGTCACGAAGGCAACCACGGCGGGCATGTGGGCTGGCTGGCCAGGATGCTGGATGGGGGCGCAACGGTTTAAGTTCCTCGGCGCGCCATGGCCTTAACCGGTATTCAATAGCTGTGCTCGTCCAGCTTGACCTTGCCGCGGAAGGTCCAGTAGACAAAGGCGGTATAGGAAAGCACCAAAGGTGTGCCTACGGCGGCAAAGCCGAGCATGATGCCCAGGGCTTTGTCGGAGGAGGCCGCATCCTGCACCGTCATGTGCAGGCTGTCGTGGATGGTACTGCGCAGCAAAACGGGAAAGAGCTCGGCGGCCACCAGACCCAAGAGCAAACAGAGCGTTACGGAGGAGAGGGCAAAGGCCGTGCGGTAACGTTGTTTTCGCGCGTAGCGCGGCAAAAAGGCCATGGCCAGGAAAGCGGCGGCCGGTAAAACCGTGAGGTAGGGTTGTGCGCGCAGGTCGTCGGAGAGGTGGGGAATGCCGATCAGCGCATAGGCCGTGGTGGCGGCAAAAAGCAAAAAGAAGGCCCAGATGGCGCGGCGCAACAGCACCGCAAGCTTGGCATAAAGGCGGCCTTCTGTTTTCATGGACAGGTAAATGGCGCCATGCACCATGAACAGGGCCAGGGTGGTGGCCCCGGTCAACAGTGCAAAGGGATTGAGGAAATCCAGCCAGTAGCCTTGAAAGCGGAAGCCTTCGCCAAGGGCGATCCCCTGCAGCACATTGCCGAGCACAACCCCAAGGGCTACGGCCATGGCGGCGCTGGACACGCTGTAAGCCACATCCCAGGTCTTGCGCCACCAGGCCATTTCTTCTTTGCCGCGGAACTCGATGGCTACGGCGCGCAAAATCAAAAACAGCAAAAAGGCACAAAGGAGGAACAATAAAAGGAAC
>JAUIHG010000170.1 GCA_030432405.1 Bacteroidia bacterium | reverse complement strand
TGGCAGAAGTCCGCTACGAGATGGCTTACATGTTCCACTACTCGGAACGGCCCAAGACCCTGGCCGAACGCCGTTACGAAGACGATGTGCCGCTGGAGGTCAAAAAGCGCCGCTTGAACGAAATCATCCAACTGCAAACGGGCATAAGCCTGGAACGCAACAAGGCCGATTTGGGCAAGGTGCACCGCGTACTGGTGGAAAAGACCGCCAAACGTTCGGCCGAGCAGCTCTGCGGCCGCAACGACCAGAACAAGATGGTGGTCTTCGCCCGAGAGGGCTATGCCCCCGGCCAATACGTGGACGTGCTGGTGGAAGACTGCACTTCCGCCACCCTGATGGGCCGCGTGGTGGCCCTGGCCGAAGGCCCGGGACAGCCGGTGGCGGTGACGGCCTGATCCATTCCCCGAAAACCTGAAAAGCTCCCCGCCCTTGGAGATCCAATCCGTCAAACAGCGCTTCGGCATCATCGGCAACAGCCCGGGCATCAACTATGCCCTTGAAGTGGCCGTGCGCGTGGCGCCGACCAACCTGACGGTGCTCATCACCGGAGAGAGCGGGGTCGGCAAGGAGATTTTCAGCCAAATCATCCACCAGTACAGCGCGCGAAAGCACGAGAGCTTCATTGCGGTGAACTGCGGCGCCATCCCGGAAGGCACGATTGATTCGGAGCTTTTTGGCCACGAAAAGGGTGCTTTCACCGGCGCGGCGGACAAGCGCAAGGGCTATTTCGAGACCGTCAACGGCGGCACCATATTCCTGGACGAGATCGGGGAAATGCCGCTCGGTACCCAGGCCCGTCTGCTGCGGGTGCTGGAAAGCGGCGAGTTCATCAAGGTGGGCTCCTCCAAGCCGCAAAAAACCGACGTGCGCGTGGTGGCCGCCACCAACGTGGACCTGCCGGAACTGATTGCGCGCGGAAAGTTCCGCGAAGACCTCTATTACCGCCTGCACACGGTACCCATCACCGTGCCGCCGCTGCGCGACCGCGTCCAGGACATCCCGCTGCTCTTCCGCCGTTTTGCCGTGGATTTTGCCGAACGCTACCGCATGCCGGCCGTGGTGCTGGACAACGATGCAGTTGCCATCCTGGAGCGCTACCCCTGGCCGGGCAACATCCGGGAACTGAAAAACATCGCCGAACAGGTCAGCGTGCTGGCCAACGACAAGGTGGTCACCGGCGAGGACCTGCAGACTTACCTGCCGGAGATCTCCGCCCGCAACCTGCCCGTACTGGCCCGCGAAGGCGCACAGGGCAACGGCCGCATGGACGAACGTGAGATCCTCTACAAGGTGCTCTTTGAAATGCGCCAGGACCTCAACGAGCTCAAGCGTTTTGTTTGGCGGATTGCGCAAGGGGAGGGGCCGCTGCACGCCGAAGACCTCGAGTTGCCCGCACATTTGCTGCCCGAGGAAGCCCTTTCCGGCCGCGGCGGTTATGGCGGCGGGCAGGGCCGGGAAGGTGGTGGATACCCGGGGGGCGTTTCCGGTGATTTTTCAGGCGGTGCGGCAGGAGGCTTTGCTGCCGATGCCGCTCCGCAACGCTACGCCGGCTCTGGTGTGTCTTCGCCGGCCGGCGAACCCCATTCCGAGGGGACATCCTCCGGTCCGGACAGCGAGGGGCCCATCGTCATTGAGTCGGACCACTACGACGAGGAAACCGTGGAAGAGTCGCTTTCGATTGCCGACAAGGAAAAGGAGCTCATCCAAAAGGCCCTGCGCAAGCACAAGGGCAAGCGTCGCGACGCGGCCCTGGACCTGGGCATTTCCGAGCGGACGCTCTACCGCAAGATCAAGGAATACGAAATCAACGAGTAGCCCGATGGCCGCACACCGCACATCCCGTTGCATTGGGGGCTTGCTGGCATGGGCGCTCGGCCTGGGCGTTGTGTTCGCCGCAGGCGGCTGCAGCTGGTCTTTGAAGTTCACCGATGCCTCCTTCCCCGAGGCGCTCAAAACGGTGTCCATTGAGGACTTTGACAATGCGGCCAGTTTTGTGGCGCCCGGCCTCACGCAACGGCTTGCCGAAGCGCTGCGCGATAAATTCACGCGGGAAACGAACGTGATCGTCACCGACCAACCCGGCAGCGACTGGACCTTTCAGGGGACGGTCACGCGCTACGAGATCACCCCCATCGCACCGACCGGCAACGAGACTACAGCCCTCAACCGCCTGACCATTGCGGTGAAGGTGGATTTTGAGAGCCTGCTGGACGAGAAGGCCAATTGGTCGCAGCAGTTCAGCCGCTTTGCGGACTACGACGCCGGCGAGCAGTTGAGCAATGTGGAGGACGGGCTGATCGAAGAGATCAACGCGCAGTTGGTGCAGGATATGTTCAACAAAGTGGCTTCCAACTGGTGATCCACCGCCGCGCATACGCCGATGAGCCTCCCCAGGGAGGAAACGCCTCCGCGGAGCTGGATGGAGCCGCTGCACGTGGGGAGGTGGTTGAACGTCCGCCGCTTCCCGGTGGGGAAACGGATTGGCAGGCTGTGGATTGGGCTTCGGCCTTTTCGGGCCTGCCGGCCAGGGCCGGCGAAAACGCCCTTGCCCCTGAGCTGCTGGATACCGCCAAAGCGCGCTGGCCCTGGTTTGCCGGTTGGCATTGGCACGAGGCCATGGTGGCCCAGGCCGAGGATGATGCCCTTCCCGATGCGGTGCTGCATGCCGCAGCAGCGCGCAGTGCCGACCGGCGCCGCCTCAAAGCCTGGTTGGACGGCGATTTGCCCACAGCACAATTGGTTTTGCCGGAACCGGTCCAGGGCCTGACGGCCGAAGCGGTACGGGCGGCCGCGTTGCCTTTGGATGACGATGCGGTGGCACCGGCACCACAAGCCGATGGTGCGCCTGATGCTGAGGCAACGGCTAATGTTGATGCAACGACTGATGCTGATGCAGCGCCTAAACCTGATGTTGCGCCTTCGGCCGATGCCGAAACAGAAGCCGAGCCCGAAGCCCCTTCAGCCCTCGAAGTGGAACGGGCACCTGACGCCACGGATGCCCCCGATCTGAACGCCCTGTCCAGCACCATCAAAGCCGCACAAGCCAGCATTTTGGGGTGGGAGCCCAAAGGGACGGATGCGCCGGAGGAGGATCTTTCCGCAGCACCGCAGGGTGCAGTTGAAAAGGAGGCTGGTGATGCGGAAGAGCATATGGACGCCCCGGTCCAGGATATGGATCAACCGCAGCCCACTCCGGAGGCTGCTGAAATGGACCAGGGGGCTGCACCAGCGGCTGCCCCGCATCCTGAGGCTCAGCCTGATGCAGCGCCGATACGACCATCCGCGCTTGAAGCAGCCGAGCCCGAGCAGGAGCCGGCGTCCACGTCAGACCGCGAGCCTGAGCCAGCAACTTCCCGTGCGGCCGAGCTTGAACCGGAGCCAAGCCCCGGTTTCGCCACCGAAGAGGAGCAAGAGCCTGGGCGTGCACATGAAGCAGCAGCCATTGCAGCGGCCGCTAAAACAGATGCAGGTCCGGCCGCTGCCGCTCCCCATTCGTTCACCGATTGGCTGCGCAACCTCCGGGGTGCAGAAGCCCAGCCTGCCCCGCAACCCGGGCGGCAGGATGCTGCGCCGGCATCGGCTTCGCCGGAGCCTCCGGCATCAACAACACCACCGCCCGCAGGAACTGCCGCGGCCGCGATGCGCAGTGCAGGAGCTGACGCAGCACACCGGACCAAGCTCGGAGCCGAACCGGAGCCAGCCAGGCCCGACCCGCGGGATGCACCCGGGGAAGAGGCTTCGCCGAAGGCGCGACCGCTGGAGCCGCCCCGTTTTGACGCCACCGAGGACCTGGATGCACTGGACGGCTTGATTGCCCGCCAACGCCAACGCACCGCCCAATCCCATGGTGCAGGCGGACAAAGCACCACCGAAGGGGAGCAGACCGGCACTTCCGAAAGCGCGGCTGAGGCCGGGACCACCGATCCGAGCTGCAGCCCTGGATCCACCAAACCCGTCCCGGAGGCCCCGGCCAAACGGGGACCTTTCTGGGACGACAGCAGTCCGGCTGGCGGGCCGATGACCCAAACCTGGGCACGTATCCTGACCGAACAAGGCAAAATCCCGGAAGCCATTGCCGTCTACGAGGCCCTGGCCTTGCGGCATCCTGAGAAAAGCGGTTACTTTGCCGCTCTGATTCAGGAGCTTAAAGCCCGCTGAGCATGTTGACAGTCATTACCATCCTCATCCTTCTGGTGGCCGTTTTGCTGGGCGCCATCGTCTTGATCCAGAACCCCAAAGGGGGCGGATTGAGCGCCACATTCGGCCAGGCCGGCAACCAGTTGCTCGGTTTCCAGCGTTCAACCGACATCGTCGAGAAGTGGACCTGGGGGCTGATTGCCACGCTGTTGGTCCTCACCTTGTTGACCTCCGCCTTTCTGGGGAATGGCACTGCCCCTGGTGCACCCACCGGTCCTGCCGGAGCGGATCCCACCCGGGCTACCCAGCCGCTGAATACGTCGCCCACGCCAAGCCTTGTCCCGCAGCAGCAACAAGCTCCTGCCGAAGCACCGGCTGGCGCGCAAGAGGGCAGTGCGGAAGACCCCGGTTGATCCGCCGCGTCAACACATCCCATACCTGCATCAGCCCGCCTTTTGGCGGGCTGTTTTTTTTCAGCGCTGTCCCCGCACCCAATCAATCTAGGTACTGCAGCAGAGCTGTGGGGCTCTGCCAGGGCAGGAGTGCATCAGTCCATCGAACCTCGGTTGGTCTCACGCCGGTTTGGGGCCTTCGCCCGTTAGGGCGGCCAAATGGCGCACCAAACTCCGCTTGGCCACCGGAAGAAAGGTCTCCTGCATGGGCCAGAAAAAGCGGGTTTGCACCAGCCATGTGGCGGGATTGGGGCGGTCGCGGAAACGTTCCACAAGATCCAGCTTGATGGCTTCGAAGGTCTGCACCAGCGACAGGCTTCGGGTGCTCAATTCGCGCGTGCGCATGCCGCGGTATTTGGCATTGCCGTGTTCAAAGAGGCTGATGGTATAGCGGTAGACCGTGGTTTTGGTCTCCTTTTCGCTGTGCAGGAAAAAATAGCCGTCGTCGGTGTCCACCGGAACAATGCCGATGGGTTCGATGCGCATCTGCGCCTCCACGCGGTCGTAGAGCTCCTTGCCCCGGCCGAGCTCGGCCTGGATGCGCGGGATGGCAAAATCCACCACCTGGCGGATGGTCTCCATGCAGTCGCCGTCCTGGACCATGCGCTCAAAATCGAGCGTCATGGCTTCCAGATCCAGTTTGCTGAGGCGCTTGGGAAACTTTTCGGCCGCTTCTTCCTGCTGCTTTTTTAAGGCGTCGAGGTTGCGGAAATGGGCCACCAGGTCCGAGAGCAAGGGATACAGCTTGTCCTCATCAAAATGGGCCGCCACCTCTTTGAGGTAGGCCAGCAACACATACTTTTTGTACTCAAAGTCGATCAGACCTGAGGTCACCCAATCGGAAGGAAGAGGCGGCATAGGCAGCACATTTGGATAAAAACGTGGCCAGCACACGGTTGCGTATGCCGGTACCTACTATGCTTACGCGGAGGGCAATGGTCCGGTTTCGTCCGCCTCCGGCGAAGACGGTAAACCACCTGGCCGTTCAGCATGGCTCCGGTATGGCCGGAAAAGCACCAGGGCATGCCCGAAACAATGGTGCTGCGGGACAGGTGGGACCTTCAGGTCAACCGCTGGAATCAGGGCACCGTAGCGGGGTTGCGGTAGGCAAGGGGCGGCCATTCCAGCTCCTCGAGCAAGGCCTCCAGGGTGGGGTCCGCGCCTGGGCTATAGCCTTCCTTGAGGTCGTAGTCGAAGCGTTTGGCCAGGGCTTGCCAGAAAAAGGCCGTGGTGCCGCTTTTGATGTCCTTGAGCGTGTAGTAAAAGGCTTCGCCGGTTTGGCGCTCCAGCATGTCCAGCAGAATGCGGCCCTGGGTACGTGAAAGCTGCTTGAGGTCGTCTTTGAACCGGTCTTCCAGCTCCTTTTGGATGTCCTTGCGGTAGCGGCGGACTTCCCGCTTTTTGGAGGCCTGGGCCGAAACCGAGTCCAATTCGGCCAATTGCTGGAGGGCTTCCAGGGCATAGGGGTAGACCTTGCGTACGTGGTATTTGGTCCGGCGGTAGTGGACCTCGGCCACCGGATCGCGCTCGGGAGCAATGGTCACCGGGGAAAGCACCACAAAGGCATGGGGAACGCCCGGGCCGGGCTCTTCATACGTCATGCCTTGGGGGGGATCAAGGGGGCTGGGGGCCTTGGGTTGGGCCGTGGAGGGAGAACTGGTGGTGGACGGGGCTGCCGGCTGGAACGGGGAAGGCCCGCCTATTTCGGCTTGCCGTGTGGAGGGCGTTTCGACCGGTTTCGGGACCGGCATGGTTTTATGCCCTTTGTCCTTCACGCTGATGGTGGGGGTTTCGGGCGCAACCGTGGACTGGGCCTTCGCCCGTACGGGCGAAAACACCGCCAATGCGGCAAGCGCAAGGACCACCAGCCATGGACGGCTGGCGGAATGGGTGCCAGCGGCTGCCGCTCTGAGTGCAACCGGCTTGCAACGGGAAATGGGGTAGAAGCGCATAACGCTTCAACAAGCTACCAATACCGTGCCGAATTGCGGACCGCGCGCCCGCAGCCTTCCAGGCGAGTTCTTCCAAAACGCCGATCAATCCAGGCGGCGGTAGGACCGGAAGAGGCTTTGCCAACGCATGGACCATACGCCCAGGGCCGCTTCCTTGAAAATGCCGCTGGACATTTTGGACTCGCCTTCGATGCGGTCCACAAAGTTGATGGGCACCTCGGCCAGTTTGAAACCGAGCTTCCAGGCGGCAAACTTCATTTCAATCTGGAAAGCGTAGCCCACAAAGCCGATTTTGTCCAAATCCATGGTTTCCAGCACCCGGCGGCGGTAGCAGACAAAGCCGGCGGTGGTGTCGTGCACGGGAATCCAGGTGATCAGACGGACGTACACGGATGCGTATTTGCTCAGCAGCACCCGGTTGGTGGGCCAGTTGGTCACCTGGCCGCCTTTGACGTAGCGCGAGCCGACGGCCACATCCGCTCCCGCTTCCACACATTCCAACAACCGCACCAAATCGGCGGGGTTATGGCTGAAATCGGCATCCATCTCCGAAACCGTGTCGTAGTCGCGTTCCAGCGCCCAGCGGAAACCGGCGATGTAGGCCGTGCCCAGGCCCTGTTTGCCTGCGCGTTCCATGAGGTGCAGCCGGGCCGGGTAGCGCTCCTGTGCTTCCCGAACCAGATCGGCCGTGCCGTCCGGTGAACCGTCGTCCACGATCAGCAGGTGGAAGTCGCGGGGCAGCGCAAACACCGTCTCGATCATGCGAGGGATGTTTTCGCGCTCGTTGTAGGTCGGGATGATGACGAGGTTGGGCGACAAAACCGGTGGACTTAACGCGTGGACAAAACGGGTATGCATCGGGCAGGCGGACCGGAATCAGGGGGCTTCGGGGCCCCGAAACGGGTCATCGCCAGCACGGTTGGGAGGAGAACTTTGGGTTGGGCCTGGT
>JAUIHG010000169.1 GCA_030432405.1 Bacteroidia bacterium | reverse complement strand
AGCTCATCGACGTGCTGATCGTGGACGACATCCAGTTCTTCGCCAACAAGCAGAAGACGCAGGACATGTTCTTCCACATCTTCAACCACTTGCATCAGGAAGGCAAGCAGCTGGTCCTGAGCTCCGACCGTGCACCGCGCGATCTGGAAGGGGTGGAAGAACGCTTGCTCAGCCGCTTCAAGTGGGGCTTGGCCGCCGATCTGCAGGTGCCGGACTTCGAAACCCGCTTGGCCATCCTCGAAAAGAAGATGTACGCCGACGGCATCGAGCTGCCCCAGGAAGTGGTGGAATTTGTGGCCTACAACATCAACTCCAACGTCCGCGAGTTGGAAGGTGCCCTGATTTCGCTTTTGGCCCAGGCCTCCCTGAACAAAAAGGAAATCGACCTGGACCTAGCCAAGAAGATCATCAAGAACTTCGTCAAGAGCATTTCCCGCGAAGTCTCCATCGACTTCATCCAGAAGACGGTGTGCGAATACTTCGAGGTGCCGGTCGAAAAGCTCAAGGAGAAAACGCGCAAGCGCCAGATTGTACAGGCCCGTCAATTGTCCATGTACCTGGCCAAGTTCTTCACCAAGAATTCCCTCAAGGTCATCGGACGCCATTTCGGCGGTCGCGACCACTCCACCGTCATCCACTCCTGCCAGGCCGTGCAGAACCTCATCGACACGGACGGCAAGTTCAAAGACAGCGTGGCCGAGATCCAAAAGAAAATCCAGATGAGCATTTCCTGAGGGACTTACCTCATCCGGCCAGGATCAACACCCCGGAGTCTTTCGCCCGGCCGGGCGAAAATCAAAACGCCGCTTCCCTGCTCCGGGAGGCGGCGTTTTTGATTTTGGTTTATGGTTCCCTTGGGGCTTAGCTGCGCAATCCTGCGGCAAGTTCTTCGGTACGCAGGTTGAGCATGGACAATTCCATGGCCGCGCAATGGTTGCGCAGGAGCGCTTTGGAGGAGGTAGGCAGTTTTGCCATTTCAAGGACGGATTTGGAGGCTTCCAGGCATTTGGATTCCCCGCGGATACACCCGCCCAAGATGGCTTTGACCCCCTGATTAGAAAGCACTGGTTTTTTGGCTTTCGAGGGCGGCGGGGAAATGAGCGGCCGATCGGTGGCTTCAATGGGTTGATGCCCCAAGCGCCGCAATTCACTGCAAATGTCGGCAGCCATTTGGCGGTGCTGTTTTTGGCCGCGTTGATACAGATTGGTCAGGCGCAAGGAGCGGGTATGCGGCAGGACTTTTCCATAGCGACGTTCTGCACGAAGGTGCTTCACCAACAGCGCGTTCATACACTCAACGTGATTGATGCAGGTAGCCGGAATAGCCATTGACCTGGACATCAAGCACTAGCGTCTGACCAGGTGCGATATGGCCGAGATGACCAAAAGGACCAGGAAGATGTAGAAAATGATTTGGGCGATGCCTGCTGCTGCACCGGCAATGCCGCCAAATCCGAAAAGGGCGGCAACCAGTGCCACGACGAGGAAGATGATGATGTAACGTACCATGTTTGTGTGTTTTGCTGAAGGGGAGATAAAAGGGGCTTGCTTGTGTTACGCCGTGTGGCGAACGCACACAAGCCTGGAAAGGGAAGATGGGAAGCGCTGTACATGCGTTTTGCTTGCCATATGCTCCTGCTTCATGTTCCATGAACAGGTTCCCTTGTTGCGCACTTAAAGTAGACTGCCTACGCCGTGGTCAGCCTGTCCATATGGTACTTATATTGATCATTATGGGCCGTAATATATTGTTCCGGTTGTATAAGCGCCTGATCGTCATTGAGATTTTTCAACGATGAGGAAAGATCGGCAGGCGTCAGCCCTGCAAAAGGAGGACTGTCTGAAAGAATAATGGGGGCGTCAAGCCTCCACCCGCTCAATCGCGGCGGCCACCACTTTGAATTCCGGGCACAGCGTTTCGGTATCTGCGCCTTGTCCGGTCAGCCGGTTGATGGGCACGGCCGGAAAGTGGAATGTGGTGGACAGCACGCCCGGCTGCACCCGGTCGGTTACCCAGGCGTTGAGGGTGATTTCGCCGCGCGGCGAACGCAAGGCCACCGCATCCCCGTCTGCAATGCCGTGTTGCGCGGCGTCGTCGGGATGGATCCACAAGCGGTCTTCGCCGACCAGGCGGGCATTTTCCGTGCGCCGGGTCATGGTGCCGCAATTGTAATGTTCCAGCAGGCGGTTGGTGGTCAGGGTAAAGGGAAAATCCGCGCCGTATCCCGCCCGTTCGGACGAAGCCTCGTATGGCCGGTAGGCGATCCGCCCAAGCCCGCGCTTGAAGCTGTCGGCGTGCATGATGGCCGTGCCCTGGCCGTCCACGACGGGCCATTGGATGCCGTTTTTGCGCAGGTCTTCGCGGCGCACGCCGTGAAACCAGGGGACCACGGCAGCGATTTCTTCCAGTACCGCTGCCGCATTAAAATCCGGCTGCGGATAGCCCATGCGCTGCATCATTTCGGTTTGGATCACGCCGTCGGGCTTGGTGCCCGGCAGGGGATCGACCACCTTGTTGACCATTTGCACGCGGCGTTCGCCGTTGGTGAAGCTGCCGTCCTTTTCCAAAAACGAAGAAGCGGGTAGGACCACCGTGGCGCGTTTGGCCGTTTCGTTCAAAAAGAGGTCCTGAACCACGAGCAGCTCCAGCGCATCCAGCGCCGCATGCACGTGTTCGATGTTGGGGTCGGTCTGGGCCACGTCCTCACCGATCACCCACAGCGCTTTCAGGCTGCCGTCCAGCGCGCCATCGAACATTTCCGGGATTTTCATTCCGTGGTGGTCCGGCATTTCGGTGCCGTGAAAATCGAAAAAACGCTGCCGGATAATCGGGTCGTGTACGTCCACATAGCCCGCACCCTGGTGGGGTTGCACGCCCATGTCGGCCGCGCCCTGCACGTTGTTCTGGCCGCGCAGGGGGTTCACGCCGCAGCCCGGTCGGCCGATGTTGCCGGTGATCATGGCCAGGTTGGCGATCTGCTCCACCGTGAAGGTGCCCTGGTGTTGCTCGGTCACGCCAAGCCCGTGGAAACTCATGGCGGCTTCCGCCGAACCGTAGGCCACCGCAGCGGCGTGGACCTGCTCCAGCGGCACGCCGCATTCGCCCGCAAGGGCATGGGGATCCAAGGCCAACGTAGCCTTAGCATAGGCGGCATAGCCTTCGGTGCGCGCTTGCACAAAGCCTTCGTCCACGAGGCCTTCCTCTATTAGGCAGCGCGCAAAGAGGTTGAGCAGCGCCAGATTGGTGCCGGGTTTGAGCGCCAGGTGGTGGGTGGCCATGCGGGCCATTTCCGTGCGCCGCGGGTCCACCACGATCGTGGTCCCACCGCGCATGGCGTAGCGCTTCATGCGCGAGCCGGTGACCGGATGCCCGTCCGAGGGGTTGGCCCCAATGATGAGCACACAGGACGTGTGTTCCAGATCGGCGATGCTGTTGGTGGCCGCGCCGGTGCCAAAGGCGCGCTGCATGCCCATGGCCGTCGGCGCGTGGCAGACCCGCGCACAGCCGTCGATGTTGTTGCTGCCCAGCACTGCGCGCAGGAATTTCTGCATCAGGTAATTCTCCTCGTTGGTGCAGCGGGCCGATGAGATGCCGGCAATGGCCTGCGCGCCGTGGTCGCGGCGGATGCGGGTCAGCTGCTCGGTGAGGTAGGTGTAGGCTTCCTCCCAACTGACGGGTTGGAGTTCGCCGTTCCGGCGAATCAAGGGCGTGCGCAAGCGCTCCGGATGGTCGTAGAACCCGAAGGCGTAGCGGCCCTTGACGCAAAGGTGGCCCTCGTTGACTTCGGCATCCCAGGGCGCGGTGACCGAAAGGACTTCCTGGTCCACGGTGGCGACTTCCAGGTTGCAGCCCACGCCGCAATAGGTGCAGATGGTGCGCGTGGTTTTGGCGTCGAGCGGAGTTTGTTCCTGGTGCCGGTCGGTGATGGCTGAGGTTGGGCAGGCCTGCACGCAGGCACCGCAGCTCACGCAACTCGAGCCGGCAAAATCCACGCCCGTGTCCACCACAATGCGGGTGTCAAAACCGCGCCCTTCCACGCCCAGCGCAAAGGTGCCCTGCACTTCGTCGCAGGCGCGCACGCAGCGGTTGCACTGAATGCATTTGCTCATGTCGCTGACCACGTAGGGGTGGCTGCGGTCTTCGGCGCGGTCCTGGTGGTGTTCGCCCTGGGGATAGCGCACGCCGCGGATGCCCACGCGGGCGGCCACGTCCTGTAGTTCGCAGCGGCCGTTGGCCGAACAGGTCAGGCAGTCGAGCGGATGGTCGCTGACCACCAATTCCACGATGTTGCGCCGCAGGCGATGCACCGCTTTGGTGTCCGTTTCAATGCGCATGCCGTCGGCCACTGGGGTGTGGCAGGAGGCCATGATCCTGGCCGGTCCGTCCGCACTGCGCGCGACCGACACGCTGCACACCCGGCAGGCTCCGTAGGACTCCAGATTGGGGGCCTCGCAGAGCGTGGGAATGGCCTTGTTTCCCAACGCCCGTTGGGTGAAGGCCAGGATGCTTTCGCCGGCCTGGACCGTATGCGGTTGGCCGTTCAACCAGGCGACGGGGGGCGGGACGGTGGTCATGGCGTGGGGCTTTCAGCGGGTTCAAAACAGGGGGCCAGTTCATCGGCAAAATGCTTCAGGGCATTGCGCACCGGCAGGGGCAGGCCTCCGCCCAGGCCGCACAGCGAACCAAACTCGAGCGTGTCCAGCAGGTCGTCGAACAGCTGGCGGTCGATGCTTTCGCCGGAGGCGGCACGGGCCAGGAGTTCACGGCCGCGGACCGAACCGATGCGGCAGGGAAAACATTTGCCGCAACTTTCGTGCGCGGTGAATTGGAACAAGTGTTCCAGATAGGCACGCATGGAGTAGGTCTCGGGAATGGCGATCACCGAGGCATGGCCCAGCAGGAAACCCGCGTGGTCAAAACTTTCAAAATCAACGCGGAGCTGTTCGATGTGGCTGGTGGGGACGATGCCGCCCAGCGGTCCACCGATGTGCAGGGCCTTGACCGGGACGCAAATGCCGCCGCCGAGCGTTTCGGTGACGGTTTTCAGCGGTGTGCCCATCGGCACTTCGTAGATGCCGGGTTGCTTGAAGTGTCCGTCCAAAGAGAGCAGTTTGGTCCCGGTGCTGTCTTTCGTGCCGGTCCCGGCGAAGGCCTTTCCGCCGTCCTGGTGGATGGCCGGCAGGGCCGCGAGGGTTTCCACGTTGTTGACCAGCGTGGGGCGGCCAAAGAGGCCGCTTTCGGCGGGGTAGGGGGGACGCACGCGCACTTCGGGCCGCAGGCCTTCCACCGAGGCAAGCAGGGCGCTTTCTTCTCCGCAGATGTAGGCGCCGCGTGCGCGGGCCAGGTGCATTTGGAAGGGGCTGCTGTTGTCGTGCGGGCCACCCAGCCCGAGCTCGGCTGCTTTTTGGAACGCCCGTTCCGTCAATGCCATGGCTTCTGGATATTCGGCGCGGATGTAGAACACCACGTGCCGGGCTCCGGCAATGAAGGCCGCCAGCAAAGCGCCAAAAAGCACGCGGTGCGGGCGTTCTTCCAAAAGCCAGCGGTCGGTATAAGCGCCGGGGTCGCCTTCGTCGGCGTTGACCACCACGTATTTGGCGTCCGCGCTGGCCGCGCGAACCGCTTGGAGTTTGATGGCCAACGGAAAGCCGGCCCCTCCGCGGCCCCGGAGTTTGGCCCTTTCAATGGCGGCCAGGGCTTGGTCCCGGGCCTGTTCCTTGGCTGGGCCTTCGGGGAGTTGGACCAGGTCTAAGAGGGGCTGGTAGAAAGCGGCCAGGTCGCCGGTCGGGGCCGTGAGGAAGTCCGGGCCATTGGCTTTAACCGAATAGCGATCGCGGTCGGTGGGGGTTGTTGGGTCGGGCTGTTGCTTGGCGTCGGTGACCGTGGAGCCGTTGCTTCCGCGCGTTCGCGCGAACAGCGCATCCAGGTTGTCGGCATCCGGCCCCGAATAGGTCTGCCCGTCGAGCCGGAAGGCGCGGTTTTCGTGGCAGCGGCCCAGGCAGGCCATGCGGCCAACAGCGTCGGCACTTCCCGCGCGGGCTTCCAGCTCAGTGCGCAGTGCGTCCTGTGTGCCGGCCAGCATGCAGGCGGAGCCGTCGCAGACATAGGCGCGCGGACTGCCCGGTCCAAAATCGTAGGCGCTGACCGCGCCGAACACCGATGCCGGGCTGCTCAGGGTTTCCTCGGCCAGTGCGGCATAATCGGCATCTGTAGCCGGCGTTTCCCGGTCGGCCAAGCGGCCCAGTCGGACAAACAGGCCGTTTTCCAGGCCCAGACGAAAGGAGAGTTCGGAGAGGTTGCGGGACATGCGGTCGCTTTACCCCTTCGAGTTCGGGATTTTTGGGGAGAATGGGAAATGATGCCTTCGGCGATTCTTGCCAAAACACTGCACCATGCAAGCTGCAGCACTGCTCCCTGGTCAGTTGCTGGATCGACGTACAGAGCAGCTAGTCCACGACCAACGGTGCATAGTGTGTTCCGTCAGTCCCATGAATTCTGAAGTAGTAAAGTCCAGAAAGAAGATCGCCTACATGTAGGCGAAAGCGACCAGCATATAGGGAGGCACTTGGCCAAGCGCGGTGTATTCGCCCGAAGGCGTCAAAAAGCTGCAATTGGATAGGCAGCCCGTTTCCTGAATACCTCAGCATTACGTGGTCGGTAGCTGGGTTGGGCCAAACATCAATCCGGTTCTCTTGGGTTTGACGCAAAGGAGGGATAGTGAAGGTGTCGGGCGTTGCATAAGCACTAGAATCCACAGCACATGCTGCACGCACCGTCCAGGCATAGGTTATCCCGCTTTCCAATGGTCCTTCAAAGACGATAAATTCCCTTTTTGTTGCTCCAAACTTTTTATAGGCCGTACTCAGTTTGCGTGCTAAAATCCTATATCCGACTGCATCGGCACTTCCCGACCATTCAAGCAGAATGCGGTTTTTATCCAAGGTTGTGGTCTGTAGGCTGCCCGGGGGCTCACAAGCCTTTTCTATCTTCTTGTTTCTATACAATTTGGTTCCATTTTCAAAATGCACGATATCCTGATCGCCATCGGCATCCACGTCAACAGCCATAAGTCCCTCCGGATTGATGGGGACGTCCAGAACTTGCTTTGTGGCTATTCCACTGCCTGGATTGCTGAACCATTGCAAGTTGGACAAGCTTGCTGTAACTAAATCCAAGTGGCCGTCCAAATCAAAATCAGCTACGTCCAATAGCCGAACGGAAATATCCGTTGTATCCAGAATGATTGGCGGTCCAAAATCCCCTGAAGGCAGCTGTGGTATCCACCCACTGCTACCCTTGATTTCGGTTGTGAAGCATGACGTACTGGCTACAAAGGCAACATCAGAAAGGCCATCCGCATTGAAGTCACCAACCGACAATTCGCGGGGTCCCTCTATGGCGTTTGATATGAGTCGGCTGGAAAATGTGCCATCTCCCTGGTTATCCAGGTAAGCCATAATGGCGGCGCATCCTGTGCCGACATAACTAAATAAGATATCAAGGTGCCCGTTGTTGTCCAAGTCGGCAACCGCCAGTCCATTTGGCCTGAA
>JAUIHG010000168.1 GCA_030432405.1 Bacteroidia bacterium | reverse complement strand
GCGTCCGCCTCGACACCCCAAGCACCGCCCGACAGGCCCTCCCGCCCGTCCCGAGGCGGGTCCTTGCGATTCGTGGCGGTATTCGTGGTGGTCGTTTTGGGCCTGCTGGCGGGTTACCGGTATAGCATCGAAACCACGGCCAATGACTGGTACCTCTTTCAGGTGGCGCGGCACACCACCTGGTTGCTCTTTGCAGCGGGCACAAGCCGGATGCTGTTCAATACGCTGTTTTGGGAGTATGGGCGTCTTGAAACGGTACCCTTTATCTGGAAACAAGCCTTGCTTGGAGGCGTTTTGCGGGGATTTATCTTTTTGCCTTTGTACGCTTGGATTTTATCCATTTTGGGGGTGTGGCTGGATGGCGACGCAAGTAGGGAAGAGATGCGCATGATTTTGGCCTGGAGCTCCTTTACAGCTATTCCGGCCTTGGTGGTCCATGGCTTGGGAACCGTCCTGCTGGGTCAACGTTTTTATACGCTTTGGTTTTTTGGGGCGGAGCACATGGTGGACTTGGTGCATGCCGTGTTGACGCTTTTGCTGCTCTTGTTTTATGCATTTTCCGTCCGCCTGCTGTTGGTCGGCATTGGACAGGTGCAGGGTTTTTCGCGGATCAAGTCCGCATTTCTGGCCGCATTGCCCACCATGCCGGTGGTGATATGGTACATCGTTCTTCAGGTCGGCCCGTAGTTCAGGATTCAGGAACGATCGATCCGGTACAGCACATGCTGGCTGAGGCGGTGGTCTTCCGGGAGGCGCGGATGCGCGAAACGCTCCACAAAACGCATCCCGATGCGCTCCATGACCGCAGCGGATTTGGTATTGCTGGTGGCCGTGAAGCTCCACACGCGGGATTCGTCGGTGTTGGCCCAAACCCAGTCGAGCCAGGCTTTTGCCGCTTCGCTGGCGAACCCGTGGCCCCAGTGTTCGCGCGCCAAGCGCCATCCGATTTCCAGCCCGCCGTTGAAGTCCGCCGGTGCGTCCATTTGAAAGGGAATGCGCTGCACCCCGACCATGCCGATGAAGTCGCCGGTGTCCTTGCGCTCGGCGGGCATGAAGCCGAAGCCCTGTTCATGCAAGCGTTGTTTGCTTATCTCGATGCCAGCATCGGACTCCGCGTGGGTCAATGGCTTCGGGAAATGCGCCATCACTTCCGGGTCCGCGTTCAATGCCGCAAAAGGCGCTCGGTCAGCGTCCCGCCAGGGGCGAAGCAGCAGGCGGGGGGATAGTGGAAACGGTATGGCGTCAGGCATTGCACAAAGAAACAGATATATTGAGGTCCTCCCCTTGCTCATGGAACCTACACTGGACCAAACGTTCTTGCAAGAATCGCAGCAGCACACTGCGCCCGTTCCCAACTTCAAAGACCGAGTTCTGCTGCTGATTCGCAGTCCACGCCTGGCCTTTCAGACCCTGTTGCAGCACCATGAGGGTGAGCAGGTTAATTTGATTTTCTATTTCGTGGCTTTGAGCAATGTGCTTGACCGGGCATTGGGCAAAAGCGCAGGCGATGATATGAGCCTGATTGCCATCCTTGCCATGTCCGCCTTCTCCGCCATTTTTGTCGCCCTGATCGGCCTGCCTTTGTCGTCCTGGTTTCTGGGAGTGACCGGACGCTGGATTGGAGGAAAGGCCTACCACAAGCCTATAGAAACGGTTGTGGCATGGGCCAATATGCCGGGCATCCTGACGCTGGTGGCTATAATGCCGATGCTGTTGCTGATGGGGCGCGAACCATTTCGAAGCGTCCCCGACATCAGCGGGCCATTGGAGATTGTTGTCTATTACGGATACGCGGCCTCTGCGGTGGTTTTGGGCATTTATTCCTTGATTTTGCTGGTCATCGGATTATCGGTGGTGCATCATTTCAGCATAGGCAAAGCGGTGGCCAATCTTGTCATCGCGTTTTTGACCATTGCGGTTCCGATCCTGTTGATTGTCCTGTTGATTTTTGGCATCAACTAATGCGCCTCGAAGCACGTCTTCAGAAAATCGAACCGCCCAGCGCCTCCGTCCAGGCGTCCAGCGCCGCCATGCCGCGCACGGAGTTGCCGTAGGGGTTGAGGGCGGGGCTCCAGACGGCCACGGCGTAGCGGCCGGGATGCACCGCGGCGATGCAGCCGGAAATGCCGCTTTTGCCGGGCAGGCCCACGCGGTAGGCAAACTCGCCCGCCTGGTCGTAGAAGCCGCAGGTGGCCATCAGCGCGTTGAGGCGTCGGGTTTGCAGGGGCTCCAGCAGGATTTCGCCGGAGGCGTTGCGCCCTGCCCGGGCGAACACCGAAAAAGCCGCTGCCAATTCCCCCACCGTCATTGACAGCGCGCAATGCCGGGTGTAGAAATCCAGCACGGTGTCCACGTCGTGGTTGAGGTTGCCGTTGGCCTTCAGAAAATGCGCCAGCGCGGCGTTGGTATGGGCGGTATCGCGCTCGGAGGCAGCGACGTCCTCGTCGTAGTGGATGGCATCGGAACCGGCGGCCTCCCGAACCGCATCCAGCAGCGTTGCCGCCGGGTCGGTGGCCAGGTCCAGCAGCGCGTCGGTCACCACCAGGGCGCCGGCGTTCATGAAGGGGTTGCGCGGAATGCCCGCTTCCCACTCCAGTTGCACCAGGGAATTGAAGCGGTTGCCAGAGGGTTCGCGGCTCACGCGGCTCCACAGCGCGTCGCCAAACCGGCGCATGGCCAGGGCCAGGCTGAAGACCTTGGACACGCTCTGGATGCTGAACCGCGTTTGGGTTTCGCCGCAGGCGAACACATCCTGCGGCTGCCCCTCGGTGGCCACATGCGGTACCGCGCTGCCCGCCGGCACCTGCGCCGGATCCACGGCCGCGGCCTTGTGCACCGGCTGCACGGCCATGGCAAAGGCGTTGGGGTCGGCGCTGGTCAGGGCCGGAATGGACTGCGCCACCTCGCCTTCGTGCTGGAAGCCTTCGGTGCGCTGGCGCACCATTTCCATGAGCTGGGGCCAGTCTTGTGGCGCGTTTGGCTGCACGTCGGAGGGCAGGTCGTTGGCGCCGACGTTCAAATTGGCGTCCGGTGTAGGAACCATGGGCTCAGAGGATGGTTTCGTCGGCCCAGGGCGCGTGCTCCGGGTAGTCGGTGGTGAAATGCAGGCCGCGGGATTCGCGGCGCAGCGCGGCCGATTTGGTGATCAGGTACCCGATGGTGATCAGGTTCCGCAGCTCGGCCAATTGCGGCGAGATGACCGTGTTGTGGTAGAGCCGTTCGGTTTCAGTATAGAGCAAATGCAAACGGTCCATGGCCCGGCGCAAGCGCTCGTTGCTGCGCACGATGCCCACATAGCTGGTCATGATTTCCTTGAGCTCCTTAAGGCTCTGGGTGATGAGCACCATTTCCTGCGGTTCGGTGGTGCCTTCAGCATTCCAGTCCGGAATGCCTTCTGGAACGTTCGGTATGGATTTGCGTTTGAGGATGTCGTTGCGCACGCGTTCCGCGAACACCATGGCCTCCAACAGCGAATTGCTGGCCAGGCGGTTGGCGCCGTGCAGGCCGGAGCAGGTGGCTTCGCCGCAGGCGTAGAGGTTGAGGATGGTCGAGCGGCCGTGCAGGTCCACGTCCACGCCGCCGCAGAGGTAATGCGCCGCCGGGACCACCGGAATGGGGGCCTTGCGCATGTCGTGGCCCTTTTCCAGGCAGGTCTTGAAAATGGAAGGAAAATGCTCGTGCAGTTCCCGCGCGCCGATCCCGGTGGCGTCGAGGAGCATGTAGTCCTCGCCCCTTTTTTTCATTTCCGAATCGATGGCGCGGGCTACGATGTCGCGGGGGGCCAGGCTGCCGCGCGGGTCGTAGTGCTGCATGAAGGCTTCGCCGGAGGCGTTGCGCAACACGGCACCGGCTCCGCGCACGGCTTCCGAAATGAGAAAAGATGGGCCGGGCTTGCCGCTTGCATCGACTTCGTATAGGCTAGTAGGATGAAATTGCACAAATTCCATATTGGCCACCTGCCCTTTGGCGCGGTAGGCCATGGCGATGCCGTCGCCGGTGGCCACCATCGGGTTGGTCGTTGCCTTGTAGACCTGCCCCGCGCCGCCCGACGCCAGGATGGTGATGCCGGCCGTATGCGTTCTGATTTTGCGGCTGTTCAGATCCAGCACATAGGCCCCGTAGCAGGTGATGCCCTTGGTGTAGCGCGTCACCACGCGGCCCTGGTGGTGCTGGGTGATGAGGTCCAGCACAAAATGGTGCGCGTGCAGGGTGGTGTTGGCCTGTTGGGCGATGGCCTGCAGCAACGTCTGCTCCAGTTCCAGACCGGTGAGGTCCTTGTGGTGCAGGATGCGGTCCTCGGAGTGGCCGCCCTCGCGGCCCAGGTGGTACTTCCCTTCGCTGGGCGTGTCGGCGTCCAGGTCAAACTGCGCCCCCCAGGCGATGAGTTCGCGCACCCGCGCGGGACCTTCTTCCACCACGGCATCCACCACCGCCGGCCGGCACAGGCCATCCCCGGCGTCGTGCGTGTCGGCAATGTGCTTGGCGTAGGAGTCTTTTTGCAGGTCCCAGACCGCGGCTACCCCGCCCTGCGCATAGCGCGTATTGGACTCGGCCGGTTCGGCCTTGGTGATGATGTCCACGTGCCAATCGGGCCTGGCTTGCGCCAGTCGAAGCGCACAGCTCAACCCGGCGATGCCGGACCCGATGACCAGGATGTCGGTATGGCGGTGGGAGGGAGGCATGCAAAGGGGATCACATAGGGAGATCGCTGAGGGGATCAGGCGTTCAACTGGCGCATGATCAGCAAAGAGGCTATGCCCGCGAAGATCAGGGCCATGGCGATGCCATACAGGATCAGGCCGATTACGGTGGAGGCTACCGCCCGAACCGTTCGCGCAGGCTGCGGATCCCGGAAAAAACGCAGGTAGACGTAGAGCTGAAAAACCAGCGACAGGATCATGTAGACCGCGGAGGCCCAGCCGCGCATGTCCCCGGTGAAGGCCGGGGTCAGGGGCACAAAAATCAGGTTCTGCATGGCCAGGATGTAGCTGTTGACCACGAGGTGCTCCACGTAATGCAGTCCTGAGCGCCGAAACAACAGCCAGGTCAGCAGGCTGACCATGGGGATGCTGAACAGGATGAGGGCGTTGTAATAGGAGGTCATCAGCCCCACGTACAGCGTCTGGATCTCGCGGGTGACGAGGGCCTCCACGGCTTCGTCGCTGGTGCGTTTGAGCTCCACCCGGGCCAGGCTGTCGCCGGAGGCGCTCAAAACGGAATCCCGAGCGTCAAAGCGCTGCTTGTGCCAGTCAAGGCTGTCGATGAGCAGACCGGTGCTTTCCTGGATGCTCGACGGACCTACCCGCTCCACATGGCCGACCTGGATGAGCATCAACACCACCAGGGCGGAGGAGAGCAGCAGAAAGGTCACCGGGTTGGTGTAGCGGTCCCGTTCCTTGTCAAAAAGCACGGTGCGCAGCAACACCTGGGGCCGGACAATCAGGTCGCGAAAGGTGTGCAGCAGGCCGCGCTCCAATTGAAAGAACGCCAAGACGGAGCCCCACAGGCTGCGCCAGGAAAAGCGCTCCACGCCATCGGGCATCTGCTCGGGCGGCAGGCGTTCCGGTGCCGGCTCCGTGCTGGTCGGGCGCTGGCCTTCCGGCAGGTCTTTGTCGTGGCGGATAATGGCCATGGGCCGAAGTTACCGTGGCAGCCTGCTTTGCGCTTCAGTCCACGTTTCAGTCCACACGGCGCCATTCCTTGAGCACGTTGCGGCCAAGGACCTGCTGGCCGATCAGGCTTCCCGCGGCGATGCCCAGGTAACGCGCGTAGCCGTAATGCCGGTAGCGCCGCGGCGACTCCCAGATGGTGCACTGCGGCAGGTAGGCCAACCGGCCGTGGCGGTGCAAGCGGCGGAAGAGCGTGGAATCCTCGCCATGGACCTGGGTGTCGGGATATCCGCCAACGGCTTCAAAGGCACTGCGCCGCACCACCTGGCATTGCCCACTGCCAAAGGGCATGGGCGTGCGGAAGCTCCAGCGGATGGCGCCGTTGTAGAGGTGGTGGAAGACGCGGTCGGCGGTGTTGCGCTGCCCGGGAAACACGCGGATGCGCGGCATGGCCCCTACAACCGCCTCCTCGGCGAACACCGCTTCCACCTGCTTAAGGAAGCCCTCCAGGTCCTCGAACTGCGTATCGGCGTCGCAGAAGATCAGCTGCCGACCCCGGGCCACGGCCGCCCCGGTATTGCGGTTGCTGCCGATGGTCTGCGGTCCGGGATTGTGCACCACCCGTGCGCCGTGGGCCGCGGCAATCTCCGTGCTGCCGTCCGTGCTGCCGCCGTCGGCGACGATGACTTCGAGGTTGGCGCTTTGGTATTGGCCTTCAACGCTTTGACCCTCTCCACCCGGCCCCTGTCTCTGTCCCTGGCCGTTGTTTCCGCCGCCCGCCACGTACGCGCGAAACTGACCCAGCATGTGCGGCAGCGTCTGCGCTTCGTTGAGCACGGGCACGACCACGGAGAACCGGGGCTCCGTCTGCCTGTGCTGGGGCGCGCTGTTGGGGTCGCTCATGGCCGATGCATCACGGCTTTCGCCGAATGGCTACCTTAGGCCAGCCCTGGAAGGGGCTGGGCCGGGCGGCGCGAGGCCGCTCCCTGCTAAGGCCCAAACATCGCGCAAAGTTCCCGTTCCATGCCGCGCCATACCCGCATCCGGATCCGCCTGGTCGACATCACCACCCTCGATGTGGACGCGATTGTCAACGCCGCCAACCAGACGCTGCTCGGCGGCGGGGGCGTGGACGGCGCCATCCACGACGCGGCCGGTCCCGAACTGCTGGCCTATTGCCGGCTTCTGGGAGGCGCCAAGCCTGGCGAAGCCAAGCTCTCCCCCGGCTTCAACCTGAAGGCCCGGCACGTCATCCACACCGTCGGCCCGGTTTGGGAAGGCGGCGAGAACAACGAGGCCGAAGTGCTGGAACGCGCCTACCGCAACGCGCTGATGGTGGCCGTCAAAGAAGGCTTCCGCTCCATGGCCTTCCCCGCCATTTCCACCGGGGCCTTCGGCTATCCCAAAGAGGCCGCCACCAAGGTGGCGCTGAAGACCACGCGGGCCGTCCTTACGGACGAAGACCATGTGCTCGAGGAGGTCAATTTCGCCGTCCTGGACGAAAACTTCCGCCAGCTCTACGAGAAGGTCCACGATCAGGTCTACGCGGCGTAACAAGGAGACCGGGAGGCTGGGCCAGGGCACCCCCATACCGGACCCCTACGTCCGGTGAGGTTTTGGTGCGCATTGTTGGTGTGCTACCCGGACTCCGAAGCGCCCGGCATGGGGTGCCCTGGCCCCACTTCCCGGCCGGTCTATTTACGGGTAGTCCCAGATGCTAGGGAGCTTCTCGTATAGCTGAGGAAGCAAACGGTCCAAGACTTTAGGGGGTAGGTGGTGGATCGATAAAGCGGATTTTGCTTCTGTATGTTGTGAAACATCGTTAGATTAGACATGTTACTGAAATACCGGATGCACCCAATCGTTGCGATTAGCTGTTTCTAAAGGTCAATAAACAATAACATATATTTTATGAGTTAGGGTTGGCTAAAAGTCATCAGTTGTTTTTAGCCACTATTTAGCCTTCAT
>JAUIHG010000167.1 GCA_030432405.1 Bacteroidia bacterium | reverse complement strand
TTCCCCGTGCCGACATCGTGGTAACCGCCACCGGCAACAAAGACATCATCACCGGAAAGCTTTTCGAGATGATGAACGACAAGACCATCGTCTGCAACATCGGGCACTTCGACAACGAGATTGACGTGGCCTGGCTCAACAACAACCACGGCGCCAGCAAGGATACCATCAAGGCCCAGGTGGACCAGTACACCATCAACGGCAAGGACATCATCCTGTTGGCCGAAGGGCGTTTGGTCAACCTCGGTTGCGCAACCGGCCACCCGAGTTTCGTGATGTCCAACAGCTTCACCAACCAGACCCTGGCTCAGATTGAGCTGTGGAAGCGTGCTGATCAGTACGAAAACAAGGTCTACACCCTGCCCAAGCACCTGGACGAGAAAGTCGCCCGCCTGCACCTGGGCAAGATCGGGGTGGAGCTGGAGACGCTGAGCACGGATCAGGCCAAGTATATTGGGGTGCCGGTGGATGGTCCATACAAGCCTGAATACTACAGGTACTAGCGTGTCTTTGCGGCGCCCTTACGGCGTTGCAGCCGGCTTCGAAACCGGTCACGTACGTCAGTACGCTCCCAGTTTCTCATCGGACTGCGCCTGGTCAGCCCACCGCAAGCGCCACGCCGATACATTTCAGCTTTGCAGGGCTCCCAAACGGGGGCCCTGCTTTTTTTTTGGTTACGTGCTGTCGTGGTCCCTTGGAAGCGCGCCTGGTCAGGCTGTGCGGGAAGCCTTGTGCTTGAGTGGTGCAGGCGTGTCTTTGCGGCGCGCTGACGGCGTTGCAGCCGGCTTCGAAACCGGTCACGTACGTCAGTACGCTTCCGGTTTCTCATCGGACTGCGCCTGGTCAGCCCACCGCAAGCGCCACGCCGATGCATTACTAGCGTGTCTTTGCGGCACGCCGATACATTTCAGCTTTCCAGGGCTCCCGAACGGGGGCCCTGTCTTTTTGGGGCGTATGTGCTGCGATGGTATCTACCGAACGTCTCGTTGGGCTGGATGGGCGCATAAAAAAGCGGCTCCTGGATATCCAGGAGCCGCTCTTGTTTTGGTATTCGCCGGAGACGGCGGAAAAGGAAACACCGCCTCCAGGTTGTAGCCGCTTGGTTTAGCGCATGCGGCCCACAAAAAACTTGCGGGTGGTCACCGCGCCGGTGCTGCTGTGCAGGACGGCGGAGTAGATGCCGTCGGCTGCTTTCAGTTGCAGATGGGCTTCACCACCGGTCCATTCGCGGGAGGCGATGGTGCGGCCGGACAGGTCCATGACGTCCACACGGCCTTCGGCCCAGGCGGCGTCCTGCGAGCGGACGATCAGCTTGTTGCCGTAGGCATAGCAATCCAGTTCCGGAGCTTCCGTGGTGGGAATGACGGAAGGCATGGCACCAACCGTATCGCCGGCGTCAATGGCCACATCCGGCTGGGATTCGAAGGCAAAATCCTTGATGGTGATGAAGTTGGTGGCATCCGGAGCGCCCACATCCATGCGGATCCAGCCGTAGTGCAGGTCGCTGCCCGCCGTGAACCGCACCGCCAGGTACTTGTCCGACTGGTTGACCCAGTTGCCCCCATAAAAGGAGCTGGGCGTCCCCCCGCCAGAGGTGTAAAACGTGTAGTAGTTCAGCGAACCCAGGGCGGTGTTGCCCGCCCAGTCCAGCGTGCTGTTGATGGCATCACCGGCGTTGTAGGCACCCGGGAAATAGAAGGTATTGGTGCCAAAAACCGCCGTCGAACCCGCAAAGGCACCGACACCGCCACCGCTGACCACAGCGAGGTTTTGGACCAGGGAGGCGCTGCCGGAGGTCGCGACCGTAGAAAAGACAGACATCAGGAAGTCGTCCGTGCCGTCGCCGTTCATGTCCAGGGCAACGCCGTCGCCCAGCATCAGCGTCAGATCGGGATCAACATCCTCGTAAACGGCTTGGGCTTGCATGGCCAGAGGTGCTGCTGCCAGCGCTGCGCCAGCCATCTTGGTATACTGTTGGAGTTGTTTTTGTAGGTCTTGCTTCATGGGAGGAGTCCTGGTGGCTAAATGGAGTTCTGTATCCCCACGAATATACAGGATTTGCGAGGTGCTTTGGTCAGTCCAGCGTCAGTCCGATGACCCTGTGGTGACTGTTGCGCGTCATCCGGGATAGGCTTCTGGCTGAGCAGGAACGACGGCAGCGGCGGACTTCGGTCCGCCGTTGTTCTTTTGCAGCATGTCCGACATCCGTCTTTCGGTCAACATCAACAAGGTGGCCCTGGTGCGCAATGCCCGTGGCGCCAATTTTCCGGACCTGCTTCAGGTGGCTCGGGATTGCGAACGTTTTGGTGCCCAGGGCATCACCGTGCATCCCCGTCCGGATGGCCGCCATGTGCGCCAGAGCGACGTCTATGCGCTGCGCCAAAGTGTGCAGACCGAGCTCAATGTGGAAGGGTATCCCTCCGAGGATTTTTTGGCCATGGTGGAGGCAGTTCAGCCCGAGCAGGTAACCCTCGTTCCCGATCCACCGGAGGCCCTCACCAGCTCCGAAGGCTGGGATGCCCTGGGTCAGCGTGATTTCCTCATGGAGGTCATCGGACGCATCAAGGCGGCCGGTTGCCGCGTCTCCATTTTCCTGGAGCCGGACCAGGCCATGGTTCGCGCAGCGGTGGATACCGGAACCGACCGGATTGAACTGTACACCGGCCCGTACGCGCAGGCGTATGCGGAAGCGCACGGAAAATCCGATGCAGCAGAGCGCCGACACCGTGCCATTGCCGCCTACGGCGAATCCGCCGCCCTGGCCACTGAGCTCGGACTCGGCGTCAATGCCGGCCACGACCTCAATCGGCCCAACCTGGCCTTCTGGGCCGAGCAGGTGCCTCAAACCCTTGAAGTGAGCATTGGGCACGCCCTTTGGGTGGATGCGTGGTATCTGGGCATGGAAAACACCATCCGCTTGTACCGCCGGGCATTGGGCCATGCAGGGCAGGGGGAGTAAGGGTGGTCCACAACCTGCCTGAATGCACAAAGCGCCGGACCCGAAGGACCAGCGCTTTGCGGTAAGGTTTTGCGTGGGAAGATCGAGCACCAACCGGCAGGCATCATGGCCTGAGCCAGGACGGCTCGAAAGCTGATCGTTTATTCTTCAACTGCCCAGTGGGCGTTGATGAATTCCTTGCCACTGACGCCATCACGCCACAGCACGAGGGCAAAATGGGTGTTGGCCAGGTTCCACTCGGGATCCAGGTCCATGGACACTTCGAAGGTTTCGGTCTTGCCGACCCAAGCTTCGCCGTTCAACACCTGGGTGCCGAACTCCTGGCCGGTGGCTTCGGCGCGCAACACGTGGTCGTGCACCATGGGGACGTAGCCTCCACCGGTGTTCTGTTGGCCATCGATGCTGTCTTCGAGCACGTAGATGGCCAGGGACATTTGTCCGGTCATCTCCTCGAACCAGCGGGTTTGGGCCACGATGTCGGCAGTGCCTTTGGCCTTGTTCACCGTCACGATGGCTGCTGCAGAAACCTGCGCGTCACCGGTGATGAAGTCGTTCACGGCGGTTACCAACGGTCCGGCGGAGCTGGCATCCACTTCGGCGTTGGCCATGAGGGTGGGAATGCCGGTGATCCCAAAAGCACTGTTGAGCGCTTCGGATTCAGCAATCGCAAAATCAGAGCCTCCGGCGTGGATGGCCATGGAAACGGCGTTTTTACCGACTTGCGAAGAAGCTTCCTGGAATGCCGGAATGCCCCAGTCGCCGCAGGGACCACACCAGGTAGCTGTGAAGTCTGCGATCATGCCCAGGCGCTCCTCTTTCGGGTACACGCAGGAACCGTCGTCGTCGGAGACCTGTACGGCCGGGTTGAAGTTGAGGGCAAAGGGATCGGTACAACCGGCAATGCGGTTGTCCTGCTCACAAGAGGCGAAGGTCAGCAGGGCGAGTCCAAGGGTGGCGGGGAATAAAAACCGTTTCATGCGGTGGATTTGGTTGAATGGCTAGTAAATATACCGAAGGCAGACCGCAGTTCCTAGCTTGCGGCAGACACGCCAAAGTGCGCAGCCACCGCATGGTCTGTTGCCGTGTTCGGCCGGCTGGTGTTTGAACACTGTTTGGCGGTGGTGGGTTTTCGCCGGAGGCGAAACACGTGCCCGTTCCGCCATGCACACCCCGCCACGCACGACGGACGTGGTTTTGCGCCCTGCAGCAGTGCGGCATCAGGAAGGTGCCAATCGGTTTCCACCGTAGGCCTCCAGCACCGATCTTTTGGCAAACTTTGAGCATATGACTGACAACTATTCCCATCATCCAGGATTCTTGAAAACCTCCGTGTTGGTGCGGCACGTGCTTGTGCTCCTTTTGGGGCTTTGTGTTCCGAGCGTCCTTCAGGCCCAGGTGGTAGCGCCCCAGATCAACCTGGAGACCGTGGTCAGCGGCTTCAACGATCCCGTGGACATCGACCATGCGGGCGATGATCGCCTTTTTATCACCGAGCGGCAAGGCCGGATCTGGATCACCGATACCAGCGGCAATACCCTGGCCACGCCATTCCTGGACATCGATGCCCGGGTGGGATCATCCGGGCAGGAACAGGGCCTCCTTGGCCTGGCCTTTCCAGAGGATTACGGCTCAACCGGCTGGTTCTACGTCAACTACACCGACAATTCCGGCACTTCCACCATCAGCCGATTCAGCGTCAGTGCAGACCCCAATGTGGCCGATCCAGCTTCCGAACAGGTCAAGCTCAGCGTGCCGCAACCCTTTTCCAACCACAACGGTGGGTGCCTGGCCTTTGGTCCCGATGAAAAGCTGTACATCGGCCTGGGCGATGGCGGCCTGTTTGACGACCCCGGCAACCGATCCCAGGACCCCATGAGCCTTTTGGGCAAAATGTTGCGGATTGAATTGAATGCCGGAGGCTACACCATCCCGCCGGACAACCCCTACCGGCTATCCAGCGACACGCTGGAAGAAATCTGGCATATGGGCCTGCGCAATCCCTGGCGCTTCTCCTTCGACCGGGAAACCGGTGACTTGTGGATCGGCGACGTCGGCCAGGGCGAGTGGGAGGAAATCGACTTCCAGATCGCCGGTTCGCCGGGCGGCGAAAACTGGGGCTGGCGCTGTCTGGAAGGACCGGATGCGTACATCACGGGCGGCTGCGGACCACTCAGCGCCTATGACGATCCGCTGTTTGCCTACGACCATTCCACGGGCGGCTTGTCGGTCACCGGAGGCTACGTCTACCGCGGTGAAAACCAGTTTACATTGTCCGGGACCGATCCCGACAACGATTTTGCCCATTACCTGCTGGCCGACTATGTCACCGGCCGCTGGTGGTCCATCCAACACCAGGGCTGCCTCGATGATTTTGTGGTGCACCCGCTCGGCATCATCGCATCGGACATTTCCGCCTTTGGCGAAGACGCCTCCGGCGAACTGTTCTGCGCCAACCTGTCCACCGGTGTCATCAGCCGGGTGGTGGACCAATGCAGTCAGGTGCATCCGGACCAGGTCCTGCTGGACTATGATGCCGGGCCGGATACCTTGCGGCTGGAAGGCATGCCCGAAGGGACATACATCTGGTTCAATGCCGGTGTGTCGACCTGCGACACCATTGGCATGAGCGACCGCTTTGGCCTGGGCGCTGGTGCGCCTTTCAACGGCTTGTACACCACGGAAGTGGAATATCCGGACGGCTGCAAAATCCGCTACACCAATGCCGGTGTATGGTCAGGACTGGAAGCGCTTGACGCGGCCGCCGATTGGGCCATTGCGCCGCAACCTGCAGTGCAATACGTCAACTGGTCGGTACCGGCAGACAATCCCGCTGCCGTGCTTTCGGGTACGGCGCAGGTATTGGACGCCACCGGTAGGATACTGGAGACGCTCCGGCTGGATCCGCAGGCGCAGGGCTTCACGCACAATTTCCGAACGGCGGATTGGCCTGTAGGCCTCTATGTCCTCCGCTGGCAGGCGGATGCACCGGACGGCTCGGGTGTTCGCCGGGAGGCGTCCCGAACCGTGCTCATCCAACGTTAAGTATCTCTTTAGTAAAAAACGCGCAGCAAGTTGATCTTCAGCCTGCTGCGCGTTTTGGTTTAGGCTTTGGCTGGTGTCAGTCCTCCGCCGAGTAGGCCTCCATTGGAGGGCAGGTACAGACCAGGTTGCGGTCGCCGTAGGGGTTGTCCACACGGCCTACCGATGCCCAGAATTTGCGTTCGCGCACCCAGGGCAAGGGGTAGGCTGCCCGGCTGCGCGGGTAGGGGTGCGACCACGCATCGGCACTGAGCTCTTCCACGGTATGCGGCGCCATTTTGAGCGGATTGTCCCGGGCATCCAGTTCGCCTTCGGCGATGGCCTTGATCTCGCTGCGGATGGCCGCCATGGCTTCCACAAAACGGTCCAGTTCTTCCTTGGATTCGCTTTCCGTAGGCTCGATCATCATCGTGCCCGGTACCGGGAAGGAAACGGTCGGCGCGTGGTATCCGAAGTCCATCAGGCGCTTGGCCACGTCTTCGGTTTCGATGCCGAACTTCTTGAAGGGGCGCAGGTCGATGATGAACTCATGGGCCGCCCGGTTGCGGGCGCCCGTATACAGGATGGGGTAGTGTTCCGCCAGGCGTACGGCCAGGTAGTTGGCATTGAGGATGGCCACCCGGCTGGCGTCCATGCAGCCTTGGGCACCCAGCATGCGGATGTAGGCGTAGGAGACCAGCAGGATGGAGGCACTGCCGAAGGGAGCGGCCGAAACCGGCCCGATGGCTTTGGCACCTCCGGTGTCGACCAGCGGGTGTCCGGGCAGGAAGGGCGCCAGTTTTTCGTTTACGCCGATGGGGCCCATGCCGGGGCCACCACCGCCGTGCGGGATGGAAAAGGTCTTGTGCAGGTTCAGGTGGCAAACGTCCGCGCCGATCACCGCCGGGCTGGTCAGGCCCACCTGGGCATTCATGTTGGCCCCGTCCATGTAGACGAGGCCTCCGGCTTCGTGCACCGCGTTGCAAATCTCGCGGATGGTCTCCTCGTACACCCCGTGTGTAGACGGGTAGGTGACCATCAGGCCGGCCAGTCGGTCGCGGTTGGCGTCGATTTTGGCCTGGAGGTCGGCCATGTCGATGTTGCCCTTCTCGTCGGTGCCGGTGACCACCACCTTCATGCCCGCCACCACGGCACTGGCCGGGTTGGTGCCGTGCGCGGATGCGGGGATCAGCACCACGTTGCGCTGATCGTCTCCGCGGTCCAGGTGGTAGGCGCGAATGACCATCAGGCCGGTGTATTCGCCCTGGGCGCCCGAATTGGGCTGTAGGGAGACGGCGGCAAAGCCCGTGATGGCACACAGTTGCTGCTCCAATTCACGGACCAGTTCGGCATAGCCCGCGGCCTGTTCGGCCGGGGCGAAGGGATGCAAGCCGCCAAAGGCCGGCCAGGAGACCGGTTCCAGCTGCACGGCGGCATTGAGCTTCATGGTGCAGGAGCCTAAAGGAATCATGGAGTGCACCAGGCTCAAGTCCTTGTTTTCCAAGCGCTTGCCGTCAAGCTCCTCCGACTCGTACTCGTTTTTTACACACCAAAGGACGTCGGTGACTTCGCGAACGGTGATGTCCTTGAATTTCGATGGTGAGC
>JAUIHG010000166.1 GCA_030432405.1 Bacteroidia bacterium | reverse complement strand
TGATCGGTGCCCTCAAGGCCGATTTGGTGTTGGAGCCTTAAGGGTGCGCTGGTTTAGCATAGCGTATGTTCTGTTTTTCCGTTCAGGTTTTGATGGTGTCCGCGTCTTGTTTTGGACCAATTTGCCGAAAACTGTCGCCTGGAAATGTATAATGCACACGACCTTGACCGACGCAAGCCTTCCGTCTATATTGCGTTGGCATTCTATTTTCGTTATATAAGCTAATGTTTCCTACTTTGGCGCTTTCGCAGCAGCCTTTTTGCCCTCCACCTCCATGCTTGTTTCCGCTTTATCCAGTCCACATCCCCGTCCGGGAGAGTCCAGCATCCTCAATGCCCTTTTTGCCGCTGGACTGGACCAACTGCACTTGCGCAAACCCCAACAGGAAGCGCGCGTCACAAAAAATATCCTCGACGGCATTGATCCGGCCTACCACAACCGGATTGTCTTGCACGACCACTTCACCCTGCTGCGCCAGTACCGGCTCAAAGGCCTGCACTACCGCCGCAGCCTGTTGCGCGAAGGCTGGTTGACCGATGCCGCCCGGGCCGGTTTTCGCTGGAAGCACAGGCCTTCCTGGACTTCAGCCAGTTGTTTTTCCCTGGAGCAATTGGAAAAGGCCCCCAAGCGCATCGACCACCTGTGGTTGAGCCCGGCCTTCACACCGATCTCCGACCCCGATGCCGGCCGCGGCTTCAGCGCCAAGCGGCTGGAGGCGGTGTTGGGCCACCTCGACCGCCCCGTGCACGCGTATGGCGGCATTGATGCGCAGACGGTTCTGGAAGCCCGCGCCCTCGGATTTACGGGCATTGTCCTGCAGGGCAGCCTTTGGAAGAGCAAGGAGCCGGTGAAGGTCCTGCGCAGCATCTTGACTGTGCTGGAGAAGCGCCTGCCGGCGAAGCCGGAACCCATGTTGGGCCACGCCCGTACGGCCTGAACGTCCGTTTGCCCGCCATAGCCTGCTCCCCCGGCGCATGCACGCCATCCCGCGCTATACGTAATGCAGCCGCGTGCCGGCCCCGTCCACCTGGAGCTCCACGGTTCGGCCCATCAAGAGCGGAAAATTGTCCGCGCCATGCCCGGCTGGAAAGCCCATCGCCACGGGGTAGGGCACATCGCCGGCGTGTTCGGCCAGCATCTGTTCGGCCTCCCGGCCGAAGGGCACCGGATTGTCCCGCATGTCCGTCATGCCGCCGATCAATAGCCCTTCCAGGCCCTCAAACAGGCCACCCAGGCGGAAATTGAGCAGCATGCGGTCCACGTGGTAGCGGTATTCGTCCAGGTCTTCGAGGAACAGCACCGCGCCCTCCAGATCCGGGAACCAGGGCGTACCGCGCAGGCTGTAGAGCACCGACAGGTTGCCGCCCACCAGCCGTCCCCGCGCGCTGCCCGCCCGGTTGAGCGCGTGCGGCGGTGCCAGGAGCTCCTGTTCGTGGCCAAAAAGCAGTTTGCGCAAGGCCTCCAGGGCTTCGGGCGCCGTTCCGGCGAAGGTGCTCGGCATGGGGCCGTGCACGGTGATGAGCTGGGACTGCAGCGAGACCCAGGCGTGTAGGGCCGTGACGTCCGAAAAGCCCACCAGCCAGGTGGGGTGGCCGCGCAGCACGGCCGGGTCGAGCAGGGGCAGGAGCCGGGCGCAGCCGTAACCCCCGCGGGCGCTGAACACGGCGCGGACCTCGGGGTCGGCCAATTGGTCCATGAGGTCCTTCGCCCGAAGGGCATCCGGGCCTCCGAATTGCCGGTCTTCCGCGCCCACGCTTTTGCCCAGCCGCACGCGCAGGCCCCAGCTTTCCAGAATGTCGATGGCCTGGGCCAGGTCGTGGCGGGTGCTTTTGCGGGCCGGGCAGACGATGGCCACGAGGTCGCCGGATTGCAGGGGAGGGGCTTGGAGCATGGGCGGAGTCCTTACCGTGAGCGGAAACCGTGAACGGATGCCGTGTTGGTTGGCCCTGCAAAGAAGGCCATCGCGACGCAAAGCCCGGGCCTTGCGGGCAAGGCTTCGGCGCTGCAGGAACCTATCTTTGGCCCGATTTGGCGCGCCCTGTCCGGCTTGCCCCGCCGGGAGCCCGTTTCCCGGCTGCTGTTGCCGGATGGCCGGGCGCTTGCGCATTCTACCGCCCATTCCATGTGTCCTTCCGAACCGCACGATCCTGCCCATAGCTCCGCTGACCAAGTGGGGGCCAATGCCGCCGCCCAGGCCGGGGACTTTCCCCAGCGCTATCTGGTCACCGCCGCTTTGCCCTACGCCAACGGGCCGCTGCACATTGGTCAAATTGCCGGGGCCTATTTGCCGGCGGACATCTACGTGCGCTACCTGCGCGCCATGGGCCGGGACGTGGTTTTTGTCTGCGGTTCCGACGAACACGGCGCGGCCATCACGCTGCGGGCGCGCAAGGAGGGCATTGCGCCGCAGGAGATCATCGACCGTTTCCACGCCATCAACCGGGATGCCTTCGCCGGACTCGGCGTGGACTTTGACATCTACCACCGCACCTCCGCAGCCCTGCACCACGAAACGGCGGCGGCGTTTTTCCGCACCCTGGACCGCAAGGGCGTGTTTGAGGTTCAGGAAAGCGAGCAGTACTACGACGCGGAATTTGGCCAGTTCCTGGCCGACCGCTACATCATGGGCACCTGCCCCAAATGCGGGAATGAAAACGCCTACGGCGATCAGTGCGAACGCTGCGGCAGCACCCTGAGCCCGACCGAACTGATCAACCCGCGCAGCACCCTCAGCGGCGCGGAACCCGAACTGCGCAGCACCAAACACTGGTACCTGCCGCTGAACCGCTATTCGGACTGGCTGCGCTCCTGGATCCTGGACGGCGAAGGCCGCCGCGAGGACTGGAAGCGCAACGTCACCGGGCAGATCCGCTCCTGGATCGAAGACGGCCTGCAGCCGCGCGCCATGACCCGGGATCTGGATTGGGGGGTCGCGGTGCCCCGCGAAGACGCCGAAGGCAAGGTGCTCTACGTCTGGCTCGACGCCCCGGTGGGCTACATCTCGGCCACCAAACAGTGGGCCGAGAACAGCGGCCGCGACTGGGAGCCCTATTGGAAAGACGCGGGCACCAAGCTGCTGCACTTCATCGGCAAGGACAACATCGTCTTCCACGGCATCATTTTCCCGGTCATCCTGCATGCCCACGGGGATTACATCGTGCCCACCAACGTGCCGGCCAACGAGTTCATGAACATGGAGGGCGACAAACTCTCCACCTCGCGCAACTGGGCGGTCTGGATTCCGGAATACCTCGAGCAATACCCCAATCAGGTGGATGTGCTGCGCTACGTGCTCTGCGCCAACGCGCCCGAAAGCAAGGACAGCGAGTTCACCTGGAAGGACTGGCAGACCCGCAACAACAGCGAGCTGGTGGCCACCCTGGGCAACTTCATCAACCGCGTGTTGGTGCTCAACGCCAAGTACCACGAGGGCCTGGTGCCGCCCGCGGATGCCGGATTGTCCATGGCCTCCGGCGAAAACGCCGAGGCACAGATCACGATGACCGAAACCATGGACTGGGTCCTGCAGGCCCTGGACCGGGTGGCGGAACACGTGGAGGCCTACCGCTTCCGCGAAGCCCAGCGCGCCATGCTGGACATCGCCGCCTGGGGCAACGCCTTTTTGCAGTTCAACGCGCCCTGGAAGCAGATCAAGCAGGACCCCGAGCCGGTCAAAACGGTGCTGCACACCGCGCTGCAATTGTGCGCCGTATTGTCGGTGGCCATGGAGCCTTTCCTGCCTTTTTCAGCCGCCAAGCTCCGCGGCATGCTGGCCATGCCGCCCGCTGAGCGGGGGGCATGGTATGCGTTGCGCGAGCAGCTCTTCAAAGGCCGTGCGCCGCTGGAAGCCGGCCATGCCCTGGGCACGCCCGAATTGCTGTTTGAGAAAATCGACGACGCCGTGGTGCAAAAGGAACTCGATCGCCTGGAGGCCATCAAGCAGGCCAATGCCGGTGCTGCTGCGGGAAAGGGTTCCGTGGAACCAGACGCCGCTGCATCGGCCGAACCGTCCGCCGGCGGAGGATCAACCGATGGCGGATCATCCGAAGCAGGTCCGGCCACCCAGGCCTTCCCGCCGGTGTCCGCCGAGATTGCCTATGACGACTTTGCCAAGCTCGACCTGCGCGTGGCCACCATCGACACGGTCGAGCGCGTGCCCAAGGCCGACCGCCTGCTGAAACTGGAACTCGACCTGGGTTTTGAACGGCGCACGGTGGTCAGCGGCATCGCGGAGCATTTCCAGCCCGAAGACCTGCCCGGCACCCGCGTGCTGTACCTGGCCAACCTGGCCCCGCGCAAGCTGCGCGGCGTGGTGTCCAGCGGCATGGTGTTGCTCTCCGAAGACGCCGACGGCACCTTGCGCTTTGTACGCCCGGAGGGCGAAGCCCCCAACGGCAGCCCGGTCCGCTAGGCTGCCGCAAGGCTCTACCGCGCCTTTCGGTTTTGAGCTCAGGCTGGCCTTGGCATTTGGTCCATTTGCGCACAAAAAGTACGATCTTGAAAGATCGACGCCACTTCAAAGCGCGCGCTATTATTTTGGACCAAATGTTCCAATTTGATTTTCGCCGCAGGCGGCGAGATCGATTTTCCCCCCATCCCTCCAAACCCGTTTTTTATGCACCGCACCGCGACCTTGCCGCAGTTGCTTTTTGCGCTCCTCTTGTTGAGCCCCGTGTTCGCCCAAGCGCAGTGCGAAGGGCGTTACGTCTACGAAATCTTTACCGACGTGGACGAGATCCCCAACGTGCAGTACGGCAGTGCCGAGACCTTTGAAGGCGTTTCGCAGGACTTGTACGTAGATCTGTATTTGCCTGCCGGCGATACGCTCGCCGAACGGCCACTGGTGGTCATGGCGCATGGTGGCTTTTTTGTCACCGGCGATAAAACGGCGGCCGACATGGTCGAGATCTGCCGCGGATTGGCGCGTCGGGGTTACGCTTGTGCCTCGCTGCAATACCGCCTTGGCGTGGGCCTGGATGAACTGGATTCCATCGGCTTTTCCAAAGCCGTGGTTCGGGGCGTGCAGGATGCCAAAGGCGCCATCCGCTTTCTGCGCGGGCAGCACGCCACCTATGGCCTGGATACCAACCAGGTCTTTTTGGGCGGCACCTCGGCGGGGGGTGTTTTGTCCGTCCACTATGCCTATCTGCAGGACACCACGCTCTTGCCGACCTGGATCAAAACCGAAATAAACGCCCTGGGTGGGCTTTACGGCAACAGCGGCCCGAGCGGCCATGGCGACGGCATCCTGGCGGCCGTGAGCTATGCCGGAGCCATTAAAGCGCTGGCCTGGATGGGCAACGAGGACATTCCGCTGGCCAGTACCCACGGAACCGGTGATCCGGTCGTGCCTTATGGCTATGGTCAGGTGACCTATGTCGTCATCCCCGGCGTGCTGGAAGTGCCCATCACGCCGATGTACGGCAGCGAACGCATCCATGCCGAACTGGATCTGCGCGGAGTGGACAACGAATTCTGGTCCGTGGACGAACCCATTCATGTGCCGCACCTGGATCCGGTCACCTTTGGCCTGGATCCCGTGCGTTTTCCGCAAACGGTGCAATGGACGGCCGATTTCCTGCACCGCCAACTGGATTGCTACGATCCGACCGGGTTGGCTGCACCAGCGCTCGAAACACTGTCGGTACATCCGGTGCCCGCGAGCGGCACAGTGGTCTTGGAAGGCCTTGGACAGGGTCCCTTTTCCGCGCTGCTCTACGACGGGCAGGGCCGCTTGCTGGGGGCCCGCCAGTTAATCGGCTCCGATGCCGCCCGTTGGGCGCGCAAAGGCTTGCCTTCCGGCACCTATTTCCTGGACCTACAGGGCGCGGATGGCCGACGCTACAGGGCCACGCTGCAGTACCGCTGACCTGCGGACGGCTTCTGCTTGGTGGCCACCGGAACCAAGGCTTGGCCTGCCGCCCGGACTGCTGTTTTGGGGCAACCCCAACCAGTGCGTTGCGTACACGATGAGCGCCTTGCTTCCGGCGCATAAACAGCCGCTGTGCAGGGATTTCAAGCATGCGTGCCGCCGTGTGCACCGTCGTCTAAAAGACTTATCCACGGCCGGGTCATGCGTTCGCCGGGAGGCGAAGGCCCAATTTTCCCGGCGCTCCTGCGTTGGGAAGGCATCGGGACCTGCTTGCACACGCCGAGGCCTGGTGTTTGCAGGCATGTCCTTGCCCGAACAATGCGGCTTTTTACGCGGAACCGTGCAACGTACCGGGCCGTATACGCATCCTAAGGATGGGCCAGGGCCATTTTGCCGCTGCCACGGCGGTCCAATGCCCGGTGTCTGCCCTGTCCGACAAGCCTCCTCCCTCGGCCTTTCTCCCTCCCCTTCAGCTCCCATCCGCACGTGTTTTTGATCCGTTCCGTCCGCGCCGGTTTCCCCCATCGAGCTGCGCGCTCCATAGGCGTATCCCCCTCGATTCCGCCTATCTTTGCACCTCGAAATCCGGTATCCATGAATTCCTTGCGGATATTCCTTTGTCTGGGGCTCATTGCATTGGGGCTCTTTGCGGGCTTGCCCGCGAACGCGCAGATCGACAACATGCCGATCATCCCCTCCATCAATGTGCCCATCAACCAGCCGCAGGGCATGTCCGGCATGGCCACCGAGATGCTGGACGATGGGGAATTGCCCAGCCGCGACGAGCTGCGCATGCTCGGCCTGAGCGAGGAGGAAATCGACCTGATCTACGAAAACCTCGAAGCCCCCGATCCGCTGGACAGCTACCAGGCCGGTCAGGAGGCCCTGCGCGAACCCACCCCGGTGCAGGGCGACGGCGGCGTAGGCAGCAGCGGCACCACCACGTCCCTGGATTCGGCCTCCCAGCCGGTGGACGCGCTGGCCAATCCCCGCAACATCGGGGCGGCCTTTGAAGAAGCCATTTACGGCCACCGCTATTTCCGCACCATTTCCGCCTACAAGACGGCCACGGGAGACCGCGCGCCCGCCAACTACATCCTCAAGCCCGGCGATGAGGTCACCATTTCGGCCTATGGCCGCGTGGACTTCCAGGGCGTGTACACCATCAACGAGGACGGCTACATTTTCCAGAAGGAAGCCGGCCGCGTCTACCTCAAGGGCATGCAGCTCGGCGACGCCAAGGTGCTGCTGCGCAACCGCTTCGGGCGCTTCATCGACCTACGCGGTTCGCAGTTTGATGTGGCGGTGACCTACAGCCCGCTGATCCGCGTGAACATCGTCGGGGAGGTGGCCAACCCGGGTACCTACAACATTTCCTCCTGGAACTCGGCCTTCAACGCGCTTGCCGTGGCCAATGGGCCCACGGACCTGGGTTCGGTGCGCCGGATTGAAGTCCGCCGGGGCGGCGAAACCATCAAGATGCTGGACCTCTACCAGTTTTTGATGGACCCGGCCTCCAACCAGGATTTTTTCCTGCAGGACAACGATTACCTCGTGGTGCCTTCCTACCGCAAGGTGGCCACGGTGGAAGGCCAGGTCAAACGCCCCCACACCTACGAACTGCTCGAAGGGGAGCAGATGACCCAACTCATCGAGTTCGCCGGCGACATTTTTCTGCAGATGCTAAAACTGCTCGTCGTGCCGCTGGTCGTCACCAGCATGATCTGCGGAGTGACCTCCCTGGGTGA
>JAUIHG010000368.1 GCA_030432405.1 Bacteroidia bacterium | reverse complement strand
TGGCCCAGGCGCGCACCACCACTTCAAGCCGGGCGGAAATGTCAAAAACCCGCTCCTGAAGAAGGTTCAGCCGTTCTGCCGGACTTCCCTCGTGGGCCGCCACGCCATCCATGATCTGCATGGAATTGGCCTCCCAATGCTCCATGAGCTTGTCCGTGTAGTCGCCTATGTCCTCAAAATGGTGGTAAAAAGACCCCCGCGTCACGTTGAGTTGTTCGCAGAGGTATTCGAGGCGGAGGTGGGTATATCCTTTCTGGCTGAGGACCTGAAGCCCCTTTTTCAGCCAATCGGTCTTGGTCAATCTGGCCATGTACAATCGAAGTTAAGCCCCTGAGCATCAGCGCAAGCGGGCATTGCGCACAGCCGCTCAGGCGCTGCGCACAAATCCTTCCAGGTAGTGGTACGGCGCATTCAGCGATCCGTTCAGCGCAATGGTGGCGCGGAGGATGCGCGGGTGCTCCAGGCCTTCGCGCAAAGCGGGCCAAACCTCGGCCAAAAACTGTTCGCCGAAGGCGGTCGAGGCATCCCGCGGCAGCTCGTTGGGCAGGTTGTCGATGCTCATCACCGTGGCTATGTTTTCGCCGTACGGCGAATCCGCCTCCCGGCCGGCTGCCAAATCCCAGCCAAACACCGGATCGGCGATGGTGCTGGCCTTGGTGGTCGAGGGTACGGAGCCTTCGATGTCGCAGGTGATGTCGGCGATGGCGCGGATGCGGAAATCGGGGCTGGCCATTTCCTCCAGCGTCCAGAACACCGGCGCGGCCGGGTCCCAGTAGATGGCGTTGATGAAGATGTCCGTGGTGGGCAGGTAGGGCTCAAAACGGCGCTGGTAGTGGTCGGGATGGGCGTAAAAGTCCTCCCGCACATAGGCCGAACCGTCGGCAGGCGCGTAGAGGTCGGCGCCGTAGAGCTGGGTATAGACGGCTTCGCCGAAGGCGGGCGTTTCCCGGAATTCCAATGGCGACACCTTGCGGATGCCCGCGTGGTCCAGCACTTCCATGGCTCCCTTGGCCACCCGGCCGTTGCCGGTGACCACGATTTTGAAGGGCGGCCAGCGCTTGCCCTCGTAATGGGTTTTGAGCGCCGCATAATCCAACACATCCTTGGCGCGGGGCAGGCTGTAGGCTCCGCTGCGCTGCCCCCAGGTCCACAGCGCATTGTGGGCCCCTACAATACCGGCCCAACGGCCGAAGGCAATCACCCGCTGGCCCTTTTCGTTGGTCAGCGTTTCCCAATCCACCAGGCGAACCTTGCGCTCGAGCACCGTCTGAAGCAGGGTTCGGTTGTAGGGCTGGGCCTTGATGGTATGCGAGAAAAAGAAGTGCGTTTTACCGTTGTGCAGCTCTTCGATGGGCACCTCCTTGACCCCCAGCAGGACTTCACAGGGACCCAGGTCTTCGGTGACCGTCAGCCCGGCGCGGCGGTACTCGT
>JAUIHG010000165.1 GCA_030432405.1 Bacteroidia bacterium | reverse complement strand
ATTGACGGTAAGTCTGGGCATCGGCCGCCTGGTGGACGCTGCGCCGGACAAAAACCTCATCCTGTGGATCAGCGCGGCGGCCCTGGCCGTCTCGGCGCTGCTGTGGATGGGGGTCAAGCCGCAGCGCGATGCGGAGGGAGCGTCGGCGGCGGATTAAAACAGCACCCAAGGCCTCAAAAGGCGGTTCGCCCGCGGGCGAACACCGCTTGCTCAACCATCCTGTACGCTTTCCGGCCTTAGCGGGTACCTGACACATTGCGTTGGAAAGAATAGGAGCATGCCTTCTTGGAGAAGCGCTCAGGGCCTACTTTCAGGGCATACCGAACCTGAAAACCCACCGATCATGCGGCGTTATTTCCTTTTTGCATCGGCGCTCCTAACGGCCGGCTTCATTTCGGCTCAGGCACCAAATCCGTTTGTGGTGGGCGATACGGCTTTTGCCTTTGGCAGTGCCTCTTCCAGTGAGGTGTTGGCCGGCGATATGGACAACGACGGCGACGATGACCTGCTGCTGCTGGGCGTGGTAGACGGCGGCAATGCCACAGTGATGTACCTCCGCAACGATTACCCGGCCGGCTTTGCGCCGCCGCTTGCCGTGGCCGCCCTGCCGGGGCGATTCCGCACCACGGGCGGAACGCTGGTGGATGTGGACGGCAACGCCACGCTGGACCTTCTGTTTGGCGACGGGGTAAGCGTTTCGGGGGCGCAGGACCACCTCTACCTGTTGCGCAATCTGGGGGCTGGGGTGTTTGGCAGCGTTGAGCGCATTACCCAGAACGCACCCTTGCACAACGTGCATTCTTCCGCCGCTGGCGACCTGGATGGCGACGGATTGCCGGAAGCCGCTGTTTTTGCGGACGATGCGTTGGCCCTCTTTGCCCACGCCGGTGGCGCATTTGATGGAGGCCGACTGGACATGCCCACGGTGCGGACCACACAGGCTACGCTAGCCGACCTGAACGGCGATGGTCTGGCCGAAGTGGTGGTGGCCGCGTTGCAAAGCCTGATGGTCTATTGGAATGCGGGAAGCGGGAACCTGCACACGCAGGCAGACACCTTGGTTGCGGCACCGAATCCCTTCAATACGATCGCCATTTCAGCCTTTGCCGTGGGCGACCTGGACCGCGACGGCGACGCCGACCTTGCCTTCAGTTCGGACATTACCCTCTTCAACGACGGCTTGTTTTGGGCGGCCAACGACGGCCATGGCGCGTTTGGCGCCCCCCAATACCTCGGAGCCCTGGGGCATTACCGGCCCGAAAACCTGGCCCTGGCCGATTGGAACGGGGATGGCTTTTTGGACATCGCCAGCACTCCGGTTGGTGCCGACCAGGTCCGCGTGGCTTTCAGTTTGGGGCAGGGCAGTTTCGCGCCGCTGAGCACCGTGTATGCATCGGGTTCGCCCGAATGGGTGGTGCCCGCCAACATCAACGGCGATGCGGTCATGGATGTGGCCTTGCATGCCGCTGCGGCCACAGAACAGGTCCTCACGTTGATCAACAGCGGCGCATGCGCTACTGGCGCGGTGCCGGGTGCGCTGGACCACCGTTTCGCCTCCGGCGAACTCCAATTGCAATGGCGGGCTACGCCCTACGCACAGGCTTGCATGGTACAGGCCAAAACCCTGGACGGCAGCCTGAGCGGCAAACGCGTGGTGCTGGTCCCCGATCAGGCGTCCGCGACCCTGCCCTTGGCCGCTTTTCCGGCCGGCAGCCATTGGACCTGGCGCACGGCCTGTGCCTGCAGCATCAGTCCTTTGGAGCGCACGGCCTGGAGCGGCTACGAGGATACCTTCCACATTCCGGCGGCGCGGGCAATGCAAACCGGGCCCGTCGAAGCCACACCGGTGGCCTTGCAGATCAGCCCCAACCCGGCATCCACATCCCTGCGGGTCTCCTTTGAAGGCACGCGGGTCGGGAACGAGGCATTGGTCCTGGACCTGCAGGGGCGCATCCAGCATGTTTTCGCCCTTCCGGGCGAAAGCGATACTTTGAACGGGGTGGTTAATCTGGATGTCAGCAGCTGGCCGGAGGGTCAGTATTTCTTGCAAACTCCCAATGGCCACAGCGAGGTCTTCCAGGTCATTCATTGACACATTAACTATATCAACTTTATGACATCCCTTTCAATCCAAGGCATCATCCAGCGCATCCTGGGTATTGCAGCAATGGTATTCTGCGTACAAGAGGTATCGGCCCAAACATTCGACATTCCCGACACATTGGTCCAGATTACTGATCTGAGTACCTGGGAAGCGCTTTTCAGTGAAGACATCGACGGAGACGATTATCCCGATTTAATCCTTTTGGGCCGTTCTACCGCACCTTTTCAAGGCGCCGTATCGTGGATGCGCAATAATGGATATGGTGGATTTGATTCAGCTCAGGTTCTGGCTACCGTGGCCAACTCCTTTACGCTCCGGAAGGGGTGTGTCACGGATCTGGATGGGAATGGATTCAAGGATATTGTTTTTTCCGAACTGCGTGATGATCCATCCGGATATGTCCTCAATCTCTTCTGGATTCCCTCCCTGGGTGGTGGAGTTTTTGATAGCATCCGGTTGCTTAATCCTTTGGAAAAACTGAGAAACACCAACGGGATTACCGCTGGGAATTTGGATGGAAACGGTATCCCTGACATTGTCGTGTTTCACGCCTTTCGCATTTCCATTTTCTACAATGCAGGAGTTGATGCCCTCAGCGCGGTGCGCAGGATCTCGCTGTCAGGATTGGGTGATGGGGTTTTGGCGGACCTGAATGATGATGGGTTCCCAGAAGTGGTATTCCAACGGCCAGGTGGCGTTGACGTACTGGCAAATTACTCGGGCGACAGCATTGCAAGCACGCCCACTGCTTTGGCGCTCGGGCCGACCAGTCCGACAATTGACGGCATCAACGTCATAGCCCTGAAGGATTTGGATGTTGACGGCGATCTGGATATTGCCTACACAGCGGATATAGCCCCACTCAACGATGGCCTGTTTTGGTCGGCCAACCAAGGGGATGGCAGTTTTGGGGCAAGCCAATTCATTGGTGTTTTGGGGTATCAAAACGTCAAAAAGATCTCTATTGAAGATCTCAATAGCGATGGCTTGCCCGACATTTCGACGGATGTGCCTGGTCGCAGCGTCCAAGTGGCTTTTTCAACGGGTCCAGGCTTGTTTGATCCACCAAAAGAACTCTTGGCAGACTTTTTCCCGTTTACAAGTTTGGATTATACCTATGCTGATTTCAACCGTGATGGGCACCTTGATGCTGTGCAAAGTGGTTACAATTATGGAGCCGCAACAACAAGTTATCAGTTGATGAGGTTGATGGGGAGTGGCTTCTGTACGACAGTAGATCGTCCGGGAGACCAATCCCATTTCTTTACTGCCAGCAAAATCCAATTGAGGTGGCGTTCGACCCGCAATGCGGTAGCTTGCCAGATTCAGGCGCAAAATCTCGATGGAAGCCAATCAGGCAAGCGTATCGTGTATGCTCCACAACAAGCAGCGTCAACCATTCCACTTGCCGCTTTTCCGGCCGGCAGCAGCTGGACCTGGCGCACGGCCTGTGCCTGCAGCATCAGTCCATTGGAACGCACAGCCTGGAGCGGTTACAAGGATACCTTCCATATTCCGGCGGCGCGGGAAATGCAAGCCGGACCCGTCGAAGCCGCACCGCTGGCCTTGCAGATCAGCCCCAATCCGGCATCCACATCGTTGCGGGTCTCCTTTGAAGGAGCGCGGGTCGGGAACGAGGCATTGGTCCTGGACCTGCAGGGGCGCATCCAGCATGTTTTCGCCCTTCCGGGCGAAAGCGACCGGAAAGGTTCTGGAACGTTTGATCTGGATGTCAGCAGTTGGCCGGAGGGCATCTACTTCCTCCACATGCCGAACGGGTCGACCGCCAGCTTCAGCGTCGTGCATTGATGCAAGTACTTGTAAAAACACCATCCCATGAACCATATCCCCAAATCGATCAGGCGCTGTTTGCTCTGCTGGATGTGCCTCAGCAGCATGGGATGGGCTGGGCTTTGGGCACAAACCTTCCATCCACCGGATACCCTCAACCAGCTTCCCGGTGCTGCGGAGTGGGCCGACCTGCACAGTGCCGATGTTACCGGGGACGGCTATGCCGATGTGCTCTTGCTGGGCAGGGGCAGTTCCCCCATCCAGGGTGTGGTTGCCTGGATGGAAAACAACGGGGCAGGAGTCTTGCTGCCGCCACAATTGCTGGCCACCAATGCGGCATCCTTTGTGCTGCGGAAAGCCACCATGGCCGATCTGGATGGCAATGGACTCCAGGACCTTGTCTTTGCCGAAACCACTACAACATCAGGATATACGGAGCACTTGTTCTGGCTCCCTGCATTAGGAGGCGGCCTTTTTGACAGCTTGCGTTTGCTTAATCCAGTAGAGAAGTTGAAAAGCACCGAATACATTGCAACCGGTGATCTGGACGGCAATGAGCGTGTCGATGTTGTGGTCTTCCACCAGAGCCGTATTTCCATTTTTCCCAACGCGGCAACGGCAGCACCGGGTTTGGTCCAGCGTGTGTCAACCACGAGTGGCCCACAAGGTGGAACCTTGGCCGATTTAAACGGCGACGGCTTTCCCGAAGTGGTCTATGCAGAGCCCGGTAGAATCGCCATGTTAGCCAATTATGCAGGCGACAGCTTGGCCAGCATGCCGAGCACGCTGTTGCTTGGGCCACCCAGCTCCGGCATCGACGGCATCAACAGACTGGCTGTGGCCGATTTGGACCTGGACGGCGATATGGACATTGCCTACAACGCCAATATTGCCCCCAGCAACGATGGATTGTTCTGGACGGCCAACCAAGGGGATGGCACCTTTGGACCCGGGCAGTACCTGGGCGTCCTCGGGGCGCAATACACCACGCAAATGTCGGTGGAGGACCTCAATGGCGATGGACTGCCCGATATCTCCGTCCGGGTACCCGGAAGAAGCCTGCAGGTGGCCTATGGGTTGGCTCCAGGTCAGTTTGATACTCCTGAGGAACAAATCCTAGCACCAAACGATTTTACCGCCACGGCCTACAGCTTTGCCGACGTCGATCTCGACGGCCACCTGGATGCCTTGCAAAGCGGATCCGCTGGCGGATTCCCCTCGGTATACCAAGTCCTCGGGATGAAGGGCAGTGGGGTGTGCACCACCAGCGATAGGCCGGGAGACCAGATGCACCGTTTTACCGCCTCCGGCGAACTCGTATTGCATTGGCGCTCCACCCGCAACGCCGAAGCCTGCCAGATTCAGGCGCAAACCCTGGACGGCATACTAAGTGGCAAACGCGTGGTGCTGGCCCCGGATCAGGCGTCCGTGACCCTGCCCTTGGCCGCGTTTCCGGCCGGCAGCAGTTGGACCTGGCGCACGGCCTGTGCCTGCAGCATTAGTCCTTTGGAGCGCACCGCATGGAGCGGTTACAAGGATACCTTCCATATTCCGGCGGCGCGGGCAATGCAAACCGGGCCCCTCGAAGCCACACCGGTGGCCTTGCAGATCAGCCCCAATCCAGCTTCCACTTCTTTGCGCGTCTCTTTTGAAGGCACGCGGGTGGGTGCCGAGGCGGTGGTGTTGGACCTGCAGGGGCGCATCCAGCATGTTTTCGCCCTTCCGGGCGAAATCGATCGGAAAGGTTCTGGAACGTTTGATCTGGACGTCAGCAGTTGGCCGGAGGGCATCTACTTCCTCCACATGCCGGACGGGTCAACCGCCAGTTTCAGCGTTGTGCACTGAGCCCGTACGCTTGGCCGCTTACCACGCCACCTCCATGGCCCCATCCACGAGGGCAAACTCGATGAAAGGCAGGCCGGGGATTTCCTTTTGAGCGTCGGGCTCGTAGCCCCAGGGGTCGAAGTTGGAGAGCTGCTCGATGTAGCGGAAGTCGGTTTTTTGGACCGGAACGTTCGTTCCTGAACCGTCACCGGTGGAGACCATCGCGGCGCTGGCGTCCCCGAAGCCGTGCAGGAAAATGCGCACGCGGCGGAAAGCGGAGGTATGGTCGCCTTCGGCCGCGCCGATGCGCAGCGTCCGTTTGGAGGAGTCCAGCTCCAGCAGGCGGGAGCGGTAGGCACCGACCTCGTGGTCGAGGGTTTCGCCGTCATCCTCGTAGAGGGTGAAGGCGCTCGGCTTGGAACCGGCGTACAGCTGGATGCGCAGCAGATCCTCGGGGGCTTCGCCGTCGTGCTGCACCAGGCTTTGCATGGGCAGGATGGCCCCGCCGCGTACAAAGACTGGCAGGCGGTCCACCGGGCAGTCGTGGTAGTGTTCGCGGCCCCCTGAATACACCTGGTCGTTGTAGAGGTAATACCAATTGCCCTTGGGCAAAAAGACGCGCGTGACCGAGGCTTTGGAATCCACCGGGCACACCAGAACGGACGGTCCAAAAAGGAACTGGTTGTGGAAGTCGGGTTTGTAGATCTCGGCTTCCTGCGGCCATTCGATGGCCAGGCTGCGCACCACCGGCATGCCCGTGTCCGTGGCTTCCTTGAAGCAGGCGTAGACGTAGGGCAACAGGCGGTAGCGCAGGTTGATGTAGTTGCGCGCAATTTCCTCGGCTTTTTCGCCGAAGGCCCAGGGTTCCGAATCCCGGGTATTGATCATGGTGTGGCAGCGGAAAAACGGGCTGAAGGCGCCGATGGAAATCCAGCGCGCAAACAGGTCCGGATCGCCGTCGCCCACAAAGCCGCCGATGTCGTTGCCGGTGAAGGACATGCCGCTCAGGCCCATGGAGGCCAGCATGCGGGTGCCCAGGAGCATGGAGGCATCGCTGGCCACGTTGTCGCCGGTCCATACGGCCGCATGGCGGTGGATGCCCACGTAACCGGCGCGGGTGAGCACAAAGGGGCGTTCGCGGGGGCGCAGGCGCTCGAGGCCTTCGCGCGTGGCGCGGACCATGCTTTGCCCATACACGTTGCGCGCTTCCAGGTGCGTAGCACCCTCGCCTTCGTAATAAAATTCAATCAGCTCCGGCATGTCCTGGCCCCAGGTGGCCGGCTCGTTCATGTCGTTCCAAAGGCCGCCAAGCCCGCTGTGCGCGAAGTCCTCCGTCCGGCGGGCCCACCAGGCGCGGGCTTCCGGCTTGGTGAAATCGGGGAAATTGCAGGAGCCCGGCCAGACGTCGGCGGTGAAGGCCTCTCCGTCGGGGTATTTGACCAGCAGGTCCTGATCCCGCGCCTCGGTGAAGGGCGCGTAGTCCTCCTCCTTGGCGATGCCCGGGTCCATGATGGCCACGGTGCGGAAGCCCATGCCCTTGAGTTCGTCAAGCAGTTTTTCGGGCTGCGGAAAGCGCCTTTTGTCCCAGGTGAACACCTTGTAGGCGTCCATGTAATGGATGTCCAGGTAGAGCACGTCGCAGGGGATGCCGCGGCGGCGGAAGGCTTGGGCTTTGGCGCGCAGCACCTCATCCGGGTAGTAGGAATAGCGGCACTGCTGGAAGCCGATGGACCAGCGCGGGGGCAGGGGCGCGGGGCCGGTGAGCGTGCGCAAATCGGCCAGGATGGCCGGCACGCCGGGTCCGGCGAACAGGTAATAATCGATCGGTCCGTCGGTGGCCGAAAACGACGCAAAACGGTTGTTGGAGGCCCCGAAATTGAAATGCGTGCGGTGGGTGTTGTCGAACAAAATCCCGTACACGCCGCCTT
>JAUIHG010000367.1 GCA_030432405.1 Bacteroidia bacterium | reverse complement strand
TCCCGGTAGAATGGCGGATTGTAGTTCATCTGGTAGGCCGGTGGGCTGAAACCGTCCACCAAAAGACCCCAGAACTGCTGGCGTTCGCCGAAATTGATCGGCCCGTCCATGGCCTCCATGCCCCGGGCGGCGTTCCAGTCCCGCGTGGTGTCGAAAAGGGCCTTCGCCGCGTCGGCGTCGTTGATGCATTCAAAAAACCCCATGCCGCCCACGGGGAAATCCCCTTTGCGGGCGGTTTTGTCGTTGATCATGGCGGCCGTCCGGCCGATGACCATACCCTGCTCGTCCTGGAGCAACCAGCGCTCTGCATCCCCATGGCGGAAAAAGCGGTTCTTCTTGCGGTCAAACACGCCTTCGATGTCCTTGTCCAACGGACGAATCCAATTGGGGTCGTTGCGGTAGGGATCTACACCCGCCTGGATAAAGGCCTTGCGGTCGGCGTTGTCGCGGACCGGGATCAGGCGGAAGCGCCCGTGTTGGCTGGGCTGGGCTTCGGCCGCCTCCTTGCGCAGGGCCTTGAGGTCTGCGGCTTTGGGAGGGGAGCCCGCTGAAGGGCTTTCGGGAGCTTCGCCGGTACCGGCGGAAGCGTTGTTCTGGTGCGCCATGTGCACAAAGCTAATGGCCTGTCCCGGTCGGTGGATCAAAGGGGCGGCCAGGCCCCATTTCAGGCTTTGCCGACGCCCCAATGTGGACTACCTTTGCGCCGAAATTCCAGGGCTCGTATTGTGCCATCGATGTGCAGCAATGGCCCTGTCCGTACCTCCCAACCCTCCACTACCCGCAGCAATGGCCAACGTAGGCAAAGTCAAGCAGGTGATCGGGGCTGTCGTCGATGTCAGCTTCAGCGGCGAAGGCGCCCAGCTTCCCGAAATCATGAACGCCCTGGAAATCACCCGTGAAAACGGGGAAAAGCTGGTCCTGGAAACCCAGCAGCACCTGGGCGAGGATTCCGTGCGCACCATTGCCATGGACTCCACCGAAGGCCTCGTGCGCGGCATGGAAGTCGTGGACAAGGGCCAAACCATCACCATGCCCACCGGCGACCACATCAAGGGCCGCCTGTTCAACGTGGTGGGGGAGACCATCGACGGCATCGGCAAACTGGAAGGCGGCGAGCGCGCCTCCATCCACCGCAAGCCCCCGCGTTACGAGGACCTGGCCACCGAAACCGAAGTGCTGTTCACCGGCGAGCCCGCCGGTCCGAACGGCCGCCTCGACGACGCGGTGGACGCCGACGCGGTCCTCGTCCCCCAGGCCATCAGCAACGTGATCCGCAACGCCATCGAGGCGATGGACGCCCATCGTCCCGCCGGCGATCCGGACCGCGTCCTGCACGTGGGCATCGTCCGGCGTCGCCTCCGCCTGCCCGGCGGCGGCAGCGGCGACCGCATCGTGCTGGAGATCCGCGACCACGGACCGGGCATCCCGGCCGAG
>JAUIHG010000164.1 GCA_030432405.1 Bacteroidia bacterium | reverse complement strand
AAAAGAGTAGCCGGCAAAGGTCCCCGTGGGCGTGGCGATGGCGGTATTGATGCCGATCAGTTCGCCGCGGGTATTGACCAACGCACCGCCGGAGTTGCCGGGATTCACGGCCGCGTCGGTTTGGATGAAGGACTCGATGGCCGGTTGGCCGGGACGGCGTTCCAGAATCGAGATGTTGCGGCCTTTGGCCGAAACGATGCCGGCCGTGACCGTGCTTTCCAGTTCAAAGGGGTTGCCGACGGCCAGCACCCATTCGCCCACCAATACGGAATCGGAGTCGCCGAATCCCACAAAGGGCAGGCCGTTGTTTTCGACCTTCAGCAGGGCCAGGTCGGTGGCCGGATCGGTACCGATCAACTTGGCCTCCACGCTGCGTTTGTCGTGCAGGATGACCTCGATTTTATCGGCCGATTCGATGACGTGGTTGTTGGTCACGATGTAGCCGTCCTGGGAGATGATCACGCCGGATCCCGAGCCGCGCTGGCGCAGGGGCTGTTCGCCGCTTTGCGGCTGTTGTTCGTTCCAGTAGGGGTCAAAATCCTGACCGAAGAAGTCCCGGAAGAAGTTGTAGGAGCGGTTGCTCGTGGTGCGGGCCCGCACCGCGGTTTTGACGTGCACCACGGCCGGTGTGGAAACGGCAGCGGCTGCTGTGAAGTCCAGGCCGGCGGCTGCCTTGCCGCTCGGGGGCAGGTAGCGCACAAGCTGGGCCGGGGCAGCAGTGCCGCTGTCGGCCATGGATTGCTGGACCGCACGTGCGGGCACATCGGGTTCAATGAATCGGTAGAGACCAACCGCAGCCACGGCACTCACCAGGGCGACGGTCGCAGTGGAAAGCCAGTTTTTCATCGTAGGTGTGGGGTCATGTAATTGGGTATCTCAACAAGTGTGCAGCGGATGCAAGCGGATAAGGCGCGTGGCTGTAAAGGCAGTATCGCTATCCGCTTCATCAAACAACGGCAAAAGCCGGTGAATCGTTCTTGACGCAGTGTGCTTTTAACGCTGTTTAACAACAGGGGCCTCAGGCCGGTAGGTCCGCAGCTTTCGCCTCCGGCGAAAACCACCCCGAGATCCGACAGCCCCCGGCTGCACAGACGGGCCAAACAAAAACCGTACCGGAGCGGCCCGTTTTTCCGCGTGGTTGTGGCGCCGGGCGGTCGTGCGGTATTGCCGCCAGGCCCGACCTTAGCGGCATGGCCGCAACCCCTTCGAGCCTCGACTCCGGTGCTGCCGGGATCAAACCGGAAGCCGAATCCCGCGCCCTTTTTGCGCCTGGCACCGTACTGGACGTGTTCAAATACCAGGGCGCCGGTAACGACTTTGTGGTGTTGGACGGGCGCCTTCCCGGGCAGCCCTGGCCGGATTGGACCCAGGCTCAGGTGGCCCGGTTGTGCGACCGCCATTTTGGCATCGGCGCGGACGGGCTGATCATCCTCCAGCCACCAAAGCAGGAGGGCACGGCCTTTCACATGGCCTATTACAACGCGGACGGCTGCCTGAGCAGCTTCTGCGGCAATGGAGCGCGTTGTGCCACGGCTTTTGCCCAGGCCCTCGGCCTCCTGGAAGCGCGCGATGCCCATCCGCCCCAGGCCCGTTTTACGGCCGCTGACGGGCTGCACCATGCGGCGGTCCTGGATGACGGACGGGTGCGCCTGGCCATGGCGGATGTGGATGGTCTTCGCCGGGACGGCGAAGCCTATGTGCTCGATACCGGCTCTCCGCATTGGGTGCAATTCACCGAACAGCCGCCCGCCGAATTGCTGGCCATGGACTTCCACGCCTTTGCCCGAACGGTGCGCTATGGACCGGCCTATGCGGCAGAGGGCATCAACGTCAATGTGGTGGTGGCCACGCCAGACGGCCTGCACATGCGGACCTACGAGCGCGGCGTGGAAAACGAAACCCTGAGCTGCGGGACGGGGGTGACGGCCGCTGCATTGGCCTATGCCGAGCGCAGCCGCCTGTCCGGCGAAGGCCGCGTCCAGGTTTGGACCCAGGGTGGGGAACTCGAGGTGGAATTCCGGAATGCAAAGGGGAATTTCACGCAGGTTCACCTCATCGGCCCGGCCGTTCGGGTTTTTGAAGGCCGCTATACCGCATGATCCGCTATTACCACAAACAGGGCAATGAGGTCCTGGAGATCGAAAAGGCCAGCCAGGATTGCTGGATCAACGTCTATCCGCCGTTTGATACCGAGCGCCTGGAAGCCCTGGCCGATGAGATCGATGTGCCCTACGATTTTCTGGCCGACTCCATTGACGTAAACGAACGTTCACGCTACGAGGAGGATGAGGGCGTACGGCTCATCGTGATCAATACGCCCATCGAAAACTTCGACAACAAGGTTACCGATACCGAGGCCGACTATGTGACCATTCCCATCGGCATCGTGTGGACGGAGCAATTGATCGTCACGCTTTCGCCGCACGAGAACCCGGTCATTGAGTGGTTTGTGCACAATGTGGTGCGGGGCCTGCAGCCGCATGAGCGCCACCGCTTCATCCTCAAAATTCTTGAGCGCAACAACGCCATCTTCCTGCACTACCTCAACGGGATGAACAAGCGGCGTTACCTGATCGAAAAGGAGCTCTACCACTCAAGCCGCAACCGGGAGCTGAGCCGCTTGTTGAACATCCAGAAATCGCTGGTGTATTTCGTGACCAACCTGCGCGCCAACGAGATGGTCATGAACAAGCTAAAACGCGCCAACCTGCTTCAGGTGGCCGACGACGACGAGGAAGTGGATGCCCTGGAGGACATCATCATCGACAATTCCCAGGCCCTGGAGATGGCCAACGTCTACGCCAACATCCTCGACGGCACCATGGATGCCTTTGCGTCCATCATCTCCAACAACCTCAACGAGGTGATGCGGCGTCTGACCTCCATCACGGTGGTGTTGATGCTCCCCACGCTCGTGGCCAGCCTCTACGGCATGAACGTGCGCCTGCCTTTCTCCGAAAATCCGAACGCGTTTTTTATCGTGCTGGCCATTGGCGTGCTCTCTGCCCTCTTGCCGATTTTCATTTTCCGCAACCGGCGTTGGTTTTAGACCGAACGATCGGTCCAAAACAATCAAGTTGGAACGATTGGTCCAGTATGGCCCTTGCCAGGGCTAGCTGCGCCAACCCCGCATGAACTCCGCCGCTTCCATGGGCTTTTTGCCGGCAGCCTGGAGTTTGGTGATTTCCAGCCAACCGTCCGCACAGCGGATCAGGATGTGGTCGTCCTGGGTGAGCAGGTGACCGGGCTCCACGTCCTTGGGGAGCCGATCGACCAGTTCGGCTTGCGGAACGCGCACCGTGTGCAGCTTCCAAAGGTCGTCGTTGGGCAGCTTGGTCCAGGCGCCGGGGAAGGGGTTCATGCCACGGACCAGGTTTTGGATGGACCGGACGGGTTTGGTCCAGTCCACCCGCGCCAATTCGCGGTTCAGTTTGGGGGCTGTGGGGTAGTCTCCGGAAAGGTCCTGCGCTTTGAATTCGGCTTCGCCGGAGGCGATGGCCTCCACGGTCTTGAGCATAAGCCCGGCACCGGCCTCCATCATGCGCTGCATCAGCATACCGGTGCTTTCGTCTTCGCCTATGGCGATTTTCTCCTGAAAGATGAGGTCCCCGGTGTCGATTTGGTGGCGGAGGCGGAAGGTGGTCAAACCGGTTTCGGTTTCGCCGTTGATCACCGCCCAGTGGATCGGTGCTGCGCCCCGGTATTTGGGCAAAAGGGAGGCGTGCAGGTTCACCGTGCCCAGGGGCGGCATGTTCCAAACCGCTTCGGGCAGCATGCGGAAGGCCACGACCACGTGCAGGTCGGCGTTCAACGTGCGCAATTCCTCCTGAAAATCTGCCGCCTTCAGGTTTTTGGGTTGCAGGATGGGCAGGCTGTGCTCGGTGGCAAACCGTTTAACCGCTGTTTGGGCAATCCGCTGGCCACGTCCGGCTTTGCGGTCCGGCGCTGTGACCACACCCACTACCTCGTGGTCGGATTCGTGCAGGGCTTTGAGGGTGGGAACGGCAAAGGGCGGACTGCCCAGGTAAACGATGCGGAGCGTTTTGGCCATGGAACGGGGAGGGGAATGGTCGTCGGAAAATCGGGTTCTGTCGGCGTGGGCATGCCGTGCAGCGCGCCGGGCGCTCAAAGGTGGCATTTGAAACCAATATCCCAAAGAGACGGATGCCGTCGGCAGCCGCCCGAGGGATTGGGCAGGCCATCACGGCCAGGTCCTTTCAGGGATACAACAGATAGGGCGCACGCTGCGCCTTGAAGTTTTGGAGCCCTTCCCGCCAGGTGGCCTTGATGGCCGCTGCATCCATATCCTTTTCCAACTGCAGGCGCAATTGGTCGGTGCCTGCCAGTTTGTCAAAAAACCCGTTGCCGGTAAAAAAATCGGTTCGCGGCGCCAGGAAATCGTGGTACCCGATCAGCCAGTCGAGGTTCAGGCCTCCGCTTTGGGCCAACAGTTCCCGGATGGCTTCGGCCGAAAGGCCGGTCAGTGCGGTTCCGTAACATGAAACGCCCTCGTGTTTGGGATGGGCGGCGCCCGGGCCGGGCGAAGGCGTAAACACAAAACTGCCGATGGCAAACTCCGGATGGCCGATGACGCGGAAAGGGGTTTCGGTGCCGCGCCCGATGCTGACCGTGGTGCCCTCAAAAAAGCAGAGGGAAGGGTAGAGGAGGATGGCCTCTTGGGAGCGCAGGTTGGGAGAGGGGGCCACCGGTGGTGCAAAGGGCATGGTGCGGCGGTAGCCGGGGCAGGGGATGACCTCCAGGTCTGTCCGTAGGGGTTCGCCGGCAGGCGAAAGCCCGAGCCAGCCTTCTCCGTTGATCATGCGGGCCAGTTCTCCAAGGGTCATGCCGTGCAGCACCGGGATGGGGTGCATGCCCACAAAGGAGCGGAAGCGCGCGGTGTCCAGGATGGGGCCGTCCACGAAGGCACCAAGCGGGTTGGGCCGGTCCAGAACCATGACCGGCACCTCGTGTTCTGCGCCGGCCTGGAGGACATAATGCAGGGTGCTGAGGTAGGTGTAAAAGCGCGCGCCGACGTCCTGGATGTCGAAGACCAGCAGGTCGAGACCGGCCAGGTCCCGGGCGCTGGGCTTTTTGTGGCTGCCGTAGAGGCTGATGATGGGCAGACCGGTGGCCGGATCGCGCCCGCTTTCGATGTGCGCGCCGGCATCAGCCGTGCCGCGGAAGCCGTGTTCGGGGGCAAAAACCCGCTGCACGTCCACACCCAGGCTCAGCAGGGTATCGGCCAGGTGGGTGCTGCCTAAACGCGCAGTGTGGTTGACCACCAGGCCCACACGCTTGCCCCGCAGCTTGGGCAACCAGGCCGCGATGTTCTGGTCGGCGGGGGTGGCTGCATCCTGCGGTTGAACATGCTGATGACGGTTGGCAGATGATGGGCTATCCTTTGCCACACCAGGAGCATCTACGGGTGCTTCGGCGGCCGAAAGACAAGCGGAAAGGAGGCAAAGCAGCAAAGTGGTGGCCATGATGGGGGGCGGTTGGTCCATGAGCAACGTCCGGAAGCGGCTGTCCCATCGCTTCCCAGACCGAATCTCGTTCAAATCAACGCGTTTGCTCAATGGCAGGAAGATTGTTTGTGCCAACCGGAATAGCACAGTAACTCTGGCAGATGCAACGTCCCAAACAGCAGGGTTATGGCTTGAAGGCTTGGTTGCCGGTTTTTGTTTGCCTTTTCGGCATTCATTTAACGGATCCGGCCTTCAGTCAGGTATGTGATCCGTTTTCGCCTCCGGCGAATCTGGACCATACGGAAGTTGCAGGCACGGGCTATCTGCTGCGATGGGATCCGGTACCCGGTAGCCAGGGCATTGTCTTAAGGGCGGAGCGGCCAACGGGTGGGACCATGCAAAAACGGGTGCTTGGTATGGAGCTCGATCAAATCTTCTTGCCTTACACCAGCGTCTTTGCCGGGCCTTATGCCTGGCGGGTTGCAGCTGCCTGCAGCAGCAGCTTTCCCTACAACCCGACGCCCTTTTCCCAGACGGATACCCTGCTGGTCGGTGGACCCAATCCTTGTCCCGATTCGGTTTGGGATGCGGAGGGCAGGGCCTATCCGGTGGCCTGGATTGCCCGCCAGTGCTGGATGGCCTCCAACTTGCAGACCATGCATTTTCAAAATGGGGATGCTTTGGCGGGGGGATTGGCCCATGCCGAATGGGCCGCAGACTCCGTTTCTGCGTACGCCGAGGTGGGTGGGGATTCGACCAACAGACCCATCAGGGGCTTGCTATACAATGCCAAAGCTGCCACAGATCCACGCGGCATCTGTCCGGTGGGATGGCAGGTTCCAGATCAGGCGGATGTGAAGCGTTTGAACGGTGTTTTGGGCCCCAATGCGGGCGGAGCCTTAAAAGCACTTGGAGACAATTCCTCCGGAAGCGGTTTGTGGGATTACCCCAATACCGGAGCCACCGATGCCACTGGCATGCATGTTCAGCCGGCAGGCTACCGCAACTTGGCGGGCCATTATTCCAACATCAACGAAGCAGCTTTCTTTTGGGCTTTGTCGCCCTTGGTCGATGTGCCAACGATGCGCATGTATCTGCTGCAGGCCTCCAATACCCAATTGACCCAAACCGTTTTCAATGTGGCCTATGGCTTCAGTGTCCGGTGCCTGAAAAGGGTTCCATAATCCCCAATTCAAAACAAAATGTCCGATCCATCGCATAGCAATTCCTCCTCCTGCATATGCCGGTATGCATCGATGTTGTTTGTTTTTAGTTGCATCGTTTTTGGACCCGAAGGCCTGATGGGACAAGGGTGTTCCTCTGTTTGGCCACCGACAAATCTGAGGACTACAGAGGTGCCAGGCAGTGGTTTCCTTCTCGAATGGGATCCCATACCAGGAAGTGTTGGGGTTCGGATTTATGGCCAGGGCATCGGGACTGGAAAACTGTATAGAAACCTGGCCGGTATCGAGCCACAACAGTATCTGTTGCCCTATACCGCTTTGGACAGCACGTGCTACCGTTGGACCCTTCGAGCGGCCTGCAGCGCAAGCCCGCCTTTTGACCTGACGCCACTGGCAGAGGCAGATAGTTTTTGCCTCGGCTATTCAGGCGGTGTGGATTGTCCGATCAGTGTGCTGGATGTGGAGGGGCACGCCTATGGTGTTGTCGCCATTGGTGGTCGGTGCTGGACAACAGGCAACCTGCAATCAGGCCGGTTCGCCAACGGCGATTCGATTGCGCTAATGGCTTCCGACTCGGTTTGGTCAACAGCAACCGGACCTGCTGCCAGCGTGTACGGAAACGATCCCGACAATCGGGATGACTTGGGATATCTGTACAATGGATTTGCCGTTCAGGATGCCCGTGGACTTTGTCCATCCGGCTGGCATGTGCCAAACGAGGCCGATTGGGATGCCTTGGTCTTGGCGTTGGGTGGGCCAGCATGCGCAGCTGGTCCAATGAAGCTTGTCGACACCGCCATGGCTGTTCCCGGCGCATGGTATCCACCCAATCTGGGCGCAAGCAATGCGGCACAGTTTTCCGCAGGCGCTGGGGGCCTTCGGGATGCTGACGGCAACTTTGGTTACACGCGAAGTTTCGGGTTTTGGTGGTCCGCCACAGAATACCCGATTTACCCGAGCACCATGTATTACCGATTGCTCTCGTACTACCTGACCAACGTAGAACGGGGAAACTATCCGA
>JAUIHG010000163.1 GCA_030432405.1 Bacteroidia bacterium | reverse complement strand
AGCGTACAGGATACGTGTAGTTGCTTTGGAGCCAAACAACGCACCATGAGCACTTTAAACGCCATTGGACTGGATGCTGGCAAAAGCGATAAGCTGTCGGCCGACCTGGTCGACTTGCTGGCCAACTACTCCATGTTCTACCAGAATGTGCGCGGGTTCCACTGGAACATTCGCGGTGAGAAATTTTTTGAGCTCCACGTCAAATTTGAAGAATTGTACGACGACCTGGTCCTCAAAATCGATGAAGTCGCCGAGCGGGTCCTTACGCTGGGCGGCACTCCTCCGCACCAATACAGCCAGTATGCCCGCCAATCGACCATTCAGGAAACCGACGAAGTCCACGATGGCCGCAAAGCCGTCCAGAACATTCTGGATGCGTTCAGCATCCTTTTGGAAAAGCAACGGAGCTTGCTGGAACTTTCCGGTGATGCCGGCGATGAAGGCACCAACGCGCTGATGAGCGACTACATCCGGGAACAGGAAAAGCTGGTATGGATGTACAGCGCCTATCTGAACAACTGAGTGCACGAACGGTGTACGGTTCAGGCAGCATGACAGACTGTACCTTCCGTCCATGTCCCCAACAGATCATCCTGATCATGACACGCTCCGCGTGCTGATCGAAAGCGAAATCGAAAAGACCACGCGGCGGATTGCCGAATACAAAAGCATGAGCGGACCGGTGAGCCCCGATGATGCCATCGGTCGGGTTTCGCGCATGGACGCCATCAACAACAAAAGCGTCACCGAATCGGCGCTGCGGCAGGCCGAAGCCAAACTGGCCGGTTTGCATACCGCGCTTGGTCGGGTTGGGCAGGCGGATTTTGGCCGCTGCAAACGCTGCGGCGAGCCCATTCCGCCGGGACGGCTGGTGCTCCGACCGGAAAGCCCCTATTGTGTGCGCTGTGCGCGCTGAACAGGCCGTCGCATGGCTTTCCGCTTCTCGGGGGCGTACAGCGACAACAGGCCGCGCAATCGCTTGAGCATGCGGGGTATGTCCCGCTTGGGCCGAATGTCGCCATAGGTGCCTAATGCATCGTGCATCCAAAAGCGGGTGTTCTGCGCAATGAGGTCGCGAAGCAGGTGTTTTTCCGAGGCTGTGGCCTGCAGGTGGCCGTTCGCCTGCAGGCGATCCAAAGCCTCTTCCAAACGGACCAAACGGCGCTTGCGCACGGCGGAATAATCGAACGCCTTGCCCAGCAAGCGGCCCAGCACCAGCACGTCCAAAAGCAGTCCACGGTAGCCATACTGTTGCTGAAAGCTCTGCCGAAAGAGCTCCAGCATGCGGTCCGGATCCAGATCGGGGTCTTGAAGCCCGTTAAAAAAGGCGTCGTTTCCGCTGGCATGTTGTGCCAATAAGGCCGTTAACAAGTCCTCTTTGCGCGGAAAATGGTAACTCAGATTGCCGGGTGCTATGCCGGCCTCCCGGGCGATGTCGCGGACAACGATGGCTCCGGCTCCCTCCCGGTTGACGGCCTCCAGTGCAATGGCCAGGATATGGGCTCTTGTATCCACGGTGCCAAATTAGGACATTGACCTAAAAAAGAAAGCAATTTCTTGGTCCGATTAGGACACTGTCCTAAATTGCACAACATCACACCACAAGAATCCTCCTATGGATGCGCCAACCGCACACCACACACCACAGCGGCAGCCCCATCGAGCCTTGACGGACGCAACACCACACAGCACACTGAACCCCGGCCATGGGAACGCGCCCGGCATGGAAGGGAATGCGCAATCGCTCAATGGCTTCACGCTCCCCCACACCATCCGCAACAAGAAGGGCGAGGAACTCACCTTTGTCCGCCTGGAAGTTGGTCCGAACGGGGACCGGCTGATCGTCGAGAACCGGGTGGCGCCGGGCGCAGGCCCGATCATGCACACGCACTGGCAGCAAGACGAACATTTGGAGGTTGCCGAGGGGCAGATCGGCTACCAGGTACTAGGCCAGGCCGAGCGTTTCGCCGGACCCGGCGAAGGCATCTCCTTCAAAGCCGGCACACCCCATCGGTTTTGGAACGCCGGTTCCGAAACCCTGATCTGCCGGGGCTATATCGAGCCGCCGCACAGCATCGTCTATTTTCTGGACGGCATCTACCGTGCCCTCGACGCGGGAGATGGTGAACGACCGGAGCCTTTTCAGTCGTCGCGTCTGATGCTGCGCTACCGCTCGGAATACGACATGCCCGAGCTCCCTGCCTTTGTCAAACGCATCATCATGCCCCTGACCGTTGCCGTGGGGCATCTGATGGGCAAATACCGCGGCTTGCCGAAAGGACCGGCACCACTGGCCCCCTTGCAGCATGGAAAAGCGCATGCGCAATAGACCGTCCTCCTTGCCGTTTTTCGAGGCATGTGGACCTACATGCCCAAGAGATGGCTGTTGATGGGGCTTTTTGCAGCGGCGCTGCCCACACTACCGCTGCAAGCCCAGTTTCCGCAATTCCACGGTGGGTTGGCCACCGGAGTGAATTTCGCCGAGCTTGAAGGCGATGGCGTCACCGATTACGCCGGTTTGAACGCTGGGCTTTGGAGCAGCATCCGTTTCCACCGCCATTGGCAAGCCGGCTTGGGCATGCACTACAGCCGAAACGGCGAATACATCCTGCCAGACTACTATCCCGACCTTGACTATGGCCAGATTCGGCTGGATCATATTGAGGTCCCGGTGCACATAGCGGTGCTGACCTTTTGCTCCGACGATGGCACCGCTTCCAAAGGAGGCCCTTCAAAACGCCGCCCACAGCCTTGCATGCTGAGCTTCCAATGGGGCTTGGCTTATGCCTATTTGTTGCGGCACCAGGTCAAAGATGCCCAGGGTTTTAACCGGAGCGATCAAGTTCATTATGGCAACCGCGACGCCTTGTTGATGCAAAGCGGATTTACGGTACAGGCCCACCCCCGTCTTGGTTTACGGCTCAAAGCCAGTTTAGTGCCGTGGACGCCGGAGCTGGGTGCCACGATCAGCGCTCTGTTGATCGTGGATTTGAGCCCCGCATGAGGGGTCTGCAAGCAGCATCTGAGCCAGGCTATTGGCGGAACAGGTAGACGGATGCAGCGGCGTTTAGCGCTCTTTTTTCCACATTGACCGCCGTTTCCGGCGAACACATCGGGCATCCCCTTGCCTTGAGCGATCTTGCGGATTGGCCTGAGGCATGGGTCATCAGCTACTGATCGACCGGCAGGGTTTGGATTGCCCTGATTCGCCTTAAGGCAAAGCCCGCCCCTTGAAGGCGAAGCCCAACCCAGGATCCCCCCTTCGACATGGCGTCGTCCGCCCAAACATCCGCAGCCCCCGCGCTGACGCGCCAGACCGGTGCCGTCGAAGGGCCGCGTTTTGCCGACTGCATTCTGCCCCTGCCACTGGCCGATGCCTTTACCTACCGCGTGCCCGATGCCCTGCGCGGGGAACTGGTGGCCGGCCATGCCGTGGAAGTGCCTTTTGGGTCGAGCAAGCTGTACTCGGCGGTGGTGGCGCGCCTGCACGATGAGGCGCCCCGGGAATTTGCGCCCAAGGACATCCTCGGCCTGGTGGACGATGCGCCGGTGGCCGGCGAAGCCCAGCTCGCCTTCTGGCGCTGGATGGCCGGCTATTATGCCCACCCCATCGGCGATGTGATGACCGCCGCCCTGCCGGGCCCCTTCCGCCTGCACTCCGAAACGCGGATTGTGCGGCATCCGGACTTTGATCCGGACGCCGAAGATGCCTTCCGGGATCTGGACGACAAGGGCTACGCCGTGGCCCTGGCGCTTGCGGAGAAAGAAGCCTTGAGCATCAAGGACATCCAGCAGTTGCTGCAGCGCAAAACCGTGCATGCCACCTTGCGGGATTTGATGGCCCGGGGTATCGTGGAATTGGAAGAAGACTTCCAGCCGCGCTACAAACCCAAAACCAAAAAACGCATTGCCCTGGCCCCGGCGCTGGACGCCGCAGCAGCGGAAGCGGCGCATCCGGAGGGATCGGAGGCACAAAACGCTGCCGTCGAAGCCGCGGAAGATGCCCTGCAGGAAGCCTTTGAAGCCCTCGAGCGCCGGGCGCACAAACAACTGGCCGTCCTGCTGGCCGTTTTGGCACACGAACAGGGACCGGACGGCGACCAGCCGCTGTACCGCAGCCAATTGCTGCGCCGGCCGGAATTGGGCAGCTCGGGACCCGCGGCGCTAAAAGCCCTGCTGGACAAAGGCATCCTGGAGGAAATCGAGGTGACCGTCAGCCGCCTGGCCGAAGGCCATGAGGAAGGGGCACTGCCCGTGCTCAGTGCGGTGCAGCAGCAGGCCTATGCGCAGGTGCGCGAAGGCTTCGCCGAAGGCGTACCGGTCTTGCTGCATGGCGTGACCGGCTCCGGCAAAACCGCACTGTACCTGCATGCCATGGACGCGGAGGCCCGCGAAGGCCGCCAGGCGCTGTACCTCGTGCCCGAGATTGCGCTGACCAGCCAGCTGGTCGGGCGCTTGCGGGCGGTGTTTGGCGACCGCATCGGGGTCTACCACAGCCGCTCCTCGGCTGCCGAGCGGGTCGAAACCTGGCAGGCGGCCGCGTCGGGCAAACTCGATTTTGTGATCGGTGCGCGTTCGGCGGTCTTTTTGCCCTTCCGCAAGCTGGGCCTGGTGGTGGTGGACGAGGAACACGACGCCTCCTTCAAGCAGTTTGATCCCTCGCCGCGCTACCACGCACGCGATGCCGCCGTCTGGTTGGCCCATGCCGCAGGCGGCCGGGTCCTGCTCGGATCGGCCACGCCCAGCCTGGAAAGCATGCACAATGCGCTGGAAGGGAAGTACCGCCGGGTGCCCCTCGACGTGCGCTACGGCACCGGGGAATTGCCTGCGGTGCGGTTGGTGGACCTTCGCCGGGAGGCGCAAACACAGCGCCTGGACGGCCACTTGTCCACGACCCTTGCCGAACGCCTGCAGGCTGTCCTGGACGGCGGGGATCAGGTGATCCTCTTCCAGAACCGGCGCGGCTACGCCCCCACCCTGCGCTGCCAGGCCTGCTCCTGGGTGCCGCAATGCGTGCGTTGCGACGTCAGCCTGACCTACCACAAGCACTCGCACGACCTGCGCTGCCACCTCTGCGCCTACCGCAAGCCTTCACCGTCCTCTTGCCCGGCCTGCGGCAGCGCCCGGCTGGTGTACCAGGGTTTTGGCACCGAAAAAATCGAAGACGAACTGGCCCTGCGCTTTCCCGATGCGCGGGTGGCGCGCATGGACCTGGACACCGCACGCGGCAAACAGGCCCACGAACGCATCGTGCACGGCTTTGAGCAGCGCGACATCGATATCCTGGTCGGCACGCAAATGGTGACCAAGGGCCTGGATTTTGAAGGCGTCAAGCTGGTGGGCATCCTGTCGGCCGACGCCCTGTTGTGGTTCCCGGATTTCCGCAGCCAGGAGCGCGCTTTCCAGCTCATGGCCCAGGTCAGTGGGAGGGCGGGGCGCCGGGGGCCCGGCGAAGTCCTCATCCAGACCTGGGACACCAAACACCCCATCCTGCAGCACGTGGTGGAGCACGATTACGCGCGCTTCTACCAGCAGGAACTGGCCCAGCGCCGCCATTGGGGCTATCCGCCGTTCCTGCGCCTGATCCGGCTGACGGTGACCCACCGCGATGCCGGGGTTTGCGCGGATGCCGCCCGTTTTCTGGCCAAAGGGCTGCAGGATGCCCTCGGCAAGCGGGTGCTGGGTCCCACCGCACCGGCCATCGCCCGCATCCGCAACCGCTACCGCCAGGAAATCCTGCTCAAGCTCGAAAAAGACAACACGATCGGCCGCACGGCGCGGGCCGCCATCCGCAATGGCACGGACCGCCTGGCGGTATCCACCGCTCAAAACGGCGCCTTCAAGCAGGCGCGTGTGGCCGTGGATGTGGATCCGTGGTAACGGCACCCTGTCCCCTTCCGCCGGATGCCGCTACTTTCGCGCCCGTGAAATCCTTCCTGCTTCCCGCCGCTGCCGTCCTGCTTTTGGCCGCCTGCGGCAGCCCCCGCGAAAGCGGCCCCGTCGCCCCTCCCGCCACCGATTGGTGGATTGCCTACAACGTCCAGATGGACTCGGTCGGGCAGCGCTTTGACGTGTATGTGATGGACGGCGACGGCAGCAATCCGCGGCCCGTGCTGGAAAGCCCGGGCGTGGATTGGGTGTATGCTGCGCACGGAGACTGGCTGTATGTGGGTTCGGACCGCGACACCAGCGCACGGACCCTGTTTCTGTACCGCATGAAGGCGGACGGTGCACAGTTGGAGCGCATCTATCCCCACCCGGTCCAAGACGCCTGGCCGGCCATCAGTACGGACGGCCGCGAGATGGTGCTGAGCACTTGGCTGGAGGATGGCACCCCGGCCTTGTTGCGTATGGAAATCGGCGGGGCGGTTTTGGACACCTTGCTGGCCACGGCAGATTTTGATTTTGGCAGTGCGGTATGGGGCCCGGGCGACAGCCTGTTGGTCTTCCGCTCTACGGAAAGCGGCCTGGATGAACTTTGGAAAATGCCACAGGATGGCCGTTGGCGCCAGCGCATCACCAATTACCCCGGCGAGGCCAGCCTGGCCGACGACGTCTACCACACCGGGGCGCCTCGCTGGTCCCATCAGCACGGTTGGATCAGCGCCATGCGTTTCCAGGATGGCGAATACGACATCCACCTCTTCCTGGAGGACGCACAATGGATCCGCGCCCTGACCCCTGAAGGCAGCAACGAGGGCTGGCACGATTGGAGCCGCGACGGCAACTGGCTGGTGTACGACGCCACACCACTGGCCTCCGACACCACCGAAGTCAACTACGACATCTACCTGGCGGACGTGCGGATCGCCGAAGGCGTGGACCTCAGCAACCGCCGCATTCCATCCCGCCTGACTACCGATTCGCGCGCCGAGTTTGCCCCGGTGTTTGTCCGCCCGATGGGCGAATGATCCGGACGCTCAGCAGGACGACGGCGGATGTGCGCCGGTAAGGTGAAGCGCGCCGGCGCTCATTTCCCCTTGCCCTGGAAGACGATGCCCAGGGTGTAGAGCATGATTTTGAAGTCCAGGCCCAGGCTCATGTTTTCGATGTAGAGCAGGTCGTATTTCATCCGCTCGATCATCTCCTCGATGCTGGAGGCGTAGCCGTATTTGACCATGCCCCAGGAGGTCAGGCCGGGTTTGACGCGGTACAGGTGGCGGTAGGCCGGTTCGCGCTGCACGATCTGGTCGTAGAAATGTTTGCGCTCCGGCCGCGGTCCGACCAGGCTCATTTCCCCGCGCAGGATGTTGTAAAACTGCGGCAGTTCGTCAAAACGCCATTTGCGCATGACCCGGCCCCAGGGCGTGATGCGCGCATCGTCGCCGGTGGACAGGGCCGGCCCATCCGGTTCGGCATCCACCTGCATGGAACGGAACTTGTAGATCTTGAAGGGCTTGCGGTGCAGGCCCAAACGGATCTGGGCGTAGAAGACCGGTCCTTCGGACGAACGCCGCACCCGCCAGGCAATAAAGGCATACAGCCACCAGAACAGCGCAAAAACGGCCAGTGCTGCGGCCACATCGATGGCGCGTTTGGCCAGCTTCTGCCAGCGCGGCATCATCTCCGGATAGACTTCGATGAGGATGGCCCCCTGCACATGGTTCATGCGCACCGAACCCGAGATGATGTCGTAGACGTCGGCGCGGATGCGCACCACCACATTGCGGGTGGCCAGGGCATTGAGGAT
>JAUIHG010000366.1 GCA_030432405.1 Bacteroidia bacterium | reverse complement strand
CGCTCCTGTACCCCCGCGAGCTCGGTCGTCTGCTTCGCCAGCTGTTCCCGCAGCACCGCCTGGCGCGAGCCCAGGGCAGCCAGCCGCGCTTGCTCATCCATTTCCGTTTTTTCGGCTGCCGCCAGGTTGGCCGTTAGCTCATCCTTCTTCCTGCGGGTCAACTCCCGGCACTGTTCGGCCGTACGATCCCCTACCTCAGCTTTGATGACGGCGCGTTTTTTGGTGATGGCCGCCGCCGTTGTTGCCAGCTTGGTCACGACTTCGTCTAACTCCTTCCCGAGTTCCGCAATCCGGGTAGTGACGGTTCCTGCTTCCGTTTCCAGGGCCACCAGGCCGGGGAGCTTTGCTTGCAGGGCCCGCAAGCGGTCCTGTTCCCGGGTTTCCGCCTGCACCGTGGCCAGTACCGATTGCAACTCCTCTCTTAATTGCTCGACCGGTGCCTGCTCCGGTGCCCGTGCCCCCAACTGACCGGTCAACTCCTGTACGAGGGCCTCGTGGCCGTCTACCCGGCGGCGTACCGCCGCCTCCCGTCGCCGTACCTCCTGCAATTGCTGCCGCTGTTGTTCCACTACGGCCAGTGCCTTATTTACTGCTGCCTGCGTCCGCTCGATGGCGGAGTCCGTCACCGGCATAAATTCCTGCAAAGCGGGATGTTCAGTAGCCCCACACACCGGGCACGCCTCGCCTGGTTTAAGGTTGAGCTTGTGCTCACTGAGGGAAGCACTTAGCCGCAGGTTGTTCAGTACCAGCCGGTGATCACTCAGCGCTGTTTCTGCCGCCGCCAGCGCTGTTTCAGTAGTTTCCACCTCCCGCACCACCAGGGCCAGTTCTCCCTGGGCTTGGGCGGACCTGCCAGTCTCTGCAGTCAGGCGATCTGCCGATTGGCGGTGCCGGAGGCGCTCTTCCAACTCTTCCCGCTTGGTAACCGCGGCGGGCAGGGAACGTTCCAGTGCCTGCAGACGCTGCTGGATGGCCGCCGGCTCCCGGCCGCCTAATGCTTTACGGATAGCCGCAATTTTGTCGGTCAACGCGTCTTGCTTGCTGCGCCATTCCCGCAAGCTGTGCTCCAGGCTGCCACGGCGCTTTTCGTCCAGGTCAACATCACGGTGTAAGGCCGAAATGTCCTGCTCCAACTGAGCAACTGCGGCAAATTTCTGCTCCCGTGCCGGCAGTTTCTCGTAGTAATCGTTTAGTTTATCCTGTGCCGCGACGATGGCCGCCGCCGCAGTAACGGTGGCAGCGGCCAAGGTGGCCGCCTGTTGGTCGGCGGCACCAAGGTCTGCGGTCAGAGCGGCGGATTCCCGGGTTAACCGGGCAGACGCTTCCAGATCCGAACGCAGAGGTTGCAAACGCTCACTTTTTGCCAGCTGCTCCCTTGCAGCAGCGGCCGCTGCCCACTTTTTTTCCAGTTGTTCCACCTCGGCCTTGGTAGCAGCTTCTTTCTGG
>JAUIHG010000365.1 GCA_030432405.1 Bacteroidia bacterium | reverse complement strand
CGTCAACCGCAACTACCAGGAAAGCGCAGTAACCGGACTGGCCTTTAACCAGACGAAAAATGACCAACTGATTTCCTCCAGTCTGGACGGAACGGTGTGGTTGTTCAACCTGGATGCCGCGCCGCCGATTGACCGTGATTTTCTCTCCAAAGGCCCCGAATTCAGTGCCTGGGATCACCAGCGGCTGATCACCACCGGCCGCAGTGTTGATAACATCTGTCTCATCAATGCCGATCAGGTGGTCGCCGTGGAAAACAACACCTTGCGGAGCTGGCCCACGAACCTGTACAGCCTGCGCCGGGAGGTGGACGAACTGCTTTCTGAAATTATCCCCCCGCAAAAATGAAGCACGAACCTTCCCGGAACGTGCCGTACGCGCAGCCACTGCGGCCACTCCTCTCCGGGGCACAACACTCGGTCAACTGCTTCGTCACCGCGCCCCTGCCGGTGGACGGGCAACGGGCCCTGCTGCACTGCGCCGCAGCTGGTGTTGCGGTAGACCTGGTCGTCCCCGCCAGCTACCTGCATAAGGTAGGGCTGACGGACCGCTACCGCCAGAAATTCACCGCAGCGGGCGGGCGTTTTTTTGTGGTGAACCTCCGGCCGGCTGACTGGCGGCGGATCAGATTACTCCCCCGCAATCTCCTGCTGATAGATGAGCAAACCAGCTGGCAGCCGACCGGCACCGCAGGCTTATGGCGGTCGCTTCCCGGAAAACAGGCCGACGTACTTACCCAGTTCCAACAGTTGCGGGAGACCGGGACCATGCCCATCGGTCCGCCTTCCCCGCCGCCGCCGGTTACGGGGTGGCGCGCCGGTCCGGCAGCCCTCCACGTGACGTTCGTCGCGGCATCCCAACGGGTGCGGCCCGGGGAGCGGGCGGGCCTGCAGTGGTCAGCTCCCGAAGCTACTTCGGTCGAGATCCTGCCCCGGCCCGGCCGGGTGCCGGCTACGGGCAGCACCAGCGTTTGGATCAACGAACCGACCGAATTTATCCTCACGGCTCACCGCGGCGCGGAAGCGGTCGCCAAAGTACTCACCGTTCAACTGGACCTGAGTGTGGGCCTGGATTTTTACCTGACGGCCACCGCTCCACCAAACCAGGGAGCACCCGCCCGGCTCAAATCCCGCCCGGAGCTGCCGGACTACTTCGGGGTGCTGCAGGGCACCACCCTGACGCTGCACTGGCATACGACGAACGCAGCCGCCGTCCGGTTAGCCGGCGAACCCGTGGCCACTTCCGGCAACCATACCTTTCTCCCGCAGGCTAAAACGACCCTGCGCTTGCTGGCGGACGGCGTCCAGGGAGATCGTGCCGAGCGCAGGATCGTCGTCAACACCTTCCGCGCTCCGCTGCGCCTTCCCTCCGCCACCTCTTTACCTCCGCTCGGCGCGCCCTCTCCGCCTACGTTGCCGGAAATACCTGCGGTGCTGGGCAGCCTAACC
>JAUIHG010000162.1 GCA_030432405.1 Bacteroidia bacterium | reverse complement strand
CTGTACGCTTACATGTGGACCCACCCGGGCAAGAAGCTGCTGTTCATGGGCGGGGAGCTCGGCCAACGGCAGGACTGGCAGCACGACGGGCAACTGCCCTGGGAGCTGCTGGACACCGAAGCCCACGGCGGTGTGCAGGCCTGCGTAAAGGCGCTCAACGCCGTGTACCGCGAGGAGCCGGCCCTGTATGCCCAGCAGTTCAGCGGGGAGGGCTTCCGCTGGGTGGACACCCAGGACTATGACAACTGCGTGTTGAGTTGGCTGCGCCTGCCGGCTGACGCCGGCGAATCCCCCGTGTTGGTGGTGGCCAATTTCACGCCCCAGACCCTCGAAAACTACGCTGTTGGGGCGCCGGCTGCGGGGAAATACCGCTGCTTGTTCAACTCTGACGACCGCGCCTATTGGGGTTCCGGCGTGCAGCCGGAGCAGGGTTTTTCCGGCGGCCTGAAGGCCAAAAAAGAAGCCCGCCATGGGCAGCCGGCCACGGTGCACCTGACCCTGCCGCCCATGGCCCTGGTGGTGCTCAAGCCGCAGGGCTGAGCGGCGGTTCATTCTGTTTTGCGGCCGTGGATTCCTTCTACCGTTCTATTTTACGTCCATGTTTTTTTTGATCGAACGTTCCAAAACAGGTGCCCGCAGCCTTTGCGCCGCATTGTTGTTTTTACTTCTTCCGGCTTGCCTGCTGGCGGCACCTGTGGCGGCCTCGCCCACCGGAAGCGTGGTGGACAAAATGGAGCCCCCGCATTGGTGGGTCGGCCTGGGCGACGGGACCTTGCAACTGTTGTTGCACGGACCGGGCCTGGCCGAATGGCAGCCGAGCCTTTCGGATGAAGCCGTGCGGGCGGGCATTCAGCTGCAGCGCGTTCAGCGAACCGGAAATCCCAATTATCTGTTTTTGGATTTGGCCATTGCTGCCGATGCCGAACCGGGTCGCTATACCATCCGTTTACAGCGCGGCAGCGGCCGCCGCGCGGAAAGGGCGGAACTGCCCTACGAGTTCCGGGCGCGATCCGGCTGGCAGCCGCAGGGCCTGGATCCGTCGGACCTCATGTACCTGCTGATGCCCGACCGCTTCGCCAACGGCGATCCGGAGAACGACGTGGTGGAGGGCATGCAGCAAACCGGCCTGGACCGCAGCGACCTCTACCAGCGCCACGGCGGGGACCTGGCGGGCATGACCAAGCATTTGGATTACCTGGCCGACCTGGGCGTGACGGCGGTCTGGCCCAACCCGGTCCTGACCAACGACCAGCCGGAGCACAGCTACCATGGCTATGCGGTCACGGACCATTACCGGATCGATCCGCGTTTTGGCAGCCATGCCGACTACCTGGCCTTTACCGCGGCCTGCCGCGAGCGCGGCATCAAGGTGGTCATGGACCTGATCCACAACCACGTCGGCAACCGGCATTGGTGGTACCAGGATTTGCCTTCGGCCAATTGGGTGCACCAATGGGACAGCTTTACGCGCACAACCTATCGGGCGCCGACCCTGCTGGATCCGCACGCCTCCGCCTACGACCGCAAGGTTTTTGGGCAGGGCTGGTTTGATACCCACATGCCCGACCTCAACCAGGACGATCCCCTGCTTACGCGTTACCTCATCCAGCAGACCCTCTGGTGGATTGAAGAGGCCGGGACGGATGCGCTGCGCATGGACACCTGGGCCTATTCGGATCCGGACTTCCTGTTGGCCTGGTCCAAAGCCGTGGCGGAAGCCTACCCAACGCTTTTTGTGTTCGGGGAAACCTGGGTGCATGGCGGCCTGGTGCAGGGCTATTTCCACGGCGATACCCGTCTGGACAAGGATTTCCAGCCCGATATCACCGCGCTCACCGATTTCCAGGCCTATTACGCCATCACCGAATCGGCCACCCGTGACCCGGGATGGACCGAGGGCGTCAACCGGCTCTATTACACCATGGCCAAGGATTACGTCTACCCGCATCCGGAGCGCAACGTGGTTTTTTTGGACAACCACGACCTGAGCCGCTGGGCGGCCGTGGTTAAAGACAATCCCCTCAAGATCCGTATGGGCCTGGACTGGCTGATGACGGTGCGGGGCATTCCCATGCTCTACTACGGGACGGAATTGGCCCTGTCCGCAGAGTCCGACCACCATTCCGGCACGGTGCGCCAGGATTTTCCGGGCGGTTGGGAGGGGGATTCCCTGAATGCCTTCACCGCCGCCGGACGCCAGGCCATGGGGGCCTTGACGGCCGAAATCTACGCCTATACACGTGCCCTGGCGCGCTGGCGCGCGAAGACCCCCGTTCTGCACCACGGCGTCATGACCCAGTTTGTGCCCGTTGATGGCCTGTACGCATACGCCCGTCACGATGGGGAGTCGGCCGTACTGGTTTTGATCAACGGCAGCGACGAGGTTCGCCGCACCGAACCGGAGCGTTATGCCGAGGTTACCGATGGGTTCGCCGTAGGCGTACATCCGGTCACCGGCACCAGCCTCAACCTCAGCCAGCCTATTCCGCTGGTCCCGCGCAGCAGCATGGTGCTGGAACTGCGCTGAACCGTTTGCATATACCCGCCTTTGCGGTTTACTCCCTTCACCCGCCATCCGCCATTTCTGTGAACTTTGTTTGCATCCACGGCCACTTTTACCAGCCCCCGCGCGAGAACCCATGGCTCGAGCGCATCCAGTGGCAGGAGTCCTCGCACCCGTTTCACGATTGGAACGAACGCATCACGGCCGAATGCTACGGCCCGAATGCGTGGTCGCGCATCCTGGACGGTCAGGGGCAGATCGTGGACATCGTCAACAACTACGGGCGCATTTCTTTCAATTTCGGGCCGACCTTGCTCAGCTGGATGGAAGAAAATGCGCCCGAGGTGTATCAGCGCATCCTGCAGGGCGACAAGGAGAGCATGGACCGTTTTGGCGGCCACGGCTCGGCCATCGCCCAGGCTTACAACCACTTGATCCTGCCGTTGGCCAGCGCACGCACCAAGCGCCTGCAGGTGGAGTGGGGGATCCGGGATTTCCGCCACCGCTTTGGCCGCGACCCGGAAGGCATGTGGCTGCCGGAAACCGCCGTGGACAACGAGACCCTCGAGGTGCTGGCGGACCACGGTGTACGCTACACCCTCCTTGCACCGCGGCAGGCGGAAAGCGTTCGCGCCTCCGGCGAAAGCGTCTGGCACGATGTGAGCGGCGGCTCGATCGATCCGCGCAAGGCCTACCGTTGCCCACTGTCGGGCGGCCGCCACGTGGATTTGTTTTTCTACGATGGAGGCCTGGCCCAGGACGTGGCCTTCAAGGGTCTGTTGGAATCCGGTGAGGCCTTTGCCGACCGCTTGTTGTCCGGTTTGGGTGAAGCCGGCAACGATGCCCGTTTGGTGCACGTGGCCACCGATGGTGAAAGCTATGGCCACCACCACCGCTACGGCGACATGGCCCTGGCCTATGCGCTGGACCAAATTGAACAAAACGGCCGTGCACAGCTGACCAATTACGGCGAGTTTCTGGCGCTGCATCCGCCCACCGAGGAAGTGGAGATCGTTTCCCGTTCCTCCTGGTCCTGCGCCCACGGGGTGGAGCGCTGGCGCTCGGACTGCGGTTGTACCAACGGCGAGGGTGGCGATGCCTTCAGCCAGGCCTGGCGCAAGCCCCTGCGCGAAGCACTGGACATGCTCAACGGCCGCCTCGAAGAGGCCTGGCGCATGCAAGCGCCGGGTTTATTCCAGGATCCGGAAGGCGCAGCGGACCGCTACGTGGATTTGATCAATGGGCGTTCGCCGGAGGCGGCACATGCCTTTTTATCCCGGGAGCTGCATACGGAGGTTTGGAACTCCAAGGACCAGGAGCGCTTCACCACGGCCCTGCGCATGCTGGAAATGGTGCGCCAGGGCATGTTGATGTACACCAGTTGCGGCTGGTTTTTCGACGAAATCAGCCGCGTGGAGCCTGTGCAGATTTTGCAATACGCCAACCGGGCCATCCAGTTGGCCGAGCGGGAGTGCGGGCTTTCCCTGGAAGCGGACTTTGTAGCCAAGCTGCGCGAGGCCGACTCCAATGTACCGGAGTTCGATACAGCCGTCGAAATCTGGGAAAAGCTGGTGGCGCCCGCCCGCCTGACCCTAAGCGGGGTGGGCATGCACTATGCGGTGTATTCGCTTTTTGAGGACTTTCCGGAGCGGATGGACATCTGCAACTATTGGGCGGAGAGCACGCGCTATGAACGCTTCGAGGCGGGGTCGCACCGCCTGGCCATGGGCTTGACAACCGTGCGTTCCAGAATCACCCACTCGGTCAAGCATTTCGGTTTTGCCGTGGTTTATCTGGGCCAGCACCAGATCATCGGGCAACTCTTGTCCGACATGTCGGAAGCCGCGTTTGAGGCCTGCCATATGGAGTTGCGCGACGCCTTTTTGGCCAGCCGCACCGCCGATGTCCTGGCCGGTATGCAGCGGCATTTTCCCGCCGGTCCCGCGCCCGGCACACCGGGTGCCGATGCGGTGTCGCAGGGCTCCTCGGCCGGTGGGGGGGCGGCCTTCACCTTCTGGAACCTCTTCCGCGACGAGCAGCGCAAGGTCCTGCAGTGGATCGTGGCTCCGGATGTGGAGCAGGCCGAAACGGCCTACCGCGAGATATTCGACCGCAACTACAACATCACCAACGTGCTGCGTTCTGCGGAACTGCCCATTCCGGATGTGTTTGCCCGCAACCTTGAGGTGGTCATCAATACCGAAATCCGACGCGCCTTCGGCGACGGCCGCCTCAATCCGCGCAAACTCGAAAAGCTGGCCCTGCAGGCGCGCAAATGGGATGTGCCCCTGGACCGGGAGTTGATTGCGTTCGCCGCCGGCGAACGCCTCCTCAAAGGCCTGCACGACATCCCCACCAGCACCGAGCCCAGCCAACTGTTGGACCGCATCAACCGCGTCTTCCAGGTGCTCAAGGACCTGGACATCAAGCCCGACCTCTGGCGCCTGCAGAACACCTACTACCAACTGGCCCGCACCAAAACCGCAGACGGAACCCCCCTGACCGAAGACCTCATGGAGGCCTGGGAAACCCTCGGCAGCCACCTTGGCGTCAAAGCCCGCCTGGAGGTCAGCGCCTAGGGCCCAGCGGGGAGCGCCCCATCAGGCATCAAGCATCCAGGGACATCTTGATCAGGGGCGGAACAGTCGGCCATGGTCAGGACAGGGGTGTTGGTCAAGCACCCGGACCTGAGAAAAATCGTCGTGCCGGGGATTGATCAACAGGTTGAAAGCCTGTTGTACTCCGTTGTTGCGCACAGTAGCGGATGGAACGCGCAGGGCGAGGTGTTGGCTTTCCCGGACAAAGGCGTCCCCGATGGCTTGCGCATGGTTGGTGGGGGGGAAAGCGATCCAACCCGGAGGGAGGCTGGTCCAATCTATGCTGGAACGTGTCAGGGCATCCGGTACCGACACGGTCATCATGCTGTATCCATATGGCATGTTGGCCAGGGAGAAGTGGGGAAGGACTTCCGCCAACGCCAGCGCTCTGCTGTTGGCCGCGTAGATCAGATGCACACCTTTGGAACTCCAGCGAGCCCCATAGCGCGCTGCACCCGTTCCGGATAGCCGGTCGGCGTAAGCCAGGCTGATCAACAGGTAGCATTGCATGGTTAAGCGTGGTCGGTAGGTATGCGTTGCTGTGGTTCCCTCACGCAAACAGCCCACGCTGAACCCGGTGCAGTTCACCCAGGACCAGTTCGGTGCCGTAGGCATCGCTGAGCAGCTCAATGGGTTTAACCCCGCCCAGTGCATGGTTGGGCTGGGACAACCAAAAGCCAAGCCGCTGGCTATCGTCAAACGTTTCAAGGCCCATAAAGACTGCCTCAAAAACCTGGACGATGCGCTGCGCGTGCAGGCCTTTGAATGGACGATTGTCCCTGGCATGGCGCTGCAAGGTTTTCGAGGAGGTCGCCAACAATGTGGCCCATTCGTTTTCGCCGATCGGCGAACGGTCTTTGATGGCCTGGTAGAGGCTGTGGGGGATGCCCTGCTGGATGACCCGGTGCACCAGCAGCTTGTCCGCAAAGAAGTCGGCGATGGTTGTAGCGTTGGAGGCTTGGCCGGCGGCCTTGCTAATGATCTTCGTGCCGGAGCTTTCGGGTCTATCGGAGTTGCCCGCACTGGAGCTTTGTGCCATATCCCTGAGCAGGGCTTGCAGAAGCCGCTCAATCCGGTGCAGCTTCAGCCTGGGCTGAGGGTTGGCAGATGCGGGCTGCAGGTTTGTATGTGCGGTCTGCATGTAGGCGCGGATTGGTTTCAGTTAAAGCGGTGTTGGCAGCAGGTTGGGAGGTGCTTGTTGCAAGTTGGGGGATGCTGGCTGCACGTTGGGGGTACCGTTGACATGGTTTTCAAGGTGTGGACATTTGTCTTGAGCGCTGGGACAACTGTCTGGAGCTTGAATCTGCGCTGTTCCCCCCTACCTTCTACCTTCGCCCGCATGGGCAAAGCATCCCGAAAGCGGGCGCACAGGGCGGCGTCTGATCCGTCCAGTGGTGCTGATCACCGCACTACACATGGTGGGAGTGATCAATCGCTTGATCCTGCAGGGGCTGAACCAGCCATCCCCACAATAGCTCGGGACCACCGGGATGGAATGCTGCTTCTGGCCTTTGTGGCCTCCGGCTTGGCGGCCCTGGGCTATGAGATTCTGTGGACCCGGCTGTTTGCCCTTGCGCTGGGCAGCGAAACGATGGCCATCCTGGGCGTCTTGGCCGGTTTTTTTGGCGGCCTGGCACTGGGCGGCCGATGGGCACACAGCCGCGCCAGGCACAGCCGACAACCCCTCCGGCTTTTTGCAGGCTTGGAGCTTTTTGCCGCACTCTATGCCGTGGCCAGCCCGTGGTGGCTGTTCTATCTGGCCGATGCCTTGCCGCGTTGGTTGGGTCCGGTGGTGGGCAATAATGCAGGAGCTGGAGCCTTGCTGGTGACCATGCTCGTAGCCGGTGTTTTGCTTTTGCCCGCTACGATGTGCCTTGGCGCAACGTTGGCGGTGTTGGTGGAAGCACGGCGGCGCGCGGTGGCAGGTACGGCGGCAGGCACGGCAGCGGGACAGACTGCAGCAGAATGGACGGGCACAAGTGTGGGCGCAGGGCGTCAGCAGGTACCAGGCGCTCAAGGCCGGAGCCTCGGCCGTTTGTACGCCGCCAATACCCTGGGGGCTACTGCCGGGGTGTTCCTGACGCTGTATGTGGTGTTGCCTGCGCTGGGGTTCGCTGGAGGCGCGATCCTATTGGCGTGCTTCGGGCTCCTGGCGGCTGGATTGGCGCTGTGGTGGGGGAAAGGATACAACACGGAACGGGACGTGGATGCAGATGCGGCACCGCATGAAGCCCGTGAAGATCCGGTGCGCGCTGCCCAATCAACGGCTTCCAAAGGCAACTTGGAACAACCGTTCCAAAACTTGACCGGCATCGTCTTTGCTACAGGCTTGCTCGGTGTAGGGCTGGAGGTGGTGCTGGTCCACGTGCTTGGCCGCGCGTTGGAAAACACCGTGTTCACGTTTGCCAATTTGTTGGGGGTGTATCTGCTGGGCACGGCCGTTGGTGCGTGGGTATTGCAGCGGTGGCAGCAGCGCCGTGGAGCGCACAACGCAACCCGCACGCGCAACCTGCTGCTGGGCCTATTGGGCAGCTCGGTGCTTTCGGCAATGCTTGCCGGGGCCGCCATCCCCATCCTTGAGGCCTTCGCGCCGGACACGGCGCCATATGGGCAAAAGATCATGGCCGAACTGCTTCTGGCCGTGCTGGTTTTCGGACCACCGACGCTG
>JAUIHG010000161.1 GCA_030432405.1 Bacteroidia bacterium | reverse complement strand
CCTCGTAATTCTCGCCCTGGTTGTTGCTCGTCGGGCCGTTGACCAGCGAGATAATGATCTCCTGATCCAATTCGCGGATCACCAGATCCGGTGCGTCCGGACCGTCAAGCAGGCTGGCAAAATCCACATCGTAGTACGCCTTGATGGTGTTGGCCGCCTGCAACAGCAAAGCCACATTGGCCTGGCACCCGTTTTGCGGATTCTCGGGCCGCACCCAGGGCACTGCCCAAGCCAGCCGCACGGATTGACCGGGTGCAAAATCAAAAGGTCCGGCGCATTGAAGGTAACTGCGGTCGGCCGGTGGGTTGCCCTCTGAGCATTCCGACCAGGCCGGAAGCGGCAAGGCTGGATCGTCGGGATAATGGAAGGGGAATGGGACCGCTCCTCCAAACCCGTTGCCCCCAAAGGTCCGCGGCGTACCGTCCCTCCAGTTTCCACGCAACAGCTCCAGAAATTCCGGCGCTGATTGAGGCAAACCCATGATGTTGAAATCGCCGCTGTAATAGGCAAAACCGGTCATGCCCAGCGCCACCGAATCCGGTCCGCCAGGCCCGGTATAATGGTGCATCGGCGTGCGCAAAAATTGGGTTCCAACCAAGGGCGGACGGTCCCCATAATTCGGAAAACCGCCACCGTCCACCGCCGTGCCATTATAGGCATAAGCAAGATCCATTGCGGTGTCGCAGCCCACAAAATCGTTGAGGTACCACCCTAGGTCAGCGTCCACATGCAAGCCCAGATACGTCCTGTCCATGCGGTAACTCCCCTTGTTGTCCAGCACATCGTTGGTCTTGAACGCATACGCCAAGGCGCGCGATTCCAGACCAATTGCCTCTCCAGTGGTTTGTCCGTGGATGTTGCCCATGTCGTTGAAGACCCAGAATATGGCCTGATCTCCAAGCACATCGGGATAATCTCCACGGGACGGGTTGTAAACCCCGTTGCCGTCTACATCCACAAAAGGGGCAATCGGCTGCGGGATGCTGATCGGTGTATTCGCCCGCCCGCGGGCGAAAGCATTCCTCAGCGCCGGCCAGGTCAAGATGCCTGGATCAATGCTGCCCAGCGGAATGCTGTCCATGAGTGCTGCAGCATCCCGATGCGCATCAATGGCGCTGCGCTCTACCTTCCAATGGTGGTCAAATTCGGCACAACGGTCTTGCAGGATACTCCCGTCCACATCCAGTGGACCGGGCCAAAAATCGTTGCCGGACTGCCGGTAGGTCTGTGCAGCGAGGCGTATTTGCTCCCCATCATCCACCCCCCCGATCCACAACGCCGAATTGAATAGGGCGCTGACCGGAGTTTCACCGCGGTCTATATCCACACGGGGAACTTCATAATGCGCTTCGCGCAAGTCCCACCACCAATCGCCGGCACTGAGCAAGCGGGCGCGAACGTTGTTGATGTCCAAGTCCACCTGGGCAACGCCACTGGCACACGATGCCGCCAAACGCCCATACCCCATCCTTGTGCTGGAGTCCCCTACAATTGCTTCATGTAGGGCGGCATTTTTCAACTGGCCCTGCCATGGTGCTTGCGCCATCAGGAGGGGCGTTATAGCGCTAAGCAAAATCAGCAGCACAATCCACCGCGTACAGACTCGAAGACTCGCTTCCACCGAGACAAGATATATAGATTTATCACGTACTGTATGTGCTTTGTGTCAGGACTGTGCCATCCTTTTGATGGGCTGAGGGATCGCCATAAAAAAAGCGGCGCTGCCGGAAATCCAGCAACGCCGCTTTTTGTGTTCGCGCGTACGCGCGAACAGGTGCTTACAGGTTGAAGCGCAGGCCGAGGGCGTGGCTTCCGTTGTAGGGGTTGGAAGGTCGGTAGCTGTAGTCGATGGCAAAGCGCGGGCCGTCCTCACGGAAGGGCTGGATGAAGCTGAAGCCGGCAGCCAATCCAGTGTGGGCCGTGGTACGGGCGGCATCGTCGAGCAAGCCGTCTTCGTAGCGGTACGCGGCACGCAGTTGGAAACGCTCTTCGCCGTTTACGGTCAACCCGTATTCCAGGCCGCCCCCGTAGAAGTCCTTGTAGAAGGAATTGGACTGGAACTGGGCATTGACGGTCAGGCGGCTGGACGCGCCGAAATGCAAGTCGTAGGAGGCGGCAATCAGCAACAGGGAGGGCAACTCAAAGTCCTGGGACTGCTGGTTGACCGTAGCCTCAAACGTACCACTGGGCGGATCGGAGCGGAAGCTCAAACCATCGCCGCGGAACTGCATCGGCGTGCCGACGTTGCGCAGGGCAATGCCGAACTTGACCTTCTCCGGGTATGCTTCGTTGCCGGTCACGTACTGGATGCCCACATCCAGGGCCACACCAAAAGCACTCACGTCGGCAATCCGTTCGCTGACGCCGCGAATCGTGACACCACCGGCCAGGTAGTCGGCAAACTTGCGCGAATAGCTGATGGCAAAATTGGAGATGCCGGGCTTGAAGGTGGAGCCGGTGCCTTCCGGCAGGCTGGTGGTGGTCACGGGGATTTCTCCCAGGCCCATGGTCATCAGTTCAATGCCGATGGCGCCTTCGCCCAGTTTCTGGGCCACACCAAAGACGTTGATGTCCACGTCGGACCCGTTCAGCCACAACGTGCGGCTGAAACCCAGTTCCGTTTGACGGGTGAAGGCCAGTCCGGCCACGTTGAGCCGCATGGCTTCAATGCCGGTGACGTTGGCGCCGTTCAGGGCGTTGAGGCCCGAGGAGGCCGCCCATGGATTGATGAGCAATTCGCCGGCTCCGGACTCCCCGATGCGGTCGGGGTTGCCGGCCAACAGGGCGGTGGTCGGCAGGATGGCCAGCAACAGGCCAATGCTCCATTTCTTGAACATGATCATCGGATAATCGCGTCAGGTATGCTATGCAGATAGGGGCAGTGCCACCCCTTCCGGGATAGATGGGTTTAGAAAGTATCCAGGTCGATCGGACGCATGACGCCCAACCACTTCAGGGTGCGTTCGCAGAGCCCTTCGGCGTCCACATGGATGAGGTAAATACCACTGGCTACAGGAACATCCACAGCGTTTTTAAGGTCCCAGTCCACGCTGTTGTCCAGGTTCTGTTCGGTGGTGTTCAAGATCCCACCCCGTGAATTGTCCGGTGCCACATCGCGGGTCAGGCGCCGCACCAGCGTGCCGTCCAGCGTGTAAATCGACACCACACACTTCGGCGGCAGGTTCGTGATCTTCACCCGGTTGTCCAGCGTACTGGCCTCGTAGGACGAAAACGCGTAGTACGGGTTCGGGACGATGTTGATCAGGTCACAGGCCGACTCGGCAGCCTCGCGGCTTTCCGTTTCCGGCGCCAGACCACGTGTGCTGAAGCTGTACTTGTTCACCCCGCCGTTGCTGCCGTCGATCGGCTGCACCTTGAACGGTTGGCTGACGCGAAGCCGCACACGCGTCTCCGTGGGAATCAGCCCTTCCTCAATCGAGGTGAGTTCGAATCCGGGGGTCAAATACGGCATCGATACCCACATGGCCGATTCCCAGGCCATGCGCACCTCCGATACATTGCCCTGGATCTGGGTGCTGAAGTTCAGGCCCTCGTCGTAGCGGGTCCCCATGATGTAGACATAATGCTTGCCGCCGTAGCGCGGGTTGAACAGCGGGTCAAAGAACTCGTCCGTCGGGTTCCACAGCATGTCGTCGCCGTTGCTGCCCGCAAGCCAGCTCGATTCCCCGAAAACGATGTTGAGGCGTTCGCCTGTCTCCAGGTTGATGGCATAGCCCGGGAACCAGCCAAAGCCAGAGCCCGTTCCGTCCGGTTGGCCGTCTTTGCCCACGGACGGGTCCAGCTTCATGTAGCACTTGTCGTACTCGCTCAAGCCGTCTTCAGCCGTTTCCACCACAACACTACGTGTCCATTTGTCCTTGTCGGCGGTGAGCACCAGGTCCACGGATTGCAGGTTTTCCATCCTGATCGTGGCCGGGATGCCGATCACATCACCCATCGGCATGAAGTCGCCTTTGGCGATCAGCGCCGCAGGTGCAATGGTGCCTCCCTGCACGCCCTCGTACACCTGGTTGTCGTCAATGCCGTCATAGTCGGCCGGAGGATCCGGGCTAACACCGGCCAGGATCCAGTTGGTGGTCGCTTGCGCTTCGCCATCGGCCACACCCGTCAGCCAGGAAATCGAGGGGTTGGCATACTCCACCGACGACTCCAAAAAGCCGTTGTTTTCCGCACGCTCATAGTAGACGGCTACATCCGGCTCCACTTCGATGGTCACGCCGCCCGGATAGGCCGGACGCCGCACGATGCCGGAGGTGGTCGGCACAACCAATTCGTCCTGGAAGGCCGTGATGGCCAGGCCCCAGTCTTCGATCAGTTGTTCGTTGAGTTGGGCCAGGGAAACGTCCGAACGCAGGCTCTCCCCGGTGGTCAGGTTGTTCAAGGTCCAGCTCGATCCACCCGGATCGAGGGTTTCGCCTTCGGCAGGCATCGTCGTATCGCTGAGGACCAGCTCGAAGTCCGCCATCGGCACTTTCAGCGGGTCGGCAACCATCACATCAACCGGGCCCGAGCGGCCCTGGTAGGTCACGTTCGGATCAAAGCCTTGGGCCAGCATCACGGCCTCCGACTCCGGCGTTACTTCAAGCACGCGGCCTCCGTTGCCCTCACCTTCCACACGCCTTAGTTCCGGGCCATCGCCCCAGGCCGAATTCAGCACCGTGCCGTTGTTGGCCGGCGAGGGAATGTGCGGAATCGCCGTGTAGGTCTGCACGTTTTTGCGGCCCTGCAGGTAAGGCAGCTTCTGCGTGTTGGGGTCCGACGGGTCGTACGGCGCAAACTCGTTGTACGCATACGCCACCACCGCAAAGTAGTAGGTCTTGTGGTTGACCAGCCCGAACTCCGATTCGGCAAACAGGTCCTCGGTGATGCGGAACGTATGGCGGATGCCTTCGTCCGCACCATCCACCATCAGCATGGGCACGTCGGCGCCCAGCGTCTGGTCAAAGGTGAAGTTGACCAGCCGGTCGACGCCGTCCTTGACGTCCACCTGGGCCACCACACGCGAGACGTCCGGGTTGTCGAAGTCCGCCACCGATACCTGACCATTGGCCAGCTGGTATAGAATGTAACCCTGGAAGGTATAGGTCGAGTCTGTCAGGTCGTCCGTCGGGTCCGCATCCACGATGTTTTTCACGATCGGATCCGTCTCCTCGTAATTCTCGCCCTGGTTGTTGCTCGTCGGACCGTTGACCAGCGAGATGATGATCTCCTGATCCAATTCGCGGATCACCAGATCCGGTGCGTCCGGACCGTCGATCAACTGGAAGTCGGAATCAAACAGGGCCTGTGCTTTTTCGTCCGCTGCGCGCAGCAGGTCGAAATCGGCCTGGCAGCCGGTCTGGCTTTCCGGGCGCACCCAGACCACGCCGACCACCACTTCGTTTTTGGCTCCGGATTCCAGGCGGAAGGGACCGGCAGACTGCAGGTAACGGCGGTCAGCCGGTGGGTTGCCCTCCGAGCATTCCGACCAGGCCGGAAGCGGCAGGGACGGGTCGTCGGGGAACAGGAAGTTGCTGTTCACCGAGCCTCCGTATCCATTGCCGCCCTGCGTGAAGGGCGAAGCGTCCTTCCAGGTTCCAGCCATGTAGCCATAGAAGTGGGCGGCCACTTCCGGGTTGCCGATGACGGTAAAGTCGTTGTTGTAGTACAGGAAGGCGGACATGCCCAGCAGGATGGAGTCCCGGCCCTCAGGCGTATTGAAGAACTTCTTGGGTCCCTGGAAAAAGTCGGTCCCCACAATGGGAGGAGAAGCGCCGTAGTTCGGCGAACCGCCTCCATCAATGGCCGTACCGTTGTAGCAAATGCCGAGGTCAAGTGCGGTGTCGCATCCGACAAAGTCGTTGAGGTACCAGCCCAGGTCTGCGTCTACCCAGACGGCAAAGAAGGTCGAGTCCAGATTGGTCGGGCTGAAGTTGAGGATCTGGTACCGGTAGAAGGTCATGTCGTTGATCTCATCGGAGGTCTGGAATCCAAAGGCCTGTGCCTGGATTTCCACCCCGATGGCATCGCCGCCGGTTTCCGTGTGGATGTTGCCCCGGTCGTTGTAGACCCAGAAGATGGCCTGGTCCCCATCGATTCTGGGGTAGTCGCCCTGTGTGGGATCGTATTCGCCGTTTCCGTCGAAGTCAACGAAGGGCGCCAGGTTGCGGTTGATGGACAATACCGCGTCGTTTTTGCCCCGCGCGTAGGGGTTGTTGCGTGCCGGCCATTCGAGAATAGGGTCTGGAATGCTGCCCAGGGAAATGGGCGTTCCTTCGGCGGCCAGTGCGATGTGGTCGTCCACCTGGGTACGCGTGATTTTCCAGTGGCGGTCGTAGGCAGAGCAGACGTCCGAGCTGGTGGTTCCCGCCGGATCGAGGGGGCCCGGCCAGAAGTCGTTGCCGGACTGCCGGTAGGTCTGGGCAGCAATTTTCAGCTGGCCGCCGGCATCGATACCGCCGAGCCAGAGCGCTCCGGCAAACAGCGAGGAGACTTCCACTTCACCAGTGGAAGGGTCCACTTTCGGCACCACATAACGGGCATTGTTGAGGTCCCACCAGAAGTCGCCGGCACCCAACAGACGTGCACGCACGTTGTTGATGTCCAGGTCCACCTGGGCTGTGGCGTCGTTGCAGTCGTTGGCGAGCGTCCGGTAGCCGGCGGCGTGACGGCCGGTCATGCCGATGTTCTCACGTGCGGAAACGGGCTGGGCCAAAAGGGCTACGGCCAGGATTCCGAACAGATAGGGAGAAATGCGCATAGTCGGGAGGTCTAAATCGTAAAGGTCGTTGAGGTCGTCGCGGGACCTTAGAAGCTGACGCTGGCACCCAGGCGCATCCGTCGCGGCAGGGTGTAGTTATCGGGGTTGTTGATCTTGATCTGGTACAGGTTCTCAAAACATTCTTCACAGAGCACCCCTTCCAGCGCTTCCTGGCCAAGGGAGGAGGCCAGGTAGCCGTCGTCGTCCGGGTTGCCGGTGAAGCCGTAAACGTTCAGCACGTTGGCGTTGTTGAACAGGTTTTGAATCCAGAAGTAGACGTTGAAGCCCAGGGTACGGCCCTTGTCGCCCACGTTGACGTAGAAGGATTTGTCAAAACGCAGGTCGGCGCGGAAGTGCCAGGGCAGGCGGCTGCCGTTGATTTGGCCGTCCAGGTTGGAGCGGCTGGCCACCCCAAAGAGGCCGTCGGGTGTAGGAGCAGCCTGGCGGGAGTAGGGTTCGCCCGAACGGGCGTTGATCTGCAGGTTGGCCCCGAAGTTGGACAGGATGTCGCTGTTGCCGATGCGGGGACCGTCGTAGTTTTCGCCGGAGGCGTAGCGGTAATCCACGTTCACCTTGAAGGCGTGGCGGCTGTCGTAGTTCAGCGGGATGATGGTCCGCAGGTTCGGCTGACCGGCACCGATCAGGTTGATCTGGCTGGTGGAGTTCGAGCCGGTACCGTCTGCAAACTGGAGGGTGTAGTTGGCGTCCAGTTTGATGTTGGCCACCCGGCGGGCGATCTCATAGCTGAAGGTCAGGCCCTTTACGGTACCGAAGTCCAGGTTACCGTAGCTGGTGTACTGAATCGGATAGGCAAAAGGCACCTGAACGATCTGCACCATGTCGCGCAACTCGCGGTAGAAGGCGCTCAGCTTGACCACGGAGTTGTCGCTGATCTGCTGCTGGAAGCCGACCTGGTAGTCGATGGTTTTTTCAGGACGCAGGTTCGGGTTGCTGATCAGCGGGCCCTGGTTGTCTTCCAGGAAGAAGTAGTCGTAGGGCGTGGCGCCGCTGCGGGCCTGGGG
>JAUIHG010000364.1 GCA_030432405.1 Bacteroidia bacterium | reverse complement strand
AGTAGGCAGAAACAGCACAAAAGTGCGTAACGGATGCCCCTGCCTTCTGGGGCTACCCTAATCAAGTTCATTCAACGGGAAGTCAGCGGTTAACAGCGGTATTCTCCCGGCTTTGTTTTCTTCGTTTCCTTCTGTAAGGAGATCGAAGGCTGATGGCTCTGCTTGCCTCGGTCACCCCCGCAATACCCCACCCCACCCCGCCATGTCCGACTCCGCCGGCGTTGCTCCGCCTGTTTCCTTTTTCCAACGCCTGCGTTACATCGGACCCGGGCTGATCCTGACCGCCGGCATCGTCGGCACCGGTGAACTGGTGGTCACCCCCCACGTCGCGGCCGAGAACGGTTTTGCCCTGTTGTGGCTGATCATTCTCGGCTGCGTGGTAAAGGTGTTCGTGCAGGTGGAGCTCGGACGCTACGCGGTTGCCACGGGCGCGCCCACGCTGGAGATGCTGGCCCACGGGTGCACAATCTGGGCTGGATGGTCTGGGTGTTCCTGCCTGTTTTTGTGGCCATGATCTCGGTCATCGGCGGCATGTTGGGCGGCATGGCGCAGGTGTTTGAAATGGCGGGTCTGCCGGTGGGCCCCAAACCGGTCGCCGTAGTGATGGGCCTGACGTTGGCCACCTTGCTCGGCGTCGGCCGCTACCGGTTGATTGAGCGCTTTTCCATCGGTCTGGTCATCCTGTTCACCACCTCCACCGTCTTTGCACTGTGGGCGCTGCAAACCACCGATCTGCGCGTGACTGCCGCCAACCTTGCGACCGGCCTGCGCTTGGACTTACCGGAAAATTTCGCCGCCGCCTTTGCCGCCCTTGGCATCATCGGCGTCGGGGCGGCCGAGTTGATTTACTACCCGTATTGGTGTCTGGAAAAAGGCTACGCGGCCCGGGTGGGGCCCCAGGGCCCCGGCTGGCAGGATCGCGTGACGGGATGGATGCGAGTCATGCGCCTCGATGCGTTTTGTTCTCTGGTGCTCTACACCAGTGCCACGGTTGTCTTCTTCCTCCTCGGAGCCGCGGTGTTGCATCGCCAAGGACTGCAGATCGGCAACGACGCTATGGTGCCGACGCTGGCCAACATGTATCAACAAAGCATCGGGCCTCTCGGGTTCTGGATTTTTCTGCTCGGCGCATTCGCCACGCTCTACTCCACCGCGTTTGCCGCCACCGCCGCGAATGCCCGGCTGTTGGTGGACATCCTGCCTCGGCTTGGACTGATGCGTCCCACCCAGGACGAAGAAACGCGGATGCGCCGGATCAAGTCGGACCAGCGGAAGTGCATCGGGTCGATACCTTCCATGAAACCGAAAAAGTCCGGGTGCGGAGTGGCGGCAAAGGCGGCAGGCAGAAAGCTGGCCGGATCGCGCAGGCCCATGAACAGTTGCATGTCGTCCGCGGCAAAGATCTCTGTGAAAGTCCTGAGCCGTCCCTCGGCTCGCTGATAGATCCGGCCGCCCTGCATCATCA
>JAUIHG010000363.1 GCA_030432405.1 Bacteroidia bacterium | reverse complement strand
AACCGAGATGGAGGCCCGGTCAAAAGTGCCACTGTAGCCATAGTCAATCAGCGGCATGGCGATTCCGACGTCGGCCCCATCCACGCCTTCCATCACCGCGGAAAGCTCCTGCACGCGCTGCTGCGAATCGAACGCGCTGGTTTGCGCCATCGCCATCAGGCCGCCCAACGCCTGCCCGGCCCCTCCTCCGGAGGTATTGGTTGCGCCCGGAATGATGTAGGTGCCAGGCATGACCCCCAGGCTAATCGTCATCATCGGGCCGCAGGGGCTGTACTTGAACGGCTCCGCGCACGGCGGCCCATTGGGCCGGCGGTTAATGGTGTTCGAAATGTTGACGTTGGGATTCAGCGACTTCTTGTCCAGGTTCATCTGCGCCTTGACCATCTTGTCGGTTGCAGATTTTTGCTGGTTCAGCTTCTTGGCGTGCTTTTTATACGTCGGTTTCTGCGGCGGCGGCGCTGACTGCGGTGGCCACGGCACCGTTGCTCGTGCGGAGTTGCTGTTGCCCGGCATCACCACGTCGAACTCAAGCTTGCGTGGCTTGGTTTCCGAGGGTTTCCGGGCAATATTGCTCACCAGGTAAATCGCGCTCCTGGAACCGTCCTGCTGAAAGGTTGGCCACAGGGCAGTGTGCTGTTCGGGGCCGTAGGTCGTCTGTGTAACCGGCGAGGCGCGGGTGAGCAGGGTGGTGCCGGCTTTGCCGAAGGTGGTGTCTTGCAGCAACTGCAGGTCATTGCTACCGGCGATAAAGGAAATCTGTACCACCCCCGTGGTGCCGACCGGCCCGACACGCACACAGCGCGTGGACAGGTTCTCAAGGTACACGGAAACCCTCTGGATTTTCTTGCTGGTCAGGTCCACATCGTGGCACGGTCCAAACAGGCGCTCCGCCCAGTGGTCCACGTTGTCCTCCGCCGGCTTGCCGTTGTAACGACCAAACGGCGCGACCCGGTAGGTGAGATTGGCCAGGAACAAGGGATACATGTACTGCAGGCCATAATTGAATTTGCCGCGCAGGCCCTTGTCCAGCCAATCCACTTCGTTCTGCCAGCCGGGGCTGCCCTGGATGGGAATATCCAGCAATCCGGGCGCCTTGTTGTTGCCTTTCTCCCGGACCAGCACCTGCCACCCGCGAGGGTAGCTGTCGGCCACGTACCTCCAGAACGAACTGGTCTGGTAGCCAAAGCTCATTGGCAGACCGATGTCCGCAAATGAATCGACCTTGTCGCTTCTGTGCAAGGAGGTGGAATAGGCGCGGTAGCCGAAGCGCTTGATCACGGCGCCATCGCCGGGTTCCTGCCTGTACATGTTGTCCCACAACTCTTCGGCGATGTCGTAGGCGATGGCGTCAGCCAGCCCTTCACCAATCCACTTGGGAATGGTGCACTCGGTGTTGGCCTGGCCCATCGGGGTGTTGTAGTGGATCGCATGAAACATTTCATGCGCGATGGTGGTGTAGCCAGCTT
>JAUIHG010000160.1 GCA_030432405.1 Bacteroidia bacterium | reverse complement strand
GCAAGGCCACCGTCAGCAAGAAGGCCACGAAAAGGGCCGTCAAGGGCAAATCGAAAATGAAAAAGCCCGAACCAGCTCTGGTTTAGTCAGGAGTCCTTTGAGCCCTTCATTCCTCCCATCAGGAATGGAAAAAGAGAAAGAATAAAAACAGGTAGACCCACAGCCCGTCCACGACGTGCCAATAGGTATTGAGCAGCTGCAGGCGATGCCCTGCGGCAGGGTCGCTGAAATACATCAGACCGCTGACCGCATCGCGGGTACCGTGCAGGGCCTGCCGCCAAACCACGCCTAAAAACACGAGCCCAAACACCACGTGTGCGGCGTGCAGCCAGGAAATCACATACAGGTATCCGCCTGATGGCGAACCGGAGATTTCTACCCCGGTAGCGGCCAACTGCCGCCAACTGAAATACTGCAGCGCCAAAAATGCCGCACCGCCCAAGGCGGTGAAGGCCATATGGCGGCGCAGACTGCGGGCATCGTCTTGCTGAAAGGCTTCCCGCGCCCGATGCAGGGCATAGCTGCTGGCCAGCAAAACCGCCGTGCTGGCCCAAAAGCCTTTGGGCAGCGCAAAGGCATCCCAGGTATCGCTGAGTTTGCGTCCAAAAGTGTAGGCAAAGGTCAGCCCCACAAAAAGCATGGTGATGGCGGCCAGAGCCAGGTTGAGCATGACGTCCACGGCGCGGCGCCCCTGGGGTGTGGCGCTTTGGGCCTGGATGCGGGAGCGAAGTCTGGGTTTGCTGGGCATGGGATCAACAACCGGATGCAGAAGTATACCGATAACGCCAAAGCCGCCGCTTGGTTCGCGCATTTCCTGTTCGCCGGGCAGCGGCCCAGCCTTGCCTGAAATGCGCGTGCACCGCAGAAGGCCGTCCCGCGTCCCTGCCTGGATGCGCCATCAGCGTTTGGCAGAACGGGGAACAGAAAGATACGGCGCGCCAACAAGCCGGCAAGGCCCTGCGGAAACGCATTGCGGCCGATGCTCCAATGCTGGATTTCAGGATGACCCACTATGGAATGCCGCATAAAAACAGGGGCTCCCCCCCGTGGAGGAGCCCCTGCTTCATGGTGCTACGCTGATGCTGGACTTAATCCACGGCAATCACCCGGGCACTGCGGATCCAGCCTTCGCCTTCGGCGAACACATAGTAGATGCCGGCCGGAAGGGTACTGAGGTCCAGCGTTTGGATGGAGCCCGCCGAAGTGCCGGAAGGCGGCACCTGACGGTGCAGGCGGAGGCGGCCCAGGGCGTCCACCAGGCGGAGCTGCACCACATCCGGGCTTTGGACATCCACAAACAGGCGGCCGCTGGTGGGGTTGGGATACACCTCAAGCACATGCAGGTTTTCGGGATCGTCGATGCCGTTGACGGGATTGCGCTCCAGGGTCACGACAAAGCTGCACACCGTGGCATTGCCGGCGCTGTCCACCACCTGGTAAACCTCGTCCGTGCTGCCGAGCGGATAGATGCCGCCGCCGATGCCGTCCACCAGCGCATTGCTGTACACGCCGCAATTGTCGCTGGCCGTGGGCGCGTCGTAGAAGAAGGGCAACTGGTCCTGGATGATGGTCGTGTCTCCGGGGCAATCCACCACCGGAGCCTCGTTGTCCTGCACGGTCACGCCGAAGGCGCAGCTGGCCGTCAGGCCCAGTTCGTTGGTTACGGTATAGAACACGGGGTAAAAGCCGGGTTCAAAGAAGCTGCCCGCATTGTGGGTGGCTTCGGTGGTGTAGCTGTAGCAGAAGGCGTTTGCCACCGGCTCCTCCCAGGACACCATGGCGCCGCAGGAGCTGGTATCGGTGACCACATTGATGTCCGCCGGACAGGTTTCGAAGACGGGTGCCAACTCCTGGTTCACGTTGATGCGCACCATGCGGCTGGCTTCGTTGCCGGCCATATCCCGGGCGGTGAGCAGGACCATGGTGGTATCAACAATGGCCGTACCGGCAACCGGCGACTGGGTGTACAGCAGGTCAGCGGGTGCGGTGCAGTTGTCGTTCGCCGGCCAGGCGTCCACCAAATCCGGCACCACGGCTATACAGCTGGTGTCCACCGCCACCGTGGTGTCCACAACCACCGGGATGGAGGGCGAAGCCGTATCCACAAAACTGAGGGTGAAGCTGCAGGTGGTGGTATCGCCTCCGATGTCCCAAACGCTGAACTGGACCAATTGGCTGGTGCCGTGGCCGGTCAACAGGGTACCGGCGGGCGGCGATTGCGCCATACCGACGATTTCGCAGTTGTCGCTGGCGCTGACCAGAGGCGTGTAGTCTTCCAACTCGGCCTTGCAACCGTCGTTGAGCACGACCACATCGTCGGCCGGGCAGGTGACCACGGGCGGTTCGTCGTCCACCACCGTCACCACAATGGGGCAAGTACTGGCATTGCCCGCATCATCCGTGGCCGTAACCGTTACCGTAGCTGTGGCGCCCGCCCCGACAAGCAGGGTTCCGGGAGCCGGGCTTTGGAGGATGCTCAGGGCTGCATCGCAATTGTCCATTGCCGAGACTTCGGTTGTGAAATCGGGAATCGGCCCTGTACAGAGTCCCGAGACCAGGATGTCGGAGCTGGCCGGGCACACGAGGGTCGGGGCCACGTTGTCGATGGGGTTGACAAAGAAGCTGCCCGTCGTGAAGTAGCCGCTGGCATCCGTCAAGGTCATGGTGACTTCCACGGGTCCCATACTGCCGTCCTGGACGCTTCCCGGAGCGGGCGATTGCACCAGGACCGGAGCGGGGTCGCAATTGTCCGAGGCGCTCACCATGGGCCGGTAATCCGGCATGACAAAGGTGCAAACCATGTCCACCAACAGATCCTGGTCTGCCGGCAGGCTCATGCTGGGCGGCAGGGGATCGTTGAGGTTCAGGGTAAAAGCCACATTGAAGGCATTTCCGCTGGCATCCGTTGCGGTAATCGTCACCACTTCCGTGCCTGCACCGGAAAGCAACGTACCCGGTGCCGGACTTTGGGTCAGAACCGGTACTGTATCGCAATTGTCGCTGGGTGTGGCCAGGCTGCGGTAGTCCATCAGGTTGGTTTGGCAGGCGGCATCCAGCCATTGCACCTGATCGGGGATGGCCGGCATGGTCGGCGCGGTCACATCCAATACGGTAAAGTCAAACGTGGTCGAATCCACGTTGCCGGAGGCGTCGGTGGCAAAGAGCCATACCGGAATGCTCGTTCCAGCACCGGAAATCACCGTTCCAGGGGCTGGCACTTGCAGCACAACCGGCGCAAGGTCACAGGCATCCGATACCGTCGCGCCTGAGCGGTAATCAATAAGTGTTGCGCTGCACGAGGCATCTGCCGCCACCACTTGATCGCCTGCGGCGAACACAATAGACGGCGCGGTGCTGTCCGCCAGCACAACGGTGAAGGAGATGGAGTCCGCGTTGCCGCTGGCGTCTTCGGCAATCAGCCAAACGAGCTGGCTTGTGCCGGCACCGCTCATCGGCGTACCCGCCACCGGCACCTGGCTAACGGCAGGTGCGGGGTCGCAGAAATCGGCCACCGTGCTCAAGCCGCTGTAGTCCGGGAGGTTCGCCGAACAGGCGGCATCCGCATACAGGGTCTGGTCCACGACGGCCGTCAGGCTCGGCGCGGTGCTGTCTGCAAGGCTCACCGTAAAGGCGATGGAGTCGACGTTGCCGGCCAGGTCGGTGGCGTAGATGCGCACCGGAATCACCGTACCTACACCGCTGTACAGACTGCCAGGGGCCGGGCTCTGCGTCACGGCCGGAGCCGGGTCGCAGTTGTCCGTAATGGTGCTCAGGGCACGGAAGTCGTCCAGGCTCACCTGGCAACTGGCGTCCAGCACCTGGACCTGGTCGGCCACGGCCGTCAAAGCTGGTGCCGTTTGGTCTTCCAGTGTGGCGTTGAAGCCCACCGAGTCCACGTTGCCGGAGGCATCGGTGGCATAAATCCATACTGGAACGACCGTTCCGTCACCGGAATACACACCGCCCGCGGCGGGGACCTGCACCAGTGCCGGAGCACCATCACAGGCATCGGCAACCGTGGCACTGCCGCGGAAATCGGGCAGCGTGGCATTGCAGCTGCCGTCCAGGGTCAGGACCTGATCGCCCGGAGGGAAGGCCACCGCGGGTGCCGTGCTGTCCGCCAGCACCACGGTGAAGGAGATGGAGTCCGCGTTGCCGCTGGCGTCTTCGGCAATCAGCCAAACAAGCTGGCTTGTGCCGGCACCGCTCATCAACGTACCCGCCACCGGCACCTGGCTAACGGCAGGCGCGGGGTCGCAGAAATCGGCCACCGTGCTCAAGCCGCTGTAGTCCGGGAGGTTCGCCGAACAGGCGGCATCCGCATAGAGGGTCTGGTCCACGACGGCCGTCAGGCTGGGTGCGGTGGTATCCACCACGGTGGCGGTAAAAGACACCGAGTCGGCATTGCCGCCACCATCCGTGGCCACCAACCAAACCGTTGTACTGCTGCCCACACCGGCCAACGGTGTGCCCGGCGCAGGATTCTGCGCCAGCACCACCGTACCGGCACAAGCGTCGCCCACTACCGCCGAAGCGCGGAAATCAGGCAGGGAAACCGAACAAGCCGCATCAGCGGCAAGGTCCTGGTTGCCCGGCGGAAACGCCACCGTAGGTGCAATGGTATCGGTGAGGATGTATTCGCTTTTGCTGAGGCTGCTCACACAACCGTTGGCATCGGTAACCGTCAAGGCCACGTCGTAAACACCGCCATCCGCATAGCTGTAGCTGGGTGCAGCTGCTGTGGCACTGCCGCCGTCCCCAAAAGTCCAGGCCCAGTCCACGATGCTGCTGTAGCTGGCGCTGGTATCGCTGAAGGTAACGTTGAGGGGATTGCAGCCACTGACCACATCGGCGCTGAAAAAGGCATCGCTGCCCTGTGCCTGGACAAAACCGCTGGCATACACGGTGTCCACACAGCCGAGGGTATCGGTGACCACCAACTGCACGTCGTAGTCGCCAAACACGTCGTAGAGAAAGCTTGGCGTGGAACCCGTGGACACCCCGGGAAAGGCGTCTTCGTCGTAAAAGCGCCAATTCCAGGATGCAGCCCCCGGGGTATTGTCTTCAAAATCCACCAACATCGGCACACATCCTGCCGTGGGTGTGGTAGCGCTGAAGCTGCCGACCAGATCTTTGACATACACGCGGAATCCGCGGCACGAGGTGATGGGTACACAGCCGCCGATGGGACCGACAAAGTAGTTGGTGGTGGTGCCGGGAGCCACGGTGATGCTGGCGCCGGTACCCACGGGTACGCCGCCGCAAGTGCCTTCGTACCACTGCCAATCGCTCCAATCGCCCAGGGATCCGCCCACCAGGCTGATGGTGCTGGAGTCTCCCTTGCAAATCAGGGTATCCCCGATGATCGCCGCAGGCGGCGAAGGCGGCGCACAGCCGCTCACCTGGATGCGGTCCAGGGCCACTTCCTCCTGGGCATCGTTTACGGCAAAGACCACGCGTATGGCCAGCATTTTGCCATTTTGCGGAAGGTCAAAAGTGAAACGCCGGAAGGCGCTGTCCAGCGCGATGCCGTCAATAGTCCCGTCGCCATCGCTGTCCACGGCGAGGTCTCCGGATGCGTTCGCCCGAAGGGCGGCAAAGGTCACAAAGCTGGTATCGAGGATGTTCGTGTTGAAGGCGTACTGGAAGAGCACGGAATCGTCGGCCTCAAAGGGACCGGCCGGCACATAACCCGGCGGTGCGGTGGTGCTGCTGATGGGTGTGGCCAGGTCAACCTCCACCTGGAGCTTGATGTAGCCGTTGGCGTTGACCGTGTCGAGGTACAACACGCCAAACGGGGCTTCTGCACCCGCGGGCGTCTGGATGTCCGGGTCGTCCACGTCCTCGGCGCCAAAAAAGTAGGTGCCGGAAATTCCCGTGGGGGGATAATCCGCCGCCGCGATCCCCGAACAGGAAAACAGGCCAAGGCCTGTGGTCCGGCCCCATTGGTCGTTGTTTTCGCAGCACCCGCAATCGTTGGGCGGGTCCAGGAAGTAGCCGTAATCGCCCCCGGGGCTTTCAAAGCTTTCGCTGAAAAGCAGCGTTTGGCCCTGTGCAGGGCGAAGACCGGCCAAAAGCAAGCTGAGACAGGCCAACAGCACCACCCCTCGGGCGCGTTTGGCCCTTAAAGGCGTGGATTCGATGGAAAGCTGATCAGACATGAGCGGGAAATGCATCGGTAGTACGTTGTGCGGTCGTGCGTGGGGTCGGGGCATACGGAGCCCGGACAGCCGACACATACTGCATTGAGGACCAAATTGTTACGAGCGCAACCGCAACCGCATATGTCGCACGGATGACATCAAAAACAACACATTGGTTTTCAGCAACATAGGTCCGATCCGGCGGCTTTTTACCGGGTATATCTTTGCCCCCCATGAGCCTGACCGAGCAATTGGTGGATCTGCTGCGTTTGGAACAACTGGAGCAGAACCTGTACCGCGGCACCAGCCGGGATATTGGAACCCCAAACGTTTTTGGCGGCCAGGTGCTGGCCCAAGCCTTGCGTGCGGCCACCAATACCGTACCCGAAGAGCGTCTGGTGCATTCGCTGCATGCCTATTTCCTGCTGCCCGGCGACATCCAGGCACCGATTGTCTATCAGGTGGACCCCACCCGGGACGGCGGCAGCTTCACCACACGGCGGGTGGTGGCCATTCAACATGGCCGTCCGATTTTCAACATGGCGGCCAGTTTCCAGATTGAAGAGTCCGGGGTCAGCCATCAGGCGGATATGCCGGAGGTTAAAAAGCCGGCTGAAATCCCCGACATCAAAAGCCTGGTCAAGGAGGTGCCCAAGGACATGCCGGAGGTATTGCGCCGCTATTTCACCGAAGCGCAGCCCATCGAGTTTAGGCCGGTACGCATGGAAAACCCCTTCGCGCCGGAGGCGCGCGAACCCATCAACCACATTTGGTTCCGCGCAGTGGGCCCGCTTCCCGATGAGCCGGCCTGGCACCACATCCTGCTGGCCTACGTGTCGGATTACAACCTGCTGGGAACGGCCATGCGCCCCCACGGCATTTCGGCTGCCCGCAAAGGCGTGCAATTGGCCAGCCTGGACCACGCGCTGTGGTTCCACCGGCCCCTGCGCATGGACCAGTGGTTGCTGTATGCCCTCGACAGTCCGAGTGCATCCAATGCACGGGGTTTTTCGCGCGGCAGCGTGTACACCGAAGACGGCCGGCTGGTGGCCTCTGTGGCTCAAGAAGGGCTGATGCGGTTGCGGAGTGACGCCTGAACCGCACCAGTGGGCCGCCGAAAGGCTACCCAATCCTTCATCCCCCGGCCCATGATGCCTTCCGCACCACCCATGTTGCCCGATCTGCAGGCCGCGCCCACCAGTCAGGACCTGCGCGAAACCCTGGAAGCCCTCAGGCCTTTTGTGCGCAAAACGCCTGTGCTGCATGCCTCCAGCATGGACCGCACCTGTGGCTTGACGCTGTTCTTCAAGGCGGAAAATATGCAGCGGGTGGGCGCATTCAAGATGCGGGGCGCCATGCGGGCAGCCCTGGCGCTTTCGCCCGCTCAGCGGGCGAAAGGCCTTGTGACCCATTCCAGCGGAAACCATGCCCAGGCCATCGCCAAGGCCGGCCAGCTGCTGGACTGCCCAGCCCATATCGTGATGCCGGACAATGCACCTGCTGTCAAGCGGGATGCGGTCCTCGGATACGGGGCCACCGTATACCCCTGTGCCCCAACCTTTGAGGCCCGTCTGGCCGGCATGGAATCGGTGCGTGCGCGCACCGGTGCCCACTACATCCCGCCTTTTGACGATTACAACGTGATCGCCGGACAGGCGACCGCAGTATGGGAATTGCTGGACGAGCAGCCCGACCTGGACCTCATTCTGGTTCCGGTAGGCGGTGGTGGGTTGGCAGCAGGGAGTTGCCTC
>JAUIHG010000159.1 GCA_030432405.1 Bacteroidia bacterium | reverse complement strand
GGATACCTGCAGGGCAAGGGTGTCGATGTCGTCGCCGTACATGTGGTAGTAGAACTCCACACCCGGAATGGCAAGACCCGAAATGTCGAAACAGGGCGACTCCAGGAAGGCGCGGCCGCAGGCCGTGGTGGATTCCACGTACATGTAGTTCGAGCTGGGCGCCAGGCTGTCCTGGGTGTTGTCTTCTGATGGACCCGTGTCCAGGGAGCCGGTGCCATCGGCATCGGTCCGCCAGTCGGCGCCGTCGCCGCTGACGTTGACCCAATCCTGTTCGGCAATACACACCGTGGAACAGGTGGAACTGATGCTGCAGGTGGCCCAGTCGTCGAAGTCCTGGACGTAGGGGAAGGTCGAAATCGGCACGATATTGACTACCGTGTCGGTCTTGCTGTCGTTGGACGGGTCGGCATCACCAGCCAGTACAACGCCCACCTCAATGCTGTAGAGGCCGTCGGCCGACAGGTCCGCCAGTGTGGCGAAGGTGAACAAGCTGTCTTCGCCAACGGCGAGGGTGCCGGTAAAAGTCTCTGTAACCGGTGCACCGCCATTGATGCTGTAACCCATCGTGAAACCGCTGATCGGCGCGATGGAGTTGTTGCGTACAGTGGCCGAAATGGGCACCATGCTGCTCAATTCGCAATCGTCCAAGGGCAGTGCACCCAGGCTGACGATTTCGGCATCGGTATCCGGCTTGTCGTAAATGCGGACATCGTCCACGGCCATGTCGCCGGTAACGGTACCGGCGGAGATGCCGGTGATGCGCATTTTCAGGACGGATCCGGCAAAGGCGCTGAAGTCGATGTCCACCTTCTCAAAGGGATCCAGTTCATCGGTTTGCACCGCACCCGTCAGGCTCCAAAGGCTGTCCCAGGTGGCGCCGTTGTCATCGCTGACGTCCACCTGCAGGGTGCCGATGTTGGCCCCGTACATGTGGTAGAACAGTTGGATGGTCGGGTTGGTCAAAGCGGAAGCGTCAAAACACGGGGAGACCAGGTGCGTGGTGCCGCAGCTGGTGGTCGTCTCCATATACATGTAGTTGCCGCTGCCGGTCGTGTTGTCCGCACTGGGGCCCGTATTGGTGGATCCCGTGCCGCCGGCATCGGTGCGCCAATCGGCATCGTCGTCCCCGTCGTTTACCCAGCCTTCTTCAGCCTCGCAAACCGTGGAACAGGTGCTCGAAATGGAGCATGTTGCCCAGGAGTCGAAGTCGGTGACATAGGGGAAACTCGTGATGGGCACAATGTTGGTCACCGTGGCCACATCGCTGGCGTTCAGGGGATCACCATCGACAGGCAGGGCATTGGCCAACACCTCAACGGTGTGGGGGCCTACCGTACCCAGGTCGGCGGTAGCGGCGAAGTTGAAGGTGTCAGACTCGAAAGGAGCCAACGTCACCGACCAGGTTTCGGTGGAAACCGAACTGGCATCCACGACCAGCTCCATTTCCACGGAGGTCACCGTATCGCTGCCTACGTTCGTCACGATGGCGGAGACGGGCTCGTTACCGCCCAATCCGCAATCGTCGGGCACGGTGATGACCTGCGTTGTGGCAACGTCCTGAGTGGCCAACTGGCGCACCGAAACGTTGTCAAACGCTGCCCACCAGGCGAAGGAGCCGCCGTCGCGGTAGGTGAACCGCAGGAAGAAGAATGCATTGGCCGCCGACGACACGTCGATGGAGGCACGGGGATACGCAGGCCCACAGGTCCAGGCACCGCAATCCGCTTCGGTGGTGCGGACGAACAGGGTGTCAAAGCCCACACCATTAAAGGCTTCCACCACAAACTCGGATCCTCCGAGGCCGCGGTAGTTGTAATCGAATTCCAGCAGCACGGTACCGGATGCGGAACTCAGGTCGATGATGGGGCTTGTCAGCGTGGCGCCAACGTTGGAGGCGCCGCTGCCCAAGGCATCATCGTCAAAAAGGACCATGCAGGTCCCGTCCAGGTTGCCCACGTTGGCCGGATCCGAAGATGCCGCCGTGAACTCCCACACAAAGGTGCTGTCGACGGGATCGTTTGTCCACCCGGCAGGCAATGTGCAGGCGTCAAAATCCTCCTCGAAGAAGACCTGGGCATTAGCAAATGACGCCAAGGCAAAAAGCCCCAGCGCAGTCAAGAACAGCTTTCTCATTAGACGCTACGATTTGATTTGGTTGAAAAACAGCGTTCTAATGTAATTAGACCCCCAAAGAATACCTAGCGGTAACGCACAAATCCCTGAAAAAGAGCAGGGAGGCCGTAATGGCCTCCCTGCGGAGTAGAATGTGCAATACATGTGGAAAACCCTTGTTTCGCCTTCGGCGAAAGGGCTCCGCGGGCCTTATCGGGCCACCGTGAGGTTGCCGGCGGCACGGCCGTCGATGCGGACGAAGTACACGCCCGGATCAACGCCAGCCAGGTTCAGCTGCACGCGGTTGATGCCTTCCACAACACCCAGGTTGCGGACCAGCACGCTGCGGCCGGTGATGTCCAGGACTTCCACCAGGCTTTCGCCGGAGGCGTCGGCATCAAAGGCCACCGTCACCAGCTCGGAAGCCGGGTTGGGGAAAATGCTGGCGTCCATGTCCACCAGGTCGGCCTGGCGGGGGGTGGGCACCATGAAGGTGTCGTCAAAGCCGGTGAAGGCCGTGGCCACTACAGGGCTGATGGAGCATGCGCAACGCACGCGCCACATCCAGGTCGTTCCGGCACCAGCGGCGGAATACGGCACGTTGGCGCTGTTGTACGGCGGCGACAGGATGTTCAATTTGGGCGAAGGACCAGCAGGCAGGCGCTGGAAGCCGGCCTGGCAGCCGACCGAACCCGGGTTGGGATCCCAGGACAGTTCCACCCGGGTGGCCAGGTTGACGTGGCTCAGGTTGGTGGGCAGGTCGGCGGGGTTGCAGACCGATGCGCAGGCGTCCTGCGTGTGGCTGCCGATGAAGCCGAAATCGTCCTGGGCGTACACGTCCCACTCGGTGGCACCGATGGCCCAGTTGGTCTGGCCCTCCTTGATCGAAGCCTTGCGCACCAAGGTGTGCTCGTTGGTGAAGCCGGTATCCACAGCCCAGCTCGAACCCGGATCAACGCCCACCTCACCGATGGCGTCGATGGTGTCGCCGCCGTTGAACAGGATGATGGCATCGTCGCCGTTGAAGAAGGTCACCGTGCTGGTGATGTCCGCTTCCGACAGGATGATGCTGTCGGCGGAGGAGTTGGCAATCACATACACATCGCCGGCAGCCAGCATGCCGCTCAGGGCTTGCGTGTTGGTCGGGCTGGTGGCGCCGTTGTTGAAGGAGGCCACGGAGTAGCCGCTAAGGTCAACGGCAGCGTCGGTGGGGTTGTAAATCTCCAGGGCCTTGTTGTTGCTGGAGCCTTCCAGGTACTCGGAGAAGTACAGGTTGGCGCATTCGCCGGAGGCGGCGTTGTCGTTGTCCGAAATGGTCACCTCGGCCACGCTGGCGGCGCCGATGATGCAGGTGCCGGTCACGTTCTGCAGTTGCACATCGATGGTTTCGTCCATTTCCAGGTCCATGTCGTCGATCAGGGAGACGCTCACAGACTGGCTGGTGGCACCAACGGCGGTGAAGTTCAGGGTAGTGGAAGCGGCTAAGCTGTAGTCTGCGCCGTTGGTGGCCGAACCACCGGTCAGCACAACGTCGATGTCGCAGTCAGCGGCGGTGCTCAGGTCTACGGTCAGGTCCACGGAGCCGTCGCCTTCGTTGGCCGCAATGCTGGCCGAAGCGAAGTTGAAGGCCGAAACGGTACCGCCGGCCATGGCTTCAACGCTGATGTTGTCAAGGCCCACCTCGTCGCGGCTGCCGCCACCGGTGTTGTCGTCGCCTTCCCAGCGGAGATAAATGAACCCACCATTGATTACGGTCAGACCGGCCAGGGTGGTGCTGCGGCCAACGGTCATGATGCCCAGGCTATCGCCCACTTCCGTGGAGGTGTAGTCCAGGGCGGCCACCGGGGTGTAGGTCACGTCGTCGGTGGAAAAGGAGAAGTTGAAGTCGTTGCCGCGGTCTTCGTTGTTGTTGATCACAATGTCGTAGGCCACGTCCAGTTCGCTGATGCTGCCGCCGGTGTTGTTCTGCAGGCGCAGGGTCACCGTACCGGGGGTCCAGTCGGAGCCGGTGGGCTGGATCATCATGGAAATGTCGCCGCCATTGTCCAGGGCGTAGATGCCGCCGGAGAAAACGCCGCCGGTCGTCACGCCTTTGGCGAAGTCGCCGGAGATGTTGGAATCGCCGAAGTTTTGCGTTCCGTCGGAAAGGCCGGTAATGGCCCAGTCGTCGCCGTCGAGTTGGCCGGCAGCGGGAGCCGGATCAAAGCCGGAGCCGTCAAAACCGGTAAAATCCACCACGACCGGCGTTCCGGTGGAGGGGATGGAGACCTGGCCCTGGGCAGCCACAGCGGCGGCCATAAGGGCAGCGGTCAAGGTAACACGTGTCTTCATGTGCTGTCTTGATTTGGTTGGGGATTGGACCGCAAAGGTAGGCGCTTTGGGGCCGCATCCGAAACGCCGTCCATCCTGCATGCCCTTCGGGCGAAAGCTTAACAATGGCTTAACCTGACCCCTCCCACCCCATTGCCGCCCAAGGGCTTAGCGCTCAAGCGGTTCGGTGGCTCGGCGGCAAATCCACACCCCTTCCACAATGCTTGCGCGGGCATGTGGCGCCTGCCCCATCCTGCCCCATAAAGGGGCCCGAGGAAAAAAAGGCCGCCCCATGCGCGGTGCATGGGGCGGCCGTAGGGCTACGTGTTGCCGACGTTTGCGGCTTTCGCCGGAGGCGAGAACAAGCGTGCGGAAATACGCCTTAGGGGATGGCAATGGCGCTGCTGCGCACTTCGCCGGAGGCGGAAACCGATTCAAAACGGTACATGCCGGACTCGAGCTTGCTCAGGTCGATGGCCTGGGTACCGTCCACACCCTGACCGCTCAAGACCGTGCGGCCGAGGGCGTCCATGATGGTCCAGTTGGCCGCGGCATTTTCCCACTGCACGTAGAGCGTGCCCCCGGCAACGGGGTTGGGGTACAGCGTGGCTTCCAGGTTCGAGGCGCGCGGTACCGGAGCCGCAAAGGTCTGCGGAACGGCAAACAGGCCGGTGCCGAGCGGGTCGAGGCTGCAGGCGCAAATGACGCTCCACGCGTAGGCATCACCGGGCGTGAGCTTGCTCTGAGAGAAAGACACTTCGGTGGGATCCATGCCGTCCACGCGCAGGGTGCGTACCCCGCCGCTGGTGGTGTTGCGGATCTTGGCCACACAAGCCTGGGTATTGGAAACCGGATCCCAGCTCAGAGTCACCGAGCCACCGGCGATGGTGGTGTTCAGGTTCTCTGGACGGCTGATCAGGGCGGGAATGCAGGCTTCACCGGCATACACGGAATCGCCGCGCAGGCCCAGGATCTGGATGCGCTCGTCGCCGCTTTCGTCGGTTTCGGCCTGGTTGTAGGGGGTCGTGGCAAAGTTGGCGGCCAGGTATTCGGCCATGGCGTCCTGTTCGGAACCCGGGATGGCAAAGTTGGCCATCATGGTGTCGGTCAAAACACCATCCAGGTCCACGCGGTCAAAGGCAACCGTCGGGAAGGGATAGCCGTCGCCGCCGCCGGCCAGGAAGTTCAGGGTCACAAACTTGATCTCCCGGTCGGGGTTGCCGTTCAGGCTGCCGTTGTAGATGATGGCATCGGCCACATCGCCGTTGGCGTCGGTGATGGCCAATTGGGTCAGGCGGCTGCCGACCGGTTGGCTGGGGTCAAAGGCATACTTGACGCCGGACACCTGGGCAAAAGAACCCGGGGTGGCACCGGGACCGTAGCCGGAAATACCGTGCTCGATGATGTCCACCAGGCCTTGAGCGGTGGTGGTCATCACGGACAACAGGTTGTTGAAGCGCAGGCTGTTCTCGATGTCCAGCTGGCTGATCTCGCCTTCGAGCTTGCCGCTGAGCGGGTTGGCCTGGGGCGGCAGGAACAACGACGTCGAGTCGTTGATGTTCACGATTTCACCGATGGCCGCGCGGATGCCGCCACCGTTTTTGATGGAAACCGAAACTTCCGAGTCGTATTGCTTGGCCACCCAGAGGTTGGCATCGGCGGTCAGGTCGCCCATGTTGGTCTCCTGGGTGCGGACCTGGCTGCGGCGGCCGTCGAGGTAGACGTCGGTCTTGCCGAAGGTGTTGCCGTCCTTGGCGCTCACCACATCGCGCACGGCATCGGTGAGGCGCTGGACCAGCTCGCCCTTGCTGTTTTCCACAAAGGCGCTGTCGTAGCTGCCAAAAAGGTCGGCCACCATCATGGAGTCGGATACATAGGGACCGTCCTCCAGGGTGCCAAGGCTGGCGGGCTGCACCACACCGGCGGCGTCAAACTCAACCACCAAACGGCCCACATAGCTGTATTCGCCATCGGTGGAAACGATGGCCACCGGATCGCCTTCCAGGTTGACGGCAATCTGCGGATAGGCCGCATCGGCAACGTCGCCGGGAGCGAGGCGGTCGTCCGGGTTGGCCAGGCGGGTATCGGAACCACCGGCAATGATCACGTCCACCCCGCTGAGCAGCGGAGCCAAGGCTTGCTCCAGGGCAATCTGCTGCAGGTGGGAGACCAGGATGATCTTGTTGGCGCCTTCGGCGACCAGGTCGTTGATGCGGGGCTGCAGCAAGGCGGCCAGTTCGACCATGTCGTTGGTGCCGCTGCCGATCACGCTGGTATTGCCCGGGGAGGAAATGGTGGCCAGCAAGGGGGTCGTGGCACCGACCACGCCGATCTTTTCACCACCGCGGGTGATGAGCGTGGAGGGGGCGATGGATTTTTTCGCCGGAGGCGAAACATCGTTCGGGTTGCTGCGGAAGAAGCTGGCCTCGGCGATGGAATCGATGAACAGGCCGTTGATGTTGTCGTCGCCCGAAAAGTCCAGGTTGGCGGACAGGTAGGGGAATTGGGAGCCTACCCAGCGCACGTCCACGGCCGGCGTGCGCACATCCGCACCGATGATGGTGTTGATGGCGTCCGTACCGGCGTCAAACTCGTGGTTGCCCAGGGCCGAAGCGTCAAAACCGATCACGTTCATGATGGTGACGTCCACGCGGCCGTTGTCCTGGCGCAGGTTGTTGTTCACCACGCCGCCATAATAGTCGTCATAGACATCCTGGAGCACCGCGCGCAGGCTGAAGTCGTTGGCCGCCGAGAAGAAAGGGCCCGGGATGTAATTGTCGCCGGCCGAGAGGATCACCGTATTGGCGTAGTCCTCCTCCAGGCGGTCCATGATGGCCGCAAAATTTGCTGCACGGTCCACGGCTTCCACCCCGCCTTCCAGGTCGGAGGCGTGCAGGATCTGCAGGGTGTAGTTGCCCGAAGCGCAGGGGTTTTGCGTATGGGCGCCGAGGAAGCTGAAGTCGTTTTGGGCATACACATCCCACTGGGTGGCGCCGAGGGCCCAATCCGTGGTCCCGTTCTGCACCGAAGCCATGCGCACCAGGGTGTTTTCGTTGGTGGCCCCGGAGCCGACGGACCAGCTGCTGCCGGGGTCGACACCGACGATGCCGATGATGTCCAGGGTATCGGTACCGTTAAACAGCACCAAGGCGTCGTCGCCGTTGATGAAGGTGACCGAAGAGGTGGTATCGGCCACGGCCAGGATGGCGGAATCGGCGCTCGGGTTGGCGATGACATAGACGTCACCGGCGGCCAGGCTGCCGGCCAGGTCCAGGGAATTCGAAGGGCTGGTACTGCCGTTGTTGTAGGCGCGCAATACATAAGGCGTCAGGTCAACCGCGGCGTTGGTCGGGTTGTAGATTTCAAAAGCCTTGTTGTTGCTGCTGCCCTCCAGGTATTCGGAGATGTACAGATCGCCACAGGCGCTTGCAGCCTGACCATAGGCCGTGGAGGCCATCAGTCCTGCTGCCACGATGCTTGCGATCCGCGTA
>JAUIHG010000362.1 GCA_030432405.1 Bacteroidia bacterium | reverse complement strand
AGGCGCACCGCCCACCACCATGACCTTGCCCCAGGGCTTTCCGCCGGCAAACACGAGGTTCCGCGCACCTTTTTTCAGCTCACAGCCCTCAAACCCGTCAACCGCAGCCCGTAGCGCATCGAGCGTTTCACAGGCCGCAGCAATGGGTACGGTATCAGCAACCACGTCCTCTTTGGGCTTCGGCGGAGCCGTGACCGGTTGTTCCTTCGATGCGATCTCCTCAAACCGGTTGACAGGTGCCTCGCCAATCGCCTCATCAACGCCCAGTTCCACCAGCCAGCGCAGGGTCGCGATATCCGCCTCGCGTGCGAGATCTAGCCCGGTCATTGAGCCACTTCCGTCCTGGGAGCAGAGGATTTTGCCCGCGATGCGATCACCGAGGGCCGCTGGCCCATTTTCTCAAACCAGATCCGTGTCGCCGTGGCATCCTCAGGGATCTCCATGCGGATCGTGCGCAGGAAATCCAGCGCAACCACGGCCGTAATATCCGCCACCGAAAAATCCTGAACGGCCACATGGGGGCTTTCGCTCAACCGCCGCTCCAGCATGGCAAACCCCTTGTGAACCCGCGACACATTGGCCGTCGCCCATTCCGGACACTGATCCTCAAGCACCGCCATCTTTGGATTCCCGTGGCGCAAAACCTGGGCAATCGGCGAAAACAGCTCAAACTCCACCCGCCGTTGCCACATTTCAATTCGCGCCACACTCAGAGCATCCGCTCCCATCAGGCAGGGATCCGGTACCAGAGCCTCAATGTAACGGCAAATCGCCATGCTTTCCGTCAGCCAGGTGCCATCCAACAACTTAAGCGCAGGCACATGAAACGTCCCAACCCGCCCCGTATGATCCCCAAAATGCGCGCCGGTCATGATGTCGACCTGCTCGGTAGGAATCTCCAGGCTTTTTTCGGCCAAAAATATCCGCACCCGGCGCGGATTGGGCGCCGGTCGGCATTCCACCAGAAGTTCGGGCCTGGGCAGGGTCATGCCCCGCTTTTGCACCATTGGTATGCGTCGCGCAACCATGGGCGGTGCGGGCAACCGGGTCCGTCGTCCTCGAGCCATTCCGGCATTTCGCGTAAAGCCGTGCCTGCGGCGGACCGGGGGACGGCGCCCCCAACGGCTATGCGGCGCAGTTTAATAGCGTCCTGTACCTCTTCCATTGAATGCAGGAGCAAACCTCGACAATGCGCCGTCCCAGGGGACGGTCCGGCGCAGGCACGGCGGGGCTGGTCGCCCCTTGATTCCATGCCCGGGTATCTCCGCATTACGAATTGTTTTGGATTCAAAATCGGCCAACGCAAATTCCGGACATGGCCTCCAAAACAACACCCCCGCCACCCCCATTGGCCTTTCCCAAATTTTCGGAATATGACAGCCGGGAAAGACATACCGCGGGCTGGAAAGACAACATGATACCCTATCGCTCAAAAACATCGACGTCCGGACGTAACATGGCGGGCGCGCGCGCGCTTTGGCGTGCCACCGGC
>JAUIHG010000361.1 GCA_030432405.1 Bacteroidia bacterium | reverse complement strand
CGGTCGGATCGGCCGTTTCAATGACCGTGGCGCCGGGCGAAATGTTGCGGCGCAACACCGTCCAGGAGCGGTCTTCGCGGCGCTGTCCGTGCAGTTCCAACTGACCGCCACCCATGACCATAAGGAATTTATTGCCCAGGCCCATACCGGTAACATCGGCGGTATCGCCGGTCAGGGTGATGACCGCTTCGCCCGTGTAGGGCGATCCTTCCGTGCCGGCCTGAAACAGGCCGCCCATCACCAGGATATGGCCGACCTGGATGTCGAGGGAAGGCGCATCCAAGAGCAATTGGCCATGGATGTGGATGCCTTCCAGGGCAGGTGGTGAAACATCCATCCGCACCCGCTTGCCAGCCGGGATGATGACCGTCTCGCCCGCGGCGGGCACCACGCCTGTAGACCAGGTTGCCGGATTGGACCAGTTCTCCAGCGGCTGGCTGTGCAGCGGCTGGAAGGCCGAAAGGGAGAACAGCAGAAGAAAGGCAGCAGAGAGCAGCAGACTGCTCAAGGACTGACGGTGCCGGGGAGCAGGGCCTTGGAAATGTGGGAGCATGAGGCGCAATGCGGCGGTGTAGGAATACGATTTCCGGAACGAATGCCGCAAAACTATTTCCTGGACGTTGGAAGTTGCAACGCCATTTGTCCGCCAATGGAACCAAACGTGACAATGTGGATGGACAGCACCCGCCACCTGTTTGGTCTTGATTTACAATAGAATAAGTTTAGCTAAGCGGGCAGTATCGTTTAAAAACTGTTCCAAAAAGAGACACAGTGTGACGCTTGATACCTGAAACATTTCTGAAAAAAAATCCAAAACAGGATGGGCAACTGTATGCCTTGTGACGGGGCTTTTTGCCGTGTAGTTGCTATGTGTGCTGGATGAGCCCTTTGTTTTCAGTGGTCTTGGGCCAACGTGTGTCTATTTTCCGTGACGTACCGGCATCAGCAGGCGGTTCAGGCGCAGGGAGCCGATTTTCTCGAACAGGGGCACCTGCACCTTCCAGCTCCAAAACACAAACCAGGCTTTTCCCATGACGTGGTCTTCCGGGACAAAGCCCCAATAGCGGCTGTCCTGGCTTTGGTGCCGGTTGTCGCCCATCATGAAGTAGTAGTCCATCTCAAAAGTGTAGGGCACGCGTTCGCCGGAGGCGACCCGGCGCTCGAGCTCCGCATAGCCGTTGCCGCTGTACGGTCCGTGCTCAAAGACCTGCACAATGCGCTGGTAGAAAGGCAGGTTGTCTGCCGTCAGTTCCACCGTGGCGCCTTTGGCGGGAATGTTGACCGGGCCAAAATCATCCACATTGCCCGGATGAGCGTCGTCGTGCGGGAAGGTGGCCGTGGTCTCGGCTCCGGCCGCATTGCGCTGGACGCGCAACACACTCGGATGTTGCCGCAGGGCTTCGATCTGCACCGTATCAGCCACCACCGACAGGCCCTGGGCCACCAGGACATTGCCATCCCGGTCCTTGATGAGCTGCTGGGTCTGCGTCTCGCCG
>JAUIHG010000158.1 GCA_030432405.1 Bacteroidia bacterium | reverse complement strand
AGGCCATCCACTACCTGAAGGTCTACACCTTCATTCCGGTGGCGGACATCGACGCCTTTGCGGGCGAACACGCCGAGGCCCCCCAGCGCCGCCTGGCCCAGACCCGCTTGGCCGAGGAAATGACGCTGCGCGTGCACGGGGAGGAGGCATTGAACGTGGCCCAGCGGGCCAGCGCCATCCTGTTTGGCAAGAGCACCAAGGAAGATTTGCTCACGCTGGACGCGAAAACCCTGCTCGATGTGTTTTCGGGCGTGCCGCGTTTTGACGTGCCGCGCGGGCGCTTCGCCGAAGGCGTGAACCTGGTGGACCTGATGGCCGAATTTGAGATCATGGCGTCCCGCGGGGAAGTGCGCCGGGCGCTGAAGGAAAATTCGCTGGCTTTGAACAAGGAAAAGGGCCTCAGCGAGGCACGTACCTTGGACGCGGCCGATCTGCTTCAGGGGCAATTCCTGCTGCTGCAGCGCGGCAAGAAGCAGTACTACCTGGTGGTGGCGGTGTAGCTTGGTCCGCCCGGCTGTAGGCGTTTGCGCGCCCAAGCCGAGCCCGCTGCAACGACCGCGGCCTTCCGCCGTACCGTCCCGCCTGGAGCCCATGAACCGCCTCATCCTTCGCCTGGCCATCCCCAACATCCTGGCCAACCTTTCCGTGCCCCTGCTCGGGCTCACCGACACGGTGCTGATGGGGCACATGCCCGACGCCGCCTACCTCGGCGCGATCGCGCTCGGCGGTGTGCTGTTCAACATCGCGTATTGGAGCTTCGGGTTCCTGCGGGCCTCCACTGTGGGTCTGACCGCGCAAGCTTTTGGTGAGGGGTTGGAGGAGGCCAAGGCGGACCCCGCTGCCCCGGCTGTGCCTTTGGGCGCCAATACGGCCATCGTTCTGCGGCAGGCCATGGGCATCGCGCTCGGTGCCAGCGTGTTGATGCTGCTGCTGCAGGGGCCGATTGCATGGCTGGGCTTCCGCATCCTGGACGGCGCCCCGGAAGTCGAAGGCCTGGCCCGCCAGTATTGGTTTGCCCGCATTTGGGGCGCGCCCGCCAACCTGGCGTTGATGGCTTTTACCGGCTGGTTTCTGGGCATGCAAAATGCGCGCTTTCCGCTCTACCTCACCCTGCTCAGCAATACGGTCAACATCGGGCTGAGCGTGCTCTTGGTCCGGCATTTTGACCTGGGCGTGCTCGGTGTGGCCTGGGGCACGGTGGCCGCCCAATACGCCACGGTGATCCTGGCGGTGGTGCTGCTGCTGACCCGCTATCCGGGCGCGCGGCCCTGGTCGGCTGCGGCGTCCCGCCGCGAAGGCTACAGCCTGCGCCGCTACTTCGGCGTCAGCCGCGACCTGTTCATCCGCACCATCTGCATGCTGCTGGTCTTCAGCACCTTCACCAATGCGGGCGCCCGCCTGGGCGAATCCATCCTGGCCGCCAATGCGGTCCTGCTCCAGCTCTTCTACCTGATGAGCTACGGCGTGGACGGCTTTGCCTACGCGGCCGAAAGCCTTACCGGCCGCTTCATCGGGGCCAAAGACCGGGAGCAATTGGAAGCCGTCTTGCGGCGGCTGATGGTCTGGGGCCTGGGCCTGGGTGCCCTCTATGGCGTGGTGTATCTGCTGGCCGGTCCCTTCATCTTACCTCTGTTCACTCCATTGGAAAGTGTGGTTGCCGAAGCGCGCCATTACCTGCCCTGGATGGTCGCCGTCAGCCTGGCCGGCGCCGCCGCCTTTTTGTACGACGGCATCTACATCGGCGCCACGGCCACCCGCGCCCTGCGCAACAACATGCTCTGGGCCACCGGCCTGGTCTTTTTCCCCCTGCTCTGGCTCGGCCTGTGGCAAGGTTCCGCCGGTCCCGGCGAACCCGGCTGGGCCAACCACGCCGTCTGGGGCGCTATGACCGCGTTTATGCTGGCGCGGAGCATCGGGCTGGGGCTGCGCATGAAACAGGTGGTGCTGCCGATGGCGCAAGCGCGTGGCGATCAAGGCAATTGAATTCGACGCTGAGCCAATACCTCATCGCTTGCTGTCCGGATGGTGATTATGTAAGTCCCGGATTCCAGTCCGCCGCGATCCAGGGCAAAACGGCGCTGCACCGCATAGGTGCTAGTCCGCACCAAGCGCCCCTGCATGTCCCACCACTCCAGCCGGACGCGTTCGCCGGAGGCGTTGTTGAACCAGGCATAGCCGGTGCCGGTGAGGGGATTTGGACCGACTTGTAGGGTATTGCTGGTGCCCAGAAAATCGAGGAAGACAGTATCGCTGACCACGGTGCCGTTGGAGGCGTAAATGCGCCAGCCGTAGGTGAGGTTGGGCAACAGGGGGTCGGTGTCGGTGTAGTCGTAAAAGGCGTCGGAGTCGTCGCTGCCGCAGATGCCGAAGACGGTGTTTTGGGTTTCGAAGTCCGTGTCCGGCCCGATGCGCTGCACCTGCATGTCGATGCAGCTGAGGCCTTCGGGGATGAACCAATCCAACTGCACGTTTTCGCCGACCTGGACGGCGCGCAGGCCTTGAATCACCGGTATACCGATGCTGTCCTGTGCGACTACACGGGCAGGAAGCAGCACCGATAAGGCCAGTGCTGCAGCAAAGAAAATGGATCGAAAGCGGGCCATGCCGTTAAAACGGTCCATCGGGCGGTCTGGTTCCTGGCTCGGCTCCACGCGGTTGGTTTTACACCCCGCTGACATGCTGTTGCACCGTCTGTTTGACCGCCGCCGCCTTGACCTGAAGCTCGGCCCACTCGTCGGTGGGGTTGGAGTCCCAGGTGATGGCCCCCCCGGCGGACACACAGGCCATGCCGGTGTCGTGGCGGTACTGCAGGCTGCGGATGACCACGTTCAAATCCAGATCGCCTTCCGGCGAAATCCAGCCCACCGATCCCGAATACCATCCCCGGCGGTGCCGTTCGTAACGTTCGATCAGGTCCAGGGCCATGAGCTTGGGCGCGCCCGTCATCGAGCCCATCGGGAAGGCGTGGCGTATGGCATCCAGCCCGTCGAGGCCTTCGGCCAGCCGGCCCTCCACGGTGCTGATCAGGTGGTGCACGGTCGGGAAGTGGTGTACGCCGCAGATTTCCGGAACGCGGATCGTGCCCGGGGCGCAGACCCGGGCGAAATCGTTGCGCACCAGGTCCACGATCATCAGGTTTTCGGCCCGGTCCTTTTCCGAGCCGGCCAGGCGCTCGGCCAGGGCGCGATCGGCTTCGGGATCGGTGTTCCGCGGCGCGGTGCCCTTGATGGGCTGGGAACGAAGGGTGCGGCCCTGCACCTGCAGGAAGCGTTCCGGACTGGCGCAGAGCAGTTCGGTACCGCCGAGTTTGTAGTGGGCGGCAAAGGGGGCCTGGGTCCGGGCGTTGAGGTCGGCAAAAGCGCGGCCGGTATCCAGGCCGGGTGCGGTAGCCTGGAACTGCGCGCAGAGGTTGATTTCGTAGACGTCGCCGTCGCGGATGTGGCGGCGGATGGCCTCGACAGCGGCTTCGTGCGCGGTATGGTCCAGGTCCACGCACCAGGGGCTGGGCGTTCCGGCCTCCATACCGGGTACGGAAGGGGCCTTAGCAGCATCGGGCCATGCGCCCTTCACCAAGGCTACTATTTCGCCGCCACGTGCGCCATAGGCCAGCTCCGGCTCAAACCACAATAGGTCCGGCAGCCCGATCGGGTCGGGGTGCCCCGAGCGCAACTGGCCTTGTTGCTTTTCGGCCTGGACCAGCGCGTTTTTAAGGTCATAGGCCAGGCCGCCAAAAAGCCAGGGAGTGGGGCGGTTGTGTTCGCCGGAACGGCGAAAGGCGGCCAGGGCATCCAAAGGATCACCGGCATCTACAGCCTGGCTCCAGCGGAAGATCCGCCGGGCGCCTACGGCGATGATCCAGTCCCAGCTGCGGTCGGGGGCGCCGTTGCTTTCCAGATAGCAGCCCCATGGACTGCGCTGGAGCGCGGCCAGGAGTTGTGCTTGGCCCGGCAGGTGCTTGGCCGGTTTGGCGGGTGCGGCAGCCATGCGGTGCGGGGGTCTCCTCAGGCGTCAGGCGTTCACGCTTTCGCCGGCAGGCGTACTGCTGGAAGACCCGGCCGCGGAATTGGCACTGCGGCGCAGCAACCGGTCGCGTTCCGGGCCGAGGCTGATCATGGTGATGGGCGTGTCCAAAGCGCCTTCCAGAAAGTCGATGTAGTGGCGCAGGCGCTCGGGCAGTTCGCCGTACTGGTCGATGCTGTCCAGGTTGCTGTTCCAACCCGGGAAGCTGCGGTAAACCGGTTCGATTTCCACGCCGGTCAGGTCATAGGGCAAGCGGTCGGTTGCCACCCCGTCGATGCGGTAGGCGGTGCAGACCTGGATCTCTTCAAAGGCGTTGAGCACGTCCACCTTGGTGATGGCCAGTTGCGTGACACCGCTGAGTTGAATGGCGTAGCGCAGGGCGGGCAGGTCGATCCAGCCGCAGCGGCGGGGGCGGCCTGTGGTGGCGCCAAATTCACCGCCTTCCTTGCGCAGGCGTTCACCGGTTTCGTCTTCCAACTCGGTGGGGAAAGGGCCGGAGCCCACGCGCGTGCAGTAGGCCTTGGAGATGCCGATGACCTCGCCGATGCGGCGTGGGGCCACACCCAGGCCGGTGCAGACGCCGGCCGAGACGGTGTTGGAGCTGGTCACAAAGGGGTAGGTGCCAAAATCGATGTCCAGCATGGCCCCCTGGGCGCCTTCGGCGAGCACGCGTTGCCCCTTGGCCAGGGCGTCGCCCACAAAGTATTCGCCGTCCACCAGGTTGAGCTGCTTGACGCGCTCCAGGCTTTCAAACCAGGCGCGCTCCAGCGAATCGAGCTGGTAGTCGTGCTCAAAATGCTCCAGCAGCTTGATGTGTTTCTGCTTGAGTTGCTCGTAGCGTTCGCGGAAATCCGCGCGTTCCAGATCCCCCACGCGCAGGCCGTTGCGGCCTGTTTTGTCCATATAGGTCGGGCCAATGCCTTTGAGCGTGGAGCCAATTTTGGCGCTGCCCTTCGCCTCCTCGGAGGCGGCGTCCAGGATTTTGTGTGTGGGCAGGATCAGGTGTGCCTTGCGCGCGATGAACAGGTTGTGGTTGAGGTTCAACCCGGCCTGTTCCAGCTTCTGGATTTCCTGTTCCAGGGTCAGTGGATCCACGACCACGCCGTTGCCGATCAGGTTGCGGCATTCCGGAAAAAAGATGCCGGAGGGAATGGTGTGCAGGACGTATTTCTGGCCGCCCTCCAGGATGAGGGTATGGCCGGCGTTGGGCCCGCCCTGGAAGCGGGCGACCATGTCGTAGTTGGCGGCCAGGTAATCGACCACCTTTCCTTTGCCCTCGTCCCCCCACTGGAGGCCGAGCAACACATCAGCGTGCATAAGCGGAGTTTGGTGCAGCGTGGACCAACGGTCCAAAGGACCAAGTTAGGGCCTTGGCGCGGCGTCCGCTTACGCGAGCATGGATATTGACCGAGAAAAGGGGAGGGCTCCCGTTCGGGGAACGTTTCAGGACGTCGGCTCTTCCTGCCGGAAGTGGTCGATGGCCGCCTGGCGGTCTTCGGCTACGCTGAAAAAAGCCTTGAGCTTGGTGGAGATCAGGATGTCCTGGATCTTTTCGCTCAGGCAGCAGAGCAGGACCTCACCGTCCTTCTTGCGCGATTTGGTCAACAGGGTCAACAGGAAGTTGAGGCCATTGCTGTTGATGTAGTCCAGCCCCTGCACGTCGATGGCGATGTGCACGTATCCCAGGGCAATCTGTTCGTCCATTTCCTCCAGCAGGGGGAGGGTTTGGTGTTCGCCGAGGAGGCGACCGTTCAGGGTGAGCAACAGAATGTCGTCGAGCTTTTCGATCTGGTATTCCATGGGATGGGAAGCAGGAGGTGGGGAGGACAGGTGCTTGCCGTCGTTCAAAGATAGGACCGGGGACAAGCGATTGGGACCTTGCCGGGATTTCGATGTGCGCAGGCCGCAATGCGGGATTCACGCCCAGAACCACAGCCTTTTATACCCTACGCTTGAGCCGGGCAAATGGTTTCCTGTGTGCATATATATAGATCCTCCGCCCCCGGCAAGCTCATGGGAACCGCCCCCGGCGCTATGGTCGGTTCGCCTCCGGCGCTATTTTCTGTTCGCCTCCGGCGAAGGCACTCACTCCACATCGGTGGCCCATTCGACCCGCTCCACGGAAATGACCCCTTCCACTTCCTGGAGCTCATGCAGCAGCTCGCGCAGTTGGTCCACGCTGCTGACCGCCAGGCCGATGCGGCCTTCAAAGACGCCTTCATTGGCGCCCACATTGATCGACTTCATGTTGATCTTGTGCTTGCCGGAGATCACGGCGGTGATGGCCTGGATGAGGCCCATGCCGTCAAAGCCGCGCACGTCGATCGATACCGGGATGGGCTGGTCGTTGCTTCGGGTCCATCGGGTCTTGACAATCCGGTAGCCGTATTTGCTCATCAGGTTGACGGCGTTCGGGCAATTGGTGCGGTGGATTTTGACCACGCCATCCACCGTGATGAAGCCAAACACGTCGTCCCCGATGATGGGATTGCAACAGTGGGCAAACTGGTACTTCATGGACCCGTCCATGTCTTCGAACAGGAGCAGATCGTGGTCCTTTTTGGCTTTCTTTTTGGCGCGTTCGCGCACGGCTTTGCGCACCTCCGGTTGTTCCTTGACGGGCTCCTGGAGCATGCCGTTTTCAACGGGGAACTGTTTGAAATCCGCCAACTTGAGGTGCTTGGTGGCCACGGCAAAAAACAATTCCATGGCGGTGGGTTGGCGGAAGAATTTGAGCAGGAAGTTGATGTTGTGCTCGTTGTAGACAATGCCCAGCGATTTGAATTTGCGCTTGAGCATGTCCTTCCCGTCTTCTGCGGTGTTCTTTTTTTCGACTTTCAGTGCAGACTTGGTGGCCCCTCGCGCTTTGGAGGTGACCAGGAAGTTGAGCCAGTCCTCGTTCGGTTTTTGTTTTTTGGAGGTAATGATTTCCACCTGAGCGCCGTTGCTCAATTGGTGGGAGAGTGGCACCAGTTTGTGGTTGACCTTGGCTCCGATGGTTTGAACGCCGATGTCGGTGTGGATGGCAAAGGCAAAGTCCAGTGCAGTGGCATCCGAACGCAGGATTTTCAGATCGCCCTTGGGCGTGAACACATAGATCTCATTGGTGTAGAGGTTCATTCGGAACTCGTCCAGAAAATCCAGGGCATTGGAGCTCGGATTTTTCATGAGTTCCCGGATGTCCCGCAGCCAGCGGTCCAGGGCCTGGTCAGCGGTGCCTTCCTTGTATTTCCAGTGGGCAGCAAAGCCCTTTTCGGCAATTTCGTCCATCCGCTCAGTGCGGATCTGCACCTCCACCCAGCGGCCTTTTGGGCCCATGACGGTGGTGTGCAGGCTTTCGTATCCGTTTGATTTTGGCGAGGAGATCCAGTCGCGCAGGCGGTCGGGATTGGGCTGGTAGAAATCAGTGACGATCGAGTACACTTTCCAGCAAATGGATTTTTCGTTTTTGTAGCGGTTGTCGATGACAATCCGAATGGCAAAAATGTCGTAGACCTGCTCGAACTGGACGTTCTTTTTTTTCATTTTGTTCCAAATGCCGGAAATGGCCTTTGGACGGCCGAACACGTTGGCCTGGATATTTTCTTTTTCGAGCATCGCCGAAATCGGCTTGATGAACTCGTTGATGTAGCGGGTCCGTTCACGCCGGGTGGCGTTGAGTTTGCGCCGGATGTCCTCGTAGGTTTCCGTTTCCCGGTATTTCATGGCCAAATCCTCCAATTCGGATTTGATCACGTAAAAACCGAGCCGGTGGGCCAGCGGCGCATAGAGGTATTGCGTTTCCGAGGCAATCTTGAGCTGCTTGTCCCGCGGCATGGAATCCATGGTCCGCATGTTGTGCAGCCGGTCGCTGATCTTGATGAGGATCACGCGCACATCATCGGCCAGGGAGAGCAGCAGCTTGCGGAAGGTCTCCACCTGCACCGTGCTGGTGAGGTCAAACACCGAATTCACCTTGGTCAGGCCATCGACAATCCGCGCGAT
>JAUIHG010000157.1 GCA_030432405.1 Bacteroidia bacterium | reverse complement strand
GGCTTATGCGCTTCTGATCGCCCATCTCCAGCTTGCCGTGCAGGCCCCTCAGGTACTCGATGCGTTTCAGGTCAGTCATGTTTTTGGCTACCTTGCGGTGATTGGATGCAGCAATAATCACAAAAATTCTGTGATAGTGCAACCCCATCCAAGATTTTTCTGTGGACATCCAAAGGCAAATCCATCAGGACATCAACCAAAAAGCTATTAAGCTTTTCGGCTATTTAATTGATAATCAAACATTCAAGAGCAAGTCGGAGCTTGCTAAGGCCATTGGAGTAAAGCCACAAACGATCACAGAAATTTTGGGACAAAGGCAGAATATCAGTGCCGCAATGATCCACCAACTCATAAATGAGCTTGGGGTCACACCAGAGTACTTTTACTCTGATATAGAAGTATCAAATGCGTTCGGTGGTAGGACTAGGCACACCAAGCCAGGAATCCCTCTAGTTGGGACAAAGGCAGCAGCAGGATACGTGAACCATTTTCAAGAACCTGAATTCGTCACGGCCCTTCCTGAAATTCACTTGCCCGGCCCTCAGTTTCATAATGGGACATTTTGCGCATTCGAGGTATACGGAGACAGCATGCACCCGACTCTTCAAAGTGGTGATGTAGTAATATCAGAGCTTCCTGCATCAAGCTCTGACCTGCCAAAAAGGAACGGCGTGTACGTTGTCGTGACCAGGGACAGCATCCTGGTCAAGCGTTTGCAAGGACCTATAACTGGCAACAGTATAGAGCTGCGAAGCGACAACAGTTCATACGCAGCAATCAGACTGCCACTTGAAGAGCTGAATCAGCTTTGGTTTGTGACATACAAAATCACGGATTCGTTAGAGCGCCACCCGACCTACACTCCCGAAGAAGTTGAGATAATGAACAACAGGATCGATTTGATTGAAGTGGAGATACAGCGATTGAAAAAGTTACGATGAACTGTAAGCCGCGAGGGAGGTAATGAGGGAGGTAACGAGGGAGGTAATTTTGAGCAGGATTGATTAACAGAAACTACATCTTGCTCTTATTCAATACTTAAGGCTTTCCGCAGTTAACATTATGAACATGGAATAGCTGCATTCTTACCCCGTTCGTTTGACCCAGAAATATTTGTGATATGAGCTAAGACGCTGCTCCTCAGCACTTTAGTACTGTACACCCTTTGCTACATTTTAAACTCTCGTTTGACCGCCCCTATGCAGGCGCGCCTTGATCAGGTTGGTGGCAATGCCGTAGCAGACCGTGCCCAAAAGGGCGAACACGGCAAAAAAGCCGCCCCGCGAAGGCCCCTCCGACAGCCCGGCACCGGGCGCGCCGTAGGCTTCCGTGGCCACGATGGCCACCGCGCCGGCTAGGCCGATGACCAGCTCCGCGACCCGCCATGGCCCCACCTTGAGCTGGAAAAACAGGAAGCCCAGCAGCAGGGTGAAGACCGGCGTGAGGGTATTGAGGATGCCGGTGATGCCGGAGTCCAGCTGGGTTTGCGCCAGGGCAAAGAGGAAGGGCGGCAGTCCGCTGCCAAAGAGCCCGGCGGCGGCCAGGTTGCCCCAGGCGCCCTTGGGCACCTTGCGGAAATGCTTTGGCGCCAGGGGCATGAGGAAGAGGGCGGAGAGCAGCACGCGGATCAGGCCCACCTGGGGCCATGTCAATACGGTCAGGGCTTCCTTGTAGAGGATGAAGGCCGAGCCCCAGATGCTGCTGAGGACGAGCAGGATGCCGTAGTCCAGCGGGGTTTTGCCGCTGCTGGCGGTTTCTGCTAAACCGCTCATGGCGCGTCCGGATGTCCGGCCTCACCCCCGGTCCAGCCTTCTGCATCCGTGCCGCCTTCGTGGGCTTCGGGCGCATCCGGGTCCAGCTCAAAGGGGCTGCGCGGCTGCTCGGTGCGCTCGAGCAGATCGGCGCTGATGCACTGCCAGAGCAGGTCTTTGAGGGGCTGGAGGCCTTCGCCGGTCACGGCGGAAAAAAACAGGGTTTGCACGTCCGTGGGCAGTTCTTCGGCAACCTCGGCGCGCAATTCGGCGTCCAGCAGGTCGGCCTTGGAGATGCCCAGGATGCGCTCCTTGGCCAGCAGGGCCGGGTTGTAGGCCTCGAGTTCGCCGAGCAGGATGCGGTGTTGTTCGGCGTGGTCTTCGGCGTCCGCCGGGATCAAAAACAGCAGCACCGCGTTGCGCTCGATGTGGCGCAAAAAGCGGTGGCCCAGGCCTTTGCCCTCGTGCGCGCCCTCGATGATGCCCGGGATGTCGGCCATGACAAAGGAGCGGTCCTCGCGGGCCGAAACGATGCCCAGGTTGGGCACCAGGGTGGTGAAGGCGTAGCTGGCCACCTTGGGTTTGGCGGCGCTGATGGCGGCCAGCAGCGTGGACTTGCCGGCGTTCGGGAAGCCCACCAGACCCACGTCGGCCAGCACCTTGAGTTCCAGGATGTACCAGTCTTCCGAGCTGGGTTCGCCCGGCTGGGCGTAACGCGGCGCCTGGTTGGTGGAGGACTTGAAGTGGCTGTTGCCCAGTCCGCCGCGGCCGCCGCTGACCAGCTCGAAGCGCTCGCCGTCCTCGGTCAGTTCCGCCAGGATTTCGCCGGTCTCGGCGATTTTGGCCACCGTGCCCAGCGGCACTTCCAGCACCACGTCCTCGCCATCGGCCCCGTGCCGGTTGTTGCGGGAACCCGCGCCGCCGTCTCCGGCGAACACGTGCTTGCGGTATTTGAGCGGCAGGAGGGTCCAGCGCTGGGCGTTGGCCTGCAGGATGATGTGCCCGCCGCGGCCGCCATCGCCGCCATCCGGACCGCCGCGCGGATTGCTGCGGTCGCGCAGGAAATGCGCGCTCCCCTGGCCCCCTTTGCCGGAGCGGCAGAAGATCTTGACGTAGTCGATGAAGTTCTTCTCCACGGCTGGCGGGGCTGGGTTCTGGATCGGGTTGGGGGTCGCCGTCGCGGCTGATCCCTCATGGCCTCAAGCGTCCGGCTCAAACTGAGCGCTGCGGCCTCAGTCTTCCAGCTTGTCGATGGCGCTGCAGAGGCTCTCGAAGATGGTGTCGATGGAGCCTTCGCCGGGCAGGCGGATGACCTTGTCCTGCTGTTCGTAGTGCTCGGCCACCGGCGCGGTTTCCTCCAGGTAGACGCGGAAGCGGTTGCGGATGATGTCCGGGTCGCGGTCGTCGCTGCGGCCGGAGCTTTCGCCCCGCTTGAGGATGCGCTGGGTGATTTCGTCTTCGGAGACCTCCAAAGCCAGCAGGCCGTCGATGCGCGTGCCCTTGAGTTCCAGGAGCTTGTCCAAAGCTTCGGCCTGGGCCTGGGTGCGCGGGAAACCGTCGAACAGGTAGCCGTCCACCTCCTCGGAGGTGGCGTCGATCTTGTCGGAGATCATGCCGATGATCACTTCATCGGGCACCAGGTGGCCGCCGTCGATGAAGCGCTTGGCTTCCTTGCCCAGGGCGCTTTCGTTGCGCAATTCTTCCCGCAGCATGTCGCCGGTGGACAGGTGCAGCAGGCTGTAGCGTTCGGCAATGCGGGCGGCTTGTGTGCCTTTGCCGGAGCCCGGAGGGCCGAACAGGATCAAATTCAACATGGCGTGTATCGGATGAATGCACGCGGTGTCCTATCGGACGAACACCGCGCGGCAAGCGGCAAAACTACGCCGTGTGCCGCTTAAGGCCCAGCCGATGGGCGCAGGACCAGGATGCGGTCGTCGCCTTCGCGCGGCCTGCCGCGCCCGTCCCGGTTGCTTGTGGTCAGGTAGAGGGCCTGGCCATCGGCGGCCACGAGCACATTCCGCAACCGGCCATAGCGGTCCTTGAACCAGGCCTGGCCGTCCGTGGCGGCGTCCTCCTTGCCAGACGGATCGCCGTTTCCGGCGAAGCGGTACAGCGCATTGCCCCGCAGCCCTGCCACGACCACCGAACCGGCATAGCCGCCCCAGGCCGGGCCGAGCACCGCGCAGCCCCCGGGTGCCCAGGTGTCGCTGCCGCTGTGGCGGTAGGGCGGGATGGTGCCTTGCTTGGTCTGGTCGCCGATGACGTGGGGCCAACCATAGTGGGCTCCGGGCCGGATGCGGTTGAGTTCGTCGTGGCAGCACCAGCCGTTGATTTCGCCCGAAGGGCCGTGTTCGGCCGCCCAAAGGCCGCCCTCCGCATCCCAGGCCAGGCCCTGCACATTGCGGTGGCCCATGCTGTAGACCAGGCCACGGCCGTGGTCGGGAAAAGGGTTGCCGGGCGCGGGCTCCAGCTCGGCGGTCATGCGCAGGATCTTGCCCGCGTCCGAGCTGGTGTCGGAGGCCAGTTCGGGTTGCCGCGCATCGCCGGTCCCGGCGTACAAAAGACCGTCCGGTCCAAAACGCAGGATGCCCCCGTCGTGGAAGCGTGCGTGGGGGATGTTGTCCAGGCTGCGTTCTTCGGTAAAGCGCTCCGGGGCCTGCCCGGCTTTCAGCGTGCGCGGTTCCGCGCGAAGCCGCACAATCCGGTTGCCGTCCCGGCTGGTTTCGTAGAGGTAAATCCAGCCGTTGTTTTCAAATTCGGGATGCACGGCCAGGCCGAGCAAACCACCTTCCCCACGGTTCAAAACCGAACGTTCCAAAACGGTCTTTTTGCTGCCGTCGGCCGTGTTGATCCAGGTCAGGTGCCCGGGCCGTTCGGTGATCAGCAAGTCGCCGGAAGGCAGCAGGTCCATGCCCCAGGGCACGTCCAGGCCTTCGCACAGGGTAGTGGCCCGGGGGAGGGGGTAATTGCCGTCCGCAGGGCGCTCGGCCTTGCCCGCGTAGCTGGCACCCGAAGTTTGGGTTTCGTTTTCGCCGGCCGGCGAAACACAAGCGGCCAATAGCGCAAAACCCGAAAACGCAAATAAAAAAAGACGCAGCCTCAAGACAGGAGAAAATACCATGCCTTGAAGCTACGTCCTCTGGCTATGCGGCGGAGTCCACCGCATGGGCTTATGCTCAGCGCGTCAGCACCTGCACGGGATGCAGGCCCGCCGCACCTTCGGCATTGCGCACCTGCAGCCAGTACAAGCCGGGAGCCAGTCCGCTGAGGTCGAGCACGGCCTGATCGCGACCGGCGGCAAATCGGCGCACGCGGCGGCCCTGGCCGTCCAGCACCACCATGTCCGTCCAGGCTTCCAGTTCCACCCGCAGTGGGCCGGTGGTGGGGTTGGGCGCCAAGGTGGCCTGCAGTCCGGCCATGCGCGCGGCCGGAAGAGCGGGGGTTGCAAAGCTGTCCGCAGCGCGGTCCGTGCGTACGGAACCGTCGGTAGTGCACACGGCTTCCAACACCCAGATGTAGGTCGTGTCCGGCAACAGGCGGGACTGCGGCACAAAGAAGCTCGTATTCGGCTCCACTACTTTCCGGAAGGAAAAGCCACTGGCCCCTTCCGGTTTGCCGCCCACGCGGTAGCCGATGGCGCCCTGGTTTTTCTGGCTGTCCCAGGACAGGAGGACACCGCTCGTATTGACCGAATCCGTGAGGCCCGTGGGCGTGGCCGTACAGGGATTGCCCAGGCAGAAATTGTCGAAGTAGACCGTTTCAATGCCGTTGATGAATTCCAGGCGGATGTCGATGCGGTTGATGTCCATCAGCAGGGAATCCCAGGTGCCGCTCGTGACGGTCCAAAGCGCCTCGTCGATCCGCGATTCGATGCGGCTCCACTGGCCGATGGCCGAATCCACCACGCTGGGGTCAATGCTCAATTCGGCGCTGCCGAAAGGACCGCTGATGATGATGGCCTGGGTATCGACGTTGGTCAGGATATTGCTGCCGGAGGACACCCGGACGTCGTAACCGATGAGGCCGTTGCCGTCCAAAGGCGTCCAATCGCCCCAAAAGGCGGGCGGCGCAATGCCTCGGCTGATGGGACCGCCGATGTCGGAAATGCGCAGCGCCGTGCCCGGGTTGCCCTGGCCGGGCGAAACGCTGCCGGAAGCCCCTTCAAAAGTCCAGCCTTCGAAGGTGTTCAGTTCAAAATCCGAACATTGGAAGGCGTCCTGTGGCGTACGCACCGGACTGATGTCCAGGCGGAAGTTGTCGAAGTGGTTCACTTCGTCGCCGTCCACGTATTCTGCCACGATGCTCAGGCTGGTCACATTGGCGATCAGGGCATTCCAGGTGCCTTCGTCCAGCATCCAATCCGATTCCACCAGGGCCACAGCCCGGTGTTCCCAGGCCAACTCCGGCTGGGTGAGCACCGGCACCAATGCGCGGGCGCGTCCTCCTGGACCGGAGATCTCGTAGAAATAGGCCCGGTCGGCAAAAATGGTCCCTGAGAAGCGGTCAAAACGGTGGTCGCAAGCCAGGGAATCCAGGGCCGTGGCCGCGGACCAATCGCCCAGGAAAGCCGGTGGCGCATAGAGGATGTTCAGGTCGCCGGTGGCATCGTCGTTGACCTGGAGGCTGCCGGCCGGAAGGCCGATGCCGGAAGACCAGGAGGCGTCGCCGTCGCCTTCGACAAACCAGCCTTCAGTGTCGGCGTCAAAAGTGGAAAGGACCTGTGCGCACACGGGTCCTGTGGCCAGGGCCAAACAGGCCAGGGCCGCTGAGTACAGCGTTTTCATGTGGATTTTGTTCGTGAGAATACCGCTAGGTATGCCCTCAAGGTAGGGCATGGTCTCCTCAATTCCGCCTGAAAAGGCTAAGAAAGATAACCCTTCAACAGGCGCAAGAATCAGTGCAAGTGCCTGAGCAGCAAGCCTATTGCAGCTGAATTGGATGCAGTTCCGTCCGGCCTTCCAGGCTCTGGAGTTTCAGCCAGTAGACCCCGCCGGCAAGGCCGCTGAGGTCCAGGTCCAGGGCTTTGGTTCCAGCCGGCATTCGCCGGACACGGCGCCCCTGGCCATCATAAAGCACCATGGCGCTCCATCCGGGGTGCTGGATGCGGAGCACACCGGTGGTAGGATTCGGGAAAACCCGACCGATGTAATCCAGTTGGCGCAAGGCCGGAGCCGCAGGGGTCGCAAAGGAATCCATGGCCCGATCCGTGCGCAGGGATCCTTCAGGGGTGCAAACGGCTTCCACCACCCAGAGGTAGGTAGTGTCGGGCATCAGGCGGGACTGCGGCACAAAAAAGCTGGTGTTCGGTTCCACGACTTTGCGGAAGGAAAAGCCGCCTGCCCCTTCCGGCTTGCCGCCGACGCGGTAGCCGATGGCGCCCTGGTTTTTCTGGCTGTCCCAGGACAGGTAGGCTCCGGTTGAGTTGACCGAATCCGTCAGCCCGGCGGGCGTGGCCGTGCAGGGGTTGCCCAGGCAGAAATTGTCGAAGTAGACCTGCTCGCTGCCGTTGATGAACTCCAGACGGATGTTGATGCGGTTGACGTTTTGCAGCAGGCTGTCCCAGGAACCGCTGGTTACTGTCCAGTTGGCTGAATCGATCACGGATTCCACGCGGCTCCATCCGCCGACGGCCGAATCGATCACGGACTTGGGCACGTTCAACCGCGCTTCGCCACCGGGGCCGCTGATGATGATGGCATTGTTGCCGGCATTTGCGCCAACATTGGTCCCGGAGGCAATCCGCACGTCGTAGCCAATCAAGCCACTGCCATCCAGCGCGGTCCAGTCGCCCCAAAACGCATTGGGGGCTATGCCGCGGCTCCCGGGACCCAATATATCCTGCGCGCGGATGGCGGTTCCGGGATTGCCCTGACCGGGCGAAACCGTCCCATTGGTGCCTTCGAAGGTCCAACCTTCAAAGCTGCCGGTTTCAAAGTCGGTGCACTGGAAGGCGTCCTGCACCTGCGGCACGGGCGTGATGTCCAGGCGTACGTTGTCAAACTGGTTGCGCTCGTCGCCGTCCACGTATTCGGCCATCATGCGCAGGCCGGTCACGTTGTCCAACAGGGCGTTCCAATCTCCCCAGACCATGGTCCAGGAAGCGGCGTCCAACGAAACCGCAAAATGCGTCCAGGTGAGCGGCGGTGGACTGACGAGGGGCGCAAAGGCCTGTGCCCGCCCACCGGGGCCTGAAAGTTCAAAGAAGTAGGGCCGGTTGGGAATCAGCGCGCCGCTCAGGAATTCGTAGCGGTGGTCCA